>NZ_JBHTXK010000032.1:0-35910 GCF_042791795.1 Leifsonia sp. NPDC056665
GCTTTTCCGTGGGGAAAGCGACAACGACGTGCCCCTCGATGGTGGCTTGTCAGCCTGCGGTAGAAGAAGCCCCGATGGGGCGTCGACTACTTGAGGTTGACGGTGGCGCCAGCCTCTTCGAGCTGAGCCTTCGCCTTCTCGGCGGCCTCCTTGGTAGCGCCCTCGAGCACGGTGCTCGGTGCGCCGTCAACGAGGGCCTTCGCCTCACCGAGGCCGAGGCTGGTGAGGGCGCGCACCTCCTTGATGACCTGGATCTTCTTGTCACCGGCGGCCTCGAGGACGACGTCGAACGCAGTCTTCTCCTCGACCTCTTCCGCGGGGGCGGCAGCGCCGGCACCGGCCGCAGCAACGGCGACGGGGGCGGCGGCGGTGACCTCGAAGGTCTCCTCGAACTTCTTCACGAACTCGCTGAGCTCAATGAGCGTGAGCTCCTTGAACGCGTCGAGCAGGTCCTCAGTCGACAGCTTTGCCATGATTTTCTCCTTAGTGTGTGTGGTTACTCACCGCTGCGGGATCCTTGCGGACCTTACGCAGCGGACTCCTGCTTCTCACGCAGCGCGTCGACCGTGCGAACGGCCTTCGACAGCGGTGCGTTGAACAGATATGCGGCTCCGAACAGCGAGGCCTTGAAGGCGCCGGCCAGCTTGGCCAGCAGAACCTCACGGGACTCGAGGTCGGCGAGCTTGCCTACCTCTTCTGCGGTCAGCGGGTTACCGTCGAAGTAACCGCCCTTGACCACCAGCAGAGGGTTTGCCTTGGTGAAGTCGCGCAGAGCCTTCGCGACGGCGACGGGGTCGCCGTGCACGAACGCGATCGCGGACGGCCCGACCAGTTCCTCGTCGAACGACGAGATTCCCTGGTTGTTGGCCGCGATCTTGGTCAGCGTGTTCTTCACCACGGCGTACGTCGCGTGCTCACTGATGGACTTGCGCAGCGTCTTGAGCTGAGCAACAGTGAGACCGCGGTACTCGGTCAGCAGAACGGCGGTCGAGCTCTCGAACAGTCCTTCGAGCTCGGCGACCGTGGCTTCCTTGTTCGCCATGGCTACTCCTCGGTTGTCTTCATGCACACCGCGGGAGCGGTGTGCGCCTCGACCGCGGGCAAAGAAAAAAGCTCCGGCGCAAGGGCACGGAGCTCGACACGCAGCGAACTGCGGGAATCACTTCACACACCTGCGCGGGCCCCACCTGAGTGGATCTTCGGACGTGCACGCACGTCAACCAGCGGTCTTTGGCTTCGTCAAGGGTACGGGATGGGACGGGTCGGTTGCAAATCCGGTGCTCCGCGGTGGGCGCGCAGGAATTCCCCGACGTCCCGCCCGAACCGCGGATGCAGGGCGACACCGGCGTGGGAACGGTTCAGATAGACCACGTGCGAGGCGCGCGGGAGCCCGCGGACCGTCTCCGCGGCGAGCTGCAGCGGATAGAAGAAGTCACGGCCTCCGGAGACGACCAGCGCGGGCGCGGAGACGCGCGACAGCCGGTCGCGGACGTCGAAGTGCTCCTCGGCCTCCACGAGGGCACGCAGGCCGTCCGGGTCGTCCGGGCCGGGCAGCAGGCGGGTGACCAGCCGGACCGCCGGGGCCAGCAGCGGGGCGTCCATCGTCGCGAGCGCGAGCTCGGACGTCGCGCCGCGGTCGCCGGCGCCGAGGAGGTCGGCGTAGCGGCGCTGGACGGCCCTGCCGTTCGCGCCGAGCGTCGCGGCCCCTGCCGCGACCACGAGCGAACCCACCAGGTCGGGGTGGTCGACGGCGAGCTGGAGGGCGATGCTGGCGCCCGTCGACACCCCCATGATCGCCGCGGGCGTGCGGAACCGGCCGCGCAGCATCGTCGCATAGAGGTCGGCGACCTCCGCCATCGTGGCGCCCGGCTTCAGGCGCGCCGGCCGGCCGACGGCGTGCACGCGGTGGGTGCGCGCCGGGCCGCTGACGATGACGCGCTCGGTGAGCGCGTCCAGGCCGCGGGCGCGGCCGGGCTCGGACGGCAGGCCGCGCAGGAACACCAGCGGCGGGGCGGCGGGGTCGCCGTACGCGACCGTGGGCAGGAGGGTTCCGGTCACTCCCGGTCCGCTCCCTCTGGCGTGTTCTCTGGCGCAGGCTCGGTCCCTGGCTCCAGCAACGCGTCCTCCACAGTCTGGGGAGGGAGCGCGGCCGCCTCCAGGGGCTGCTCCCCCGCCGGCGGCAGTTCGCCCACCAGCGGCAGCCGCACCGTGAACACCGTGCTGCCCGGCTCGCTGGCCACCGTGACCGTGCCGCCGTGCGCCTCCACCACCGCGGAGACGATCGCGAGGCCCAGCCCGGTCGAGCCGGTCGCCCGGTTGCGGCTGCTGTCGCCGCGGGCGAAGCGCTCGAACAGGGTCGACCGGAGCTCCTCCGGGATGCCTGGACCGTCGTCCGACACCGTGACCACGGCCTCCCGGGCCACCGCGTCCACGGCGAGCGCCGCCACCACGCGGGTCCCCTCCGGGGTGTGCACGCGCGCGTTCGCCAGGAGGTTCATGACCACCTGGTGCAGCCGCGGGGCGTCGCCCAGCACCTCCACCGGCTCCTCCGGCAGATCGATGCTCCAGGCGTGTTCGGGTCCGGCGGCGTGCGCGTCGCTGAGGGCGTCGATCAGCAGCAGGGAGAGGTCCACCGGGTCGCGGTCGAGCTCCCTGCCCTCGTCGAGGCGGGCCAGCAGCAGGAGGTCCTCCACCAGCGAGGTCATTCTGGTCGCCTCCGACTCGATGCGGCCCAGCGAACGGGTGACATCCTGCGGCAGCTCGTGCGGAGAGCGCCGGGTGAGCTCGGCGTAGCCGCGGATGGACGCGAGCGGCGTGCGCAGCTCGTGGCTGGCGTCGGCGACGAACTGGCGCACCTTCTGCTCGCTCGCCTGCCGGGCGGTCAGCGCGGAGGCCACGTGCCCGAGCATCCGGTTGAGCGCGGAACCGACCTTGCCGACCTCCGTGTGCGGGTCGGTGTCCTCCTCGGGGACGCGCACCGACAGCGCGACGTCGCCGCGGTCGAGCGGCATGTGCGCCACCTGCTCTGCCGTCTCGGTGACCCTGGCGAGGGGCCTCATTGCGAGCCGCACGACGAAACTGGCGGCCAGGAAGGCGAAGATCAGGCCGGCGAGCGTCACGAGCACGATGACGAGCGTGAGCTGCTGCGTGGTCGCGGTCACCTCGCTGAGCGGGAGGCCGATGATGACGCTGTCGCCGTTGTCGAGCTGCGCCGCGGCGATGCGGTACGAGCCGAGCGCGTCGCCCAGGTCCACCGTCCTGGGCTGGGAGTCCGCGGGCACGGTGAGCAGCGCGATCCCGTTGATGGTCACCTGCTTGGGACCGAGCGGCTGGTCGGTGGTCGGCGAGGGCTGGTCGGAGAGGATGACCGGAGGGAACAGCAGGCCGCCGTTCGCACTGCGAACCGCGCCGAGTGTGCCTGTCGGCTGTCCTGGCGTCGTCACGACACCCTGAGCCTGGGGATTCGTCGGACCGCCCGCGTTGATGCGATCGGCTGTGTGCTGGCCGCGTTCGAGAGCGCTGATGAGCTGCTGGTCGAGCCGGTCCATCAGGTAGTTCTGCAGCGCGAGCACGCTGATCGTCCCGATCACCGCGCCCAGCACGGCGAGCATGGCGACCACGACGAGCACCACGCGGCTGCGCAGCGTCCAGGAGCGGAACGGACGGAGGCCGAAGCGCCGGGCGCGCTCACGGCCGGGGGTCGGGGCGCCCGCAGTGCGGGCAGCGGTCATTGCGCGGCCTTCACCATGTAGCCGGCGCCGCGGACGGTGTGGATCATCGCGGGGCGCCCTGCGTCGATCTTCTTGCGCAGGTAGGAGATGTAGAGCTCCACCACGCTGGAGGAGCCGCCGAAGTCGTACGACCAGACGCGGTCCAGGATCTGGGCCTTGCTGAGCACGCGGCGCGGGTTGCGCATCAGGAACCGCAGCAGCTCGAACTCCGTCGCGGTGAGCTGGATGGGGGCGCCGTCGCGGTGCACCTCGTAGCTGTCCTCGTCCAGCACGAGGTCGCCGACGATGAGCACCGGGTCGTCCTGGTCCGCGACGGCTGCGCGTGACCGGCGCAGCAGGCCGCGGAGCCGGGCGACGAGCTCCTCCAGGCTGAACGGCTTCGTGACGTAGTCGTCGCCACCGGCGGTGAGCCCGGCGATGCGGTCGTCCAGGGCGTCCTTGGCGGTGAGGAACAGCACGGGCGCCTCGTTGCCGTCCGCGCGCATCCGCGAGAGCACCTGGAGGCCGTCGATGTCCGGCAGCATGATGTCCAGCACGACCACGTCCGGCTTGAACTCGCGGGAGAGCTGCAGAGCCTGCTGCCCGTTGGACGCGGTCTTCACCTCCCAGTCCTCGTAGTGCAGCGCCATCGCGAGCAGATCGGTGAGCGTCGCCTCGTCGTCGACGACGAGCACGCGGATCGAGCTGCCGTCTGCGCGGCGCAGGAGGGTACGGGGCTGGCTGGAGGGGCCGGAGGCGGCACGGGCATTGATGGTCACCTTTCCCATTATGAGGAGTGGGATTGATGGTGTCTTTGTGAAAGCTATGGAGCTTCTGAGAAGGAACTCCCCTCGCTGAGCGAATGGAGGCCCGCCGCGAAGACCGGGCGGAAGCGTTCGAGTTCACGTTCGGCGATGCGGTGGGCGCGAGCCGCCTCCTTCCAGCCCCTGACCGCGGCGGCGACGTCGTGGATGATGCCCTGTGCGGTTTTGTCGCTCAGGCCGAACTGAGGTGCGGCGCGTCGCAGTGCGGCGCCCTCGTGGTTCAGTTCGTTCGCCCCCGCGATCGACGTCACTCGACGAGCTCCGAGGACAGGATTCGGGTTGAGGTCGAAGGCCGGCGAGAGCCGCCACCCGGGCCCGTGCCGGAGGAATCCGAGGTTGCCCAGGTGATCGTCGGTGTTGTGGATCGCCACCGAGAACGCGATCCGCCGCCAGAGCTGCTCGAGGTCGTCATCCGTGCGATCGCTCACCGTCGTCAGCGCGTCCGCGATTTCGAGATAGTCCCGCGATTGTCCGTCTTCGCTCGAGAGGAGGGTCATCGCGCTGATGTATCCCACCCGCTGCGAGCCTTCGCGGTCGAAACGGTGCAGGAGCAGCACCGAACGGCCCTCGATGTCGAGGAGTTGCGACAGAGGAACCGCGACGCCCGCTGCCGACGCGAGATCGAGCGCGGTCTTCTCCCACGCGATGACATCCCATTCGTCGTCCTGATGGGGAAACTTCGCAATCGCGAGGCCCTCTCCGTCACGCACTGAGGCCTTCGGCCGCGCGCCTCCCAGCGATCCTGTGCCTGCGTCCAGCAGGGCTTTCACCGCAGCGAAGTCGTCGTCGCCATCCCGGACCACCGCTTCGGAGGCGCGGAGCAGGCGCGGGAGCTGAATGAGCCGAGGAACGTCGTTCGACGGGTGCTGAAAGGCTCCGCCGGCCTCGGTCGTGAAGCGAAGCGCTCCCTGCCTGGTCTCATCGCTGACGCCGAGGAGAAAGTCGCGGTCATCGAGCTGAGGGGCTGGCCGCCCTTCAGCGGCAGCTTCGGCGCGGGCGCGGCGGGCGACCAGATTTCGGCCCCAGCGGTCCGGCGCGGCGTCGCTGAGCGATGCGGGCAGAGCACCCTGTGTCGGCCACGCCCCGCCGCCGAGAGGCAATCCAGGTTCAAGAGCGTACGCAGCGGCATCGGCGAGGTACTGCGCGTCGTACGTGAACATCGAACTGACTCGACCGCGCCGCAGCGACGTGTGCAACCGTCCGGCCTGCACGGACGATCCCGCTAGGTCCACATACACGTCGATGGAACTCATCGCACGCGCTTCGGGAGTATGCGATCGGCCTGCGCGCGACCGAGGTCGGTCTCATACGGATCCGTGGCCTCGACGAGTGCGTCGAGGAATCCGAGCGCTCGCGCGACTCGGAGAACCGCTCCGAAACTCACCGAGGCGTCGCCGCCCTCGATTTTCACGAGGGTGCTCCGCCCGATTCCGGCGCGTTCGGCCACTTGGTTGGACGTCAGGCCGAGCAACTTCCGCCAGGCTGCGAACTGCGCGCCGATCTCCGCTGCCGCGCGGGTCACCGCAGGAGGTTCCGGTCGCACCATGAATGTCTCCTAACGTTTGCGTACACAGACACTATACGGCTTAACGCCCGTTATAACGATCATTACGGAGTCAAGGCGGGGACTACACACAGAGCACCCTAAGCGGCACACGGCAGATCCATAGCCTCGCCATAGAGACCCGCAATCCCACGACCCTAGCTTCACGATGAATCACTTTTCCGACCCAGAGATATGGAAGCCAATGTTCGGGACATATCTGCGGCGCGAGCTCCTCAACCGCCGCAAGCAGACGATCATCATCGCGATAGGCATGGCCCTCGCGATCGCACTCGTCATCATCGTCAACGCGGTCTCCGCCGGCGTCAAGGACGCGCAGGCGAGCGTGCTGCAGTCCGTGTACGGCGTCGGCACCGACATCACCATCACCGAGCCGGCCACCGCGCAGAGCGCGACCGCCCAGCAGGGCGCCGGCGGCGGGCCCCGCTTCGACTTCGGCGCCAACTCCGGCACAGACACCGGCACGGGCCGCCAGGTGAACACCTCGCGGCTGGCGACCACCCGCGGCGACACCGTGATGGATGCCGCGACGCTGACGACCGCCAAGAAGGTGCAGAACGTGCAGTCCGCGGCCGCCGTGCTGTCGCTGACCAACACCAGCTTCAGCGGCACCCTCCCCAACTTCCAGCAGCTCCGCCAGCAGCGCCAGGCCGCCGGCGGCTCGGCGGCCTCCACTCCCCCGCCCACCGGCGGCGCGGACGGCGCGGGCGGCAGCTCGTTCACCGTCGACTCGTTCTCGGTGATGGGCCTCGACCCGGCGGGCAAGTCGGTCGGACCGCTCTCGTCCGTCACCCTCGCCAGCGGGCGCACCTTCACCGCGGCGGACAAGGCGGCCGATGTCGTCGTGCTCGATGCGGCGTACGCCAAGACCGCGTCCAAGGCGGTCGGCGACACGGTCACCATCGGCGGCACCGACTTCAAGGTGATCGGCGTCGTCTCCGCCACCGGAGCGGACTCGACCACCGCCGCGAACGCCTACATCCCGCTCGGCGTCGCCCAGACGCTCTCGGGTCAGGCCTCCAAGGTCTCCTCCGTCTACGTCACGGCGGCGTCGTCCAGCGACATCGACCAGATCAAGGCCGACCTGACCAAGGCCCTCCCCGGCGCGACCGTCAGCACGCAGGCCGACCTGGCCTCCACCGTCTCCGGGTCACTCGGCAGCGCGGGTCAGCTCATCGCCAACCTCGGTACCTGGCTCTCGGTGATCGTGCTGGCGGCGGCGTTCCTCATCGCCATCCTCTTCACCATCTCCGGTGTGACCCGCCGGACCCGTGAGTTCGGCACCCTGAAGGCGATCGGCTGGTCCAACCGGCGGATCACCGGCCAGGTCGCCGGCGAGTCGATCGTGCAGGGCCTCATCGGCGGCATCATCGGCGTCGCCGTCGGACTCCTCGGCGTCTGGGTCGTCAACATCGTCTCCCCGACTCTGACCGGCAGCGTCGGCGGCGGCTCCGGCTTCGCCAATGCGGCCGGCCGGGGAACCGGCGCGGGGACGGGCGGCGCGGGGA
The DNA here is from genome assembly GCF_042791795.1 of Leifsonia sp. NPDC056665. NCBI lineage: Bacteria > Bacillati > Actinomycetota > Actinomycetes > Micrococcales > Microbacteriaceae > Leifsonia > Leifsonia sp. NPDC056665. Next base: position 7,607 of record NZ_JBHTXK010000032.1, read on the forward strand.
CCGGCACCGGCGCGGGCGGCTTCGGCGGCGGCGGCTTCGGCGGGGGCGGGACCGGAGGCGGCGGAGCGTTCGCCGGCATCCGCCGGGCCGCCTCCACCACCACGGCCGACATCGCCCTGCACGCGCCGATCACACTGTGGATCATCGTCGGCGCGGTCGCGCTCGCCATCCTCGGCGGTCTCATCGCCGGTGCGATCGGCGGCTGGCGCGCCTCCCGTCTCCGTCCCGCCGCAGCCCTGCGCTCGGTCGCCTGAGCCCGGCCCGACCAGAAGGAGTCATCGTGTACACCCTCACGAACGTCACCAAGAAGTACCGCCAGTCCTCCCGCGAGGTGATCGCCCTCAGCGACGTCACGCTGGAGATCCCGGACGGCCAGCTCGTCGCCATCCAGGGCCCGACCGGCGGCGGCAAGTCGACGCTGCTGCAGATGCTCGGCGCGCTCGACCGGCCCACCTCGGGCTCGGTCGAGCTCGGCTCGGCGAGCCTGTCGAAGCTCGGCGACCACAAGCTCACCGGCATCCGCGCCAACGAGATCGGCTTCGTCTTCCAGGGGTTCAACCTGATCCCGACGCTGAACGCCCAGGAGAACGTGGAGACCGCGCTCGCACCGCTCAAGGTGAGCACGGAGGAGCGCAAGCGCCGCGCCGCGGAGGCGCTCGCCTCGGTGGGCCTGGCCGACCGCGGCACCCACCTCCCGTCCGAGCTCTCCGGAGGCCAGCAGCAGCGCGTCGCGATCGCCCGCGCCCTGGTGAAGAACCCGGACGTGCTGCTGGCCGACGAGCCCACCGGCAACCTCGACGAGGAGACCCGCGACGAGATCATGGACCTCCTCGAGGGACTGTGGCGCGACCGCGGCCTCACCGTCATCGTCGTCACCCACGACAGCGCGGTCGCCCAGCGCGCCCAGCGTCGGCTGCACATCAAGCACGGCCAGGTGAAAGAGGTCGCGTAGCGCACACCGCGACCGCTTCGGCGCCCGTCCCCGCGACACCGGGGACGGGCGCCGTCGCGTTCAGGGGACGCGACTCGCCGTCACGGCGCGCGCCGAACGGCGTGTTGCGTCCCCTTGTTGTTCAGGAGGGCGTGGTGACGACGACCATCCCGGCCGCCTCCGCCAGGAGGATCGCTTGGCGCTCGTCGATGGTGGCCCCGCGCAGGCCGACATCCGTCGGGTCGACACCGGTCAGGTCGCTGCCGACGAGGTTCGCGGCGGAGAAGTCGGCGCCCGTGAGCACCGCCGCCGACAGGTCGCAGCCCGAGAACACGGCCTCGGTGCAGCGGGCCCTGCTCAGGTCGGCCTCCCGCAGCCGCACTCCGGTGAAGTCGGCGCCGCGCAGCTCGGCGCGGCCGAGGTCCACGAACGACCAGTTGCCGCCGTCCACCTTCAGGAGCGCGAACTCGCAGCCGTTGAAGCTGCTGCCGGTGACCTTGCACCGCCGGAACGTCGCGTCGAAGAAGTTGCATCCGATGAACGTGCAGTTCACGAAGGCGCTGTCGGTGTGCTCGCTGACGTTGAAGCGCACCTTCCGGAACGTGCACGCGGTGAACGTCGCCCCCGCCGACCGCACCTCTGTCAAGTCGACGTCGATGAACTCCACCCCGTCGAACTCGACCCCGTCGAGGTCGCGCCCATACCAGTCCTCGCCACGGATGATGTCCACGGGGTGAGCCTAGCGGGAGGCGCCGGCCTCAGTCCTGGTTGCTGAAGGCGGCGTCGAAGGACGCGGTGGGGAGGTTCCAGAGGAGCGAGCGGATGTAGCCGACGGCCTCCTTGGCGCCGTGCAGGCGGTCCATCCCGGCGTCCTCCCACTCGATGGAGATCGGGCCGGCGTAGCCGATCGACTCCAGCGCGCGGAAGGAGTCCTCCCACGGCACGTCGCCGTGCCCGGTGGAGACGAAGTCCCAACCGCGGCGCGGGTCGCCCCAGGGCAGGTGCGAGCCGAGCACGCCCGCGCGGCCGTTCTTCGGGCGCAGCCGGGTGTCCTTGCAGTCCACGTGGTAGATGCGGTCCTTGAAGTCCACGATGAAGCCGACCGGGTCGATGTCCTGCCACATCATGTGCGACGGGTCCCAGTTGAAGCCGAAGGCCTCGCGGTGGTCGATGGCCTCCAGCGAGCGCACGCTGGTCCAGTAGTCGTACGCGATCTCCGACGGGTGCACCTCGTGCGCGAACCGCACGCCCTCGCCGTCGAACACGTCGAGGATCGGGTTCCAGCGGTCGGCGAAGTCCTGGTAGCCGGCGTCGATGACGGAGGCCGGCACCGGGGGGAACTGCGCCACGTACGGCCAGATGCTGGAGCCGGTGAAGCCGACGACCGTGTCCACACCGAGCTTGCGGGCGACCTTCGCGGTCAGCTTCAGCTCCTCGGCGGCGCGCTGGCGCACGCCCTCCGGGTCGCCGTCGCCCCACACCTTCGAGCCGACGATCGCCTGGTGGCGGAAGTCGATCGGGTCGTCGCAGACGGCCTGGCCCTTCAGGTGGTTGGAGATCGCCCAGACCTTCAGGCCGTACTTGTCGAGGATGTCGAGGCGGCCCTGGAGGTACGCGTCGTCCTCCGCGGCCCGCCAGACGTCGAGATGCTCGCCCGAGCAGGCGATCTCCAGGCCGTCGTAGCCCCACTCGGAAGCGTGCTTGGCGACCTCCTCCAGCGTCAGGTCGGCCCACTGGCCGGTGAACAGGGTGACCGGGTGCGAGCGGCCCGATTCCGTGGCTGCGGTGTCCGTCATCAGTTGGTTCCCATCTCGATCCAGGTGCCCGACTCGGCGGAGTCGATCACGGCGTCGGTGATCCGGACGGCGCGCAGTCCGTCCTCGAATCGCGGCAGGCCGTCGGGGGTCTCCCCGGCGACCGCGGCATAGCTGTCGGCGACGAACGCGTTGAACGCGTCCTGGTAGCCCTGCGGGTGGCCGGACGGCACGACGCAGAGCCGCGCGGCGTCGGCGCTGAGCTGGTCGGCGTCGCGCGGGATCAGGAGGCTGCCGGAGCGGCGGCCCACCCAGAGCATCTCCGGCTGCTCCTGGTCGAAGGCCACGCTCTCGGCGCTGCCCGCGATCTCCAGCCACAGCCGGTTCTTGCGGCCGGGGGCCACCTGCGACACGAGCAGGGTGCCGATCGCGCCGCTCTCGGTCTCGATGACCACCGCTGCGGCGTCCTCCGTCGTGATGCCCGCGTGGGAGGCGCGGTCGGCGAACACCGTGCGCTTCTTCGCGGAGAGGCGCGCGACCCGGTCGCCGCTCACGAACTCCACCAGGTCGACCAGGTGCGAGCCGATGTCGGCGAACGCGCGGGAGCGGCCGCCCTGCTCCGAGTCGACGCGCCAGTTGTCGTCGCCGGAGGCCAGCAGCCAGTCCTGGAGGTAGGAGGCGTTCACGGTGAGCACCTGCCCGGCCGCGCCGGACGCGAAGCGCGCCCTGGCCTCCCGGACGAGCGGGTGGAAGCGGTACACGAACGGCACGGTCGCCGTACGGCCCGCCGCGGCGGCGACCAGCGCCTCCGCGTCGGACACCGTCGTCGCCAGCGGCTTCTCGCAGACGACGTCCTTGCCGGAGGCCAGCACGGCCGCGGCCTGCGCGCCGTGCAGCGCGTTCGGCGTGGTCACGTGGACGACGTCGATCGTGTCGTCCGCGAGCACCTCCTCCAGCGAGCCGTACGCACGGCCGATCCCGAGGCGCTCGGCCGCGGCGGCCGAGCGCTCCGGCGACGACGAGACGATGCCCGCCAGCTCGGCGCGTGCGGCCCGCGCAGCGCGCGAGTGCACCTCCGCCATGAATCCGCCGCCGACGATCGCGACGCGCAGCCGCGATCCGGCCGTGCTCTCGTCCCGCCGGCTCAGTCCACCCGACTCGCTGCTCACGCTGCTCCGTTCGTCCGTCGATCCCGCGGGTCAGGCCAGGGTCGCAGCGCGCGGGTCCAGGGTCGCCGCGCGCGGGTCCCAGTCCTCCGGCAGCGCGGGAGCGACCTCGACGGTGCTCCGCACGTCCACCGGGACTCCGGACGAGCCGGCCTCGATGGTCGCGACCATCACGTCGAGGACGTGGAAGGCCTGCTCGCCCGAGGCGCGCTCCGGGACGCCGGCGCGGATGGCGCGGGCCAGCTCGACGACGCCGATGCCGCGGCCGCTGGTGGCGCCGGTCGCGGGCAGCGTCTCGATGCCGGCCGCTCCGTGCACCAGGAGGTCGCCCTCGAAGGTGTTCGGGTCCGGGACCACGAGCGTGGCCTCCAGGCCCGCGACCTCGAACTGGGTGCGGCCGAGCTTGGAGTCGAAGCTGAAGATCGACTGCGCGGTCTGGCCGCTCTCGAACTCGTACAGCGCGCTGACGTGGGTCGGCACGGTGACCTCGAACGACTCGCCGGCACGGGGGCCGGAGCCGATGACGCGCGACTCCTTCGCCTTGGAGGCGACGGCCGACACGCGCTTGACCGGGCCGAAGAGCTGCACCAGCGCGGTGAGGTAGTACGGGCCGATGTCGAACAGCGGGCCGGCGCCCTCCTGGAACAGGAAGTCCGGGTTCGGGTGCCACGACTCCGGGCCGGCGCTCTGCATGAGCGTCAGCGCGGTCAGCGGCGCGCCGATGGCGCCGCTCTCGACCAGGCGGCGCGACGACTGGATGCCCGCGCCGAGGAAGGTGTCCGGCGCCGTGGCGACGCGCAGGCCCTTCTCGTGCGCGGCCTCCAGGAGCTGCACGCCGCTGGCGCGGTCGAGCGCGAACGGCTTCTCGCTCCAGACGTGCTTGCCCGCGGCGAGCGCCTGCAGCGCCACCTCGACGTGCACCTTGGGGATGGTGAGGTTGACGACGATCTCGATCGCGTCGTCCGCCAGCAGCTCCTCCACGGTGCCGGAGCCCGGCACGCCGTACTTGTCGGCCTGGGCCTTGGCGCGGTCCAGGTCGATGTCCGCGACGAAGCGCACGTCGAGGTCCGGGAACGCGGTGAGGTTCTCGAGGTACTGGTTGCTGATGACGCCCGCGCCGATGAGGCCGACGCCGACTTTGCCGGTCCCGCTCACGCGAAGACCTCCGAGGTGAGGTAGGCGTAGCTGTCGGCGACGGCCTGGAAGCGGTCGCCGCGGGAGTCGTCGAGCTCGATGACGCGGAGGGCGTTCGGCGCGGCCGCGATGATGTCGGCGACGGGCACGGAGCCCTGGCCGACGGCGACCTGGTCCTTGGTCTCCGTGGTGCCGGGGCCGTCCTTGATGTGGAGGGCGACGACGCGGTCGCCGAGCTTGGTGAGCAGCTCGACCGGGTCCTTGCCGCCGACGATCACCCAGTAGGTGTCGACCTCGAGGACGACCTCCGGGGCGAGTTTGCTCGCGAAGTACTCCAGCGCGGTGACGCCCTCGATGGTGCTCTCGAGTTCGTGGGCGTGGTTGTGGTAGCCGACGCGGACGCCGTGCTTCGCGGCGACCTGGGCGGCCTCGTTGAGGGCGGCGGCGGTGGCCTCCACGTCCTCGGCGGTCTGCCAGCGCTCGGCAGGCACGTGCGGGTCGATGACCGTCTGGATGCCGAGGCCGGCGGCGGCGGCGAACACGGTGTCCAGGTCGTCGCGGCCGATGAAGCCCTGGTGGGTGGTGGGCGCGGTCAGGCCGGTCTCGGCGAAGCCCTGGCGGAGGCCGTCCGCGAAGTCCAGGAAGCCGAAGGGCTCGACCTGGGTGAAGCCGATGTCCGCGATGCGGCGGAGGGTCCCGACCGTGTCTTCGGTCAGAAGCTCACGGACCGTATAGAGCTGCACGGAGAGTTTTGACGTCGACATGGTTCTCCTCGTCGAGTTCGCTGGGGATGTCGGCGCACGAAACGGCGCCGACCTCCATTCAAGCGAGACTTCTGCCGATTGTCAATCAAAAGTCGTCGCTTCATCGGCGGCCTTTGGACCGCCGACCAGCCCTGTGGTTCAATACGTGCATGACCGACAGTGTCCGGGAGTCCGGCATCGTCGCCGCTGACGCCTCGGAACTCCTGGCGATCCTGCGCGACGGCGTCCCGCGTACCCGCGCGCAGCTCGCCGAGCTGACCGGCCTCGCCCGCTCCACGATCGCGGTGCGCATCGACACGCTCACCGAGTCCGGGCTGGTCGCACCGGCCGGCGACGACGTCTCGACCGGCGGCCGGCCGCCCGCGCGCATCCGGTTCAACCCCGACTCGCGCGTCGTGCTGGGCGTGGACCTGGGCGCCACCCACGGCGTCGTCGCGCTGGCCGACCTCGCCGGCACGATCACCAGCAGCGAGTCCCGCCGGCTCAAGATCTCCGACGGGCCGGAGGCCGTGCTCGACTGGGCCCTGCAGACCGCCGAGCGCCTGTACGCCGCGACCGGACGCCCGCTCGGCGACCTGATCGGCGTCGGCGTCGGCGTGCCAGGGCCGGTCGAGCACTCGACGGGCCTCCCGGTCAACCCGCCGATCATGCCCGGCTGGGACCGCTTCGACATCCCGGCCTACGTGCGCCGCGTCTTCGACGTGCCCGTGCTCGTCGACAACGACGTGAACCTGCTGGCCCTCGGCGAGCACGCCCTCGCCTGGCCCGACCAGTCCGAGCTGCTCTTCGTCAAGGTCGCAACCGGCATCGGCGCCGGCATCATCAGCGGAGGCCGCCTGCAGCGCGGTGCACAGGGCTCGGCGGGCGACCTCGGCCACGTGCGCGTGCCGTTCACCAGCGAGACCCCGAGCCACGGCGCCCGCGACGCGGACCTGGAGGCGCTCGCGAGCGGCCCGGCCATCGCGCGGGCACTCACCGCGGCGGGCATCCCCGCCGAGACCAGCGACGACGTCGTGGCGCTCGCCCGCACCGGCAACGCCGAGGTGCTGCAGGCCATCCGCCAGGCCGGCCGGGACCTGGGCGAGGTCGTCGCGACCTGCGTCAACCTCCTGAACCCCTCGCTCGTCGTCGTCGGCGGCAGCCTGTCGCAGGTCGGCGAGCAGCTCCTCGCCGGGGTGCGGGAGGTCGTCTACCAGCGCTCGACCCCGCTCGCGACCCAGCATCTCACCATCACCCAGTCCCGCTCCGGCGAGACCGGCGGCGCCATCGGGGCGGCCATCATGGTCATCCAGGACACCCTCGGCGTCGCCTCCCGTCCGCTCCCCCGCTGAGCCGCCGCGCTCCCTCCACTTCCCGCCGGAAAGGTCGAATCGATTCGACCGGCGAGACAACCGACCATCGACCACCCACGACACCGCACCACCGCACCACGCACACGAACCTCGAAAGGACCGCAGTGACCACCGCATCCACCCCCACTACCCGGGCCACAACGCTCCGCGCCGGCGTCATCGGCCTCGGCTGGGCAGGCCAGCAGCACATGGACGCCTACGCGAAGCTCCCCGGCGTCGAGCTCGTCGCCATCGCCGGCATGGAGGACGGCCCCCGCGCCGAGCTCGGCGAGAAGTACGGCGTGACCCGCCGCTACAGCGACTGGCGCGACCTCGTCGCCGACGGCGACCTCGACGTCGTGAGCGTCGCCGTCCCCACCTTCCTGCACGCCCCGATCGCCGTCGGAGCGCTGGAGGCCGGCATCCACGTGCTCAGCGAGAAGCCGATCGCGCGCACCGCCGTCGAGGCGCAGACGATGGTCGACGCCGCCCACCGCTCCGGCCGCGTGCTGGAGGTCGCCTTCAACCACCGCCGCCGCGGCGACGTCGAGGCGCTGAAGGCCGCGATCGACGCCGGCCAGATCGGCCGGCCGTACCACGCGCGGGCGGTCTGGCTGCGCCGCGCCGGCATCCCGGCGCTCGGAAGCTGGTTCACCAACCGCGAGATGGCCGGCGGCGGACCGCTGATCGACATCGGCGTGCACGTGCTCGACTACGCGCTGCACCTGTTCGGCGAGCCGCAGGTCACCGCGGTCTCCGCCGTCACCCACTCCGAGCTCGGCACGCGCGGCCGCGGCGGCGCGAAGAGCGACAAGCAGCACGTCGGCTCCGCCTACGAGGTGGAGGACCTGGCCAGCCTGTTGCTGCGCCTGGAAGGCGGCGGGTCCATCGTGCTGGAGACGAGCTGGGCCGCCTACCGCCCCGCCGGCGACGAGTTCGGCATCACCCTCTACGGCACCGAGGGCGGCGCCGACCTCCGCGTGGTCGACTACGCGCCGGCCGGCGAGCTGACCATCTTCACCGGGGAGGGTGAGGAGGTCGAGGACGTCGCGGTGACTGCCGACGCCGGCCGCGGCCACCTCGCGGTGGTCGAGACGTTCCTGGAGCACGTCGCCGATCAGGCGAACTGGTCGCACTGGGACGGCTCGCTCGCCCTCGACCGCGCGCGCGTCATCGACGCGGCGTACGAGTCGGCCCGCCTCGGCGCCGAGGTACGCCTGAGCCCGGCCACGGCCGGGCTCGACGACACGACCACCACCGAGACCGCCACCCCCACCGAGACCCCGGAGGCATGACCATGACCGCACTGCGAGTGACCGTCTGGAACGAAGGCGTCCACGAGACCACCCAGCCCGAGATCGCCGCGATCTACCCCGACGGCATCCACGGCGCCATCGCCGCGGGCCTCACCGAGCTGCTCGGCGAGGAGATCGTCGTACGCACGGCGACGCTCGCCGACCCCGAGCACGGCCTGAGCGAGCAGCAGCTCGCCGAGACCGACGTGCTGCTCTGGTGGGGCCACATCGCGCACGACCAGGTCTCCGACGAGGTCGTGGAGCGCGTGCGGCAGCACGTGCTGGGCGGGATGGGCCTGATCGTGCTGCACTCCGGGCACTTCTCGAAGATCTTCATCCGGATGCTCGGCACCACCTGCTCGCTGCGCTGGCGCAACCCGGAGGGCGGCGAGCGCGAGCTGGTCTGGAACGTGAACCCCGCCCACCCGATCGCCCAAGGCGTCGACCAGCCCATCGTGATCGAGGCGCAGGAGATGTACGGGGAGCTCTTCGACATCCCGACCCCGGACGACCTGGTGTTCATCAGCTCGTTCACCGGCGGTGAGGTGTTCCGCTCCGGCGTGACGTTCACGCGCGGACGCGGCAAGATCTTCTACTTCTCGCCCGGCGACCAGGAGTACCCGGTGTACTTCCACCCGCAGGTGCGCCGCGTCCTCGCGAACGGCGTCCGCTGGGCCGCACCCGCCGCCGGCACCCGCGCCATCCCCGAGGTCTCGAACCCGCAGCCGGTCTAGCAGACCATCCATCTGACAGGACACGCCGTCTCCGCACCGTGGGAGGCGGCGTGTCCTGTCAGTTCGTTCGAGGCAGACTGGTCACATGGTCGACGTCACGCTGCCCGTTCCCCGCTTCCCCGACCCGGCGGACGCGCCCGCGCTGCGCTGGGGCGTGATCGGCCCCGGCGGCATCGCGGCCGACTTCACCGACGCGCTGCACGCGCACACGACCCAGCGGATGGTCGCGTGCGGCTCCCGCTCGGCCGAACGCGCGGCGGCGTTCGCAGCCACGCACGGCGTCGAGCGCGCGTACGACTCGTACGAGGCGCTGGTCGCCGACCCGGACGTGGACGTCGTCTACGTGGCGACGCCGCACAGCGAGCACCTGGAGCACGCCCTCCTCGCCATCGCCGCGGGCAAGCACGTCCTAGTGGAGAAGCCGCTCGCCGCGACAGCGGACCAGGCCAGGCTGATCGCCGCGGCCGCCAGGGAGGCCGGGGTCTTCGCGATGGAGGCGATGTGGACCCGCTACCTCCCGCAGACCGACATCGTGCGTCAGCTCCTCGACGCCGGCGCCCTCGGCGAGGTGCGCGTGGTCACAGCCGACTTCGGCGGGAACGCCGCCTTCGACCCCGCCGGACGGCTGTGGGACCCTGCACTGGCCGGCGGCGCCCTCCTCGACCTCGGGGTCTACGTCGTGTCGTGGGCGTCGTTCGCGCTCGGCGCTCCCGCCGGGATCATCGCCACCGGCACGCTCGCGCCGACCGGGGTGGACGAGCAGGTCGCGCTGATCCTCAGCTCGGCCCGCGGCGGCCAGGCGCTGCTCAGCACGGGCCTGCGCGCCGGCACGCCGTCGCTCGCGACCATCTGCGGCTCCGAGGGCAGGGTCGAGCTGGACAGCCCCTTCTGGGGACCGAGCGGGCTGCGGGTGGTCGGGTCCGACGGCCGGGTCGCCGCGGAATGGCGCGACCCGTACGGCCGTCCGTACCGCGAGGGGATGTCGTACGAGGCGGCCGCCCTCGCCCGCTACGTTGCCGAGGGCCGCACCGAGTCGCCGCTGCACTCGCTGGACGAGGCCGTGTCGACGCTCGCCACCATCGACGAGGCGCGCCGCCAGCTCGGCGCCGCGGGCGTGGGCTGACAGCGGGCGGCCCCGGAGCGAGGCAGAATGGATGAGTGTTCGACCGTTCCGCCACCCGCACCGCCGACCTCTACCGGCCGGGCGTACTGGCGGACCTCGGTCCGAGCTCGTCGGCTCCGGCCCCGCGCCCGGTGGTGCCGGCCGTCCCCGGCGCGACCGGGCACCTGGCACGTATCGTTGCGTCGTCCAGCGACCGCGTGGGCTGGCTCCGCGCCCGCAGCCGCGGGATCACCGCGACCGACGTCGCCAAGCTGTCCTCTCCGCAGTCGCTCCGCGCTGCCGTCTACGACAAGCTGAACGGCTCCGGGTTCTCCGGCAACGTCTTCACCCAGCACGGCCGCAGCCGGGAGCCGGAGATCGCCGCCTGGGTGGCCGCGACCCATGGCATCCAGCCCTCCGACCTGCTCTTCCACGCCGAGCGCGACCGGCGGCACCTCGCGACGCCCGATGGCCTCGTCCTGCGGACAGGCGGCCGGATCGAGCTCGCCGAGATCAAGACCACGAACAAGCCGTTCAACAGCATCCCGCGGCACTACCTCCGGCAGATCTGGTGGCAGCAGTACGTCCTCGGCGCCGAGCGGACGCTGTTCGTGTGGGAGCAGCACGACCGGTTCGTGCCCATCCACGACGAGCCGCAGTGCCAGTGGGTCGACCGCGACGACCGGGAGATCGCCCGGCTCGTGACGCTGGCCGGCGACCTGATCGACCTGCTGCGGGAGGCGACGGCACGTCCCGCCGCCCAGGTTCAGCCGACGATCGCTTCCTGATCCGTCTGGTCGGCCTCCGCCGGCTCCTGTGCGTCGGCCGTCGCGCTGCGGACGCCGACGGGCCCCCGCACCAGCGCGAGGGCGTAGGCCGCCATCCACGCGATCGCGACCGTGGTGCCGACGAGCTCCAGCCACGCCCCGATGTCCGTCGCGACGTGCACGAGCGCGAGCAGTCCGCCCACGATCGTGATGAGGGCGACCGCGACGCAGCTCGCCAGCGACACCCGAGCGACCCGCGGCAGGCCGGAGGCGAACGCGACCTGGAGCATGGCGAAGCACGCCGCTGCGAAGCCGACCACCGCCGACACGGTGTGCACGAGATCCTGCACGGTGGAGGCCGGGTCGACCAGCGGGACCGGGCAGTACGCCGTGCAGGTGACCTGCGAGGCCAGGACGAAGCACAGCGCCGCGAAGCCGAGGCTGACGGCGGGAGCCCACCGGTCCAGCGCCCGCACCGACGACCGGACGTGCCCGCTCGCCAGCGCCACCGAGAAACCGCCCGCCGCGATGAGCAGCAGCGCGACCTTGAACGGGACCGCGGTGGAGGCGCCGACCGCACCGAGCTCGCTCACGTAGACCGGGTACGGCACGGTGAGCCGGGCGGCCCAGATGATCGTCAGGCCGCTGAGCACGCACACCGTCCCGATCGCCAGCAGGACGGGGACGGCCCGCTGCCGGCCGCTGCCGAGCACGGGCAGGGCGAACGGCTGGCGCACGATACGCAGCAGTCGTCGCACAGGGGCTCCTCGGGATGACTCGGGTCGAGGGATTCTAACCGGCGCATCCCTGCGAACGTCCTGAGCCGGGCCGGCCCTTTCTGAATGAAGAGGGAAGAGCCCTGAGCGGACCGGGAAACAGACTGTTCACACGCGGTGACCCGCCCGAAACACCCGCGGCCCCTCCGCGGGTTTGACTGGGAGCAGCCGCACCGCTCGCGGCGACGCGACGAGGGGATCACGAATGCCGAACACGATGCGCGCCGCGCTCCTCGACGCGGCGGGCGACCCGGACGCCCTCCGGATCGGCGAGGCCCCGACCCCCGACCGGGTGAACGCGGAGTTCCTGGTCAAGGTCGTCGCGGCGGGTGTGAACCCGCTCGACGCGTCCACCCGCTCGGGCAGCGGGGCGTTCGGCGCCATCCACAGCTTCCCGGCCGTGCTCGGTCACGACTTCAGCGGCGTGGTCGTGGAGTCGCCGTTCGCCGCGCATCCGCTGCGCCCGGGCGACGAGGTCTTCGGGATGGTGATGGTCCCCCGCTTCGGAGGCAGCTACGCCGAGTACGTCTCCGTGCCCAGCGTGAGCCTCGTCCGCAAGCCGGCGACGCTCTCGCACATCGAGGCCGCAGCGGCCCCGCACGCGGCGCTGACGGCCTGGGGGATGGTGGTGGAGCTGGCCAAGGCGCACGAGGGCCAGCGCGTGCTGGTGCATGCGGGCACCGGCGCCGTCGGGCACTTCGCGATCCAGTTCGCCGCCTACTTCGGCGCCCACGTGATCGCCACGACGCCGAGCGCGAACCACGCCTGGCTGCGCTCGCTGGGCGCCGCCGAGGTGGTGGACGAGGACGCCACCGGCTACGACCCCACCCGGCTCGGCGACACCGTCGACGTCGTGATCGACCCGGCCCCCGACAGCGAGCGCGCCACTCGTGCGCTCGCCCTCATCCGGCCGGGCGGCCTCCTCGTGCTGGACGTCCCCGCCGGCGTCGAGCCCGGGCTGGCCGAGGCCGCGGCCGCAGCGGGAGTGCGTGCGACCGGCTACACCGGCGCGCCGGACGGGGGCACGCTCGCCGTCATCGCGCGCCTCCTGGAGACGGGGAGCGTCCGCGTGCACGTCGACCGGATCTTCCCGCTGGACGAGATCGCGGAGGCCCACTGGGCGCTCGAGCACGAGCACACCAAGGGCGCGATCGTGATCAAGGTCGCGGAAGGCTGACCAGCTCGCGCTCCATCACCCAGTCGTCCTCCAGCCGGTCCCCGACCAGGAACCGTTTGGAGCCGACGCGCTCGAACCCGTGCTTGCCGTAGAACCGCTGGGCCCGCGCGTTCTCCTCGTTGACGCCGAGCCAGATCCCTGCCGCGCCCGCCCCGGCCGCAGCGGCCAGGCTGGCCTCCATCAGGCGCCCGGCCACGCCCTCGCCGTGGTGGCCCGGGAGGACGTAGCATTTGCTGAGCTCGGCGGTCGGGCGCACCCGGACCGCGGCGCGCACGTCGGCGTCGGCCGGCTCGCCGAGGTTCACCATCGTGTAGCCGATCACGGCCCCGGCGTCGCTCTGCGCGATGAGCAGTCGCCGCGCCGGGTCGACCGTGTACTCCGCGAACCGCTCCGCCGAGAGCACCTCCGCGATGAAGGCGGCCTTGGCCTCGTCCGTGGTGTGCGGCGGGCACGCGAGCGGGAAGGTCACGGCGGCGACCTCCGCCAGCGCCACCGCATCCACGGCGGTCGCAGGACGGATCACGACGGTCATCCCGCCAGCGTAACGCCCGCCCCTCGAACACGCAGAACGGGCCGGTCACCCTGAGGTGACCGGCCCGTTCGGACGAAGCTGCGATCAGATCGCGTTGACGTCCAGCGGGATGCCGGGGCCGAACGTGGTCGACACGGCGCCCTTCTGGATGTAGCGGCCCTTCGAGGCGGACGGCTTGAGACGGACGACCTCGTCGAGGGCGGTCTTGATGTTCTCGTCGAGCTGCTCGGCGGTGAAGCCGGCCTTGCCGACCACGAAGTGGACGTTGGAGTGCTTGTCGACGCGGAACTCGATCTTTCCGCCCTTGATGTCGGAGACGGCCTTCGCGACATCCGGGGTGACCGTGCCGGTCTTCGGGTTCGGCATCAGGCCGCGCGGGCCGAGCACCTTGCCGAGACGGCCGACCTGGCCCATGAGCTCCGGGGTGGAGACGGCCGAGTCGAAGTCGGTGTAACCGCCGGCGACCTTCTCGATCAGGTCGCTGCCGCCGACCTCGTCGGCGCCCGCGGCGATCGCGGCCTCAGCGGTCGGGCCGGTCGCGAAGACGATGACGCGCGCGGTCTTGCCGGTGCCGTGAGGAAGAATGACGGTACCGCGGACCATCTGGTCCGCCTTGCGCGGGTCCACACCGAGCTTCAGCGCGACCTCGACGGTCGAGTTGAACTTGGCGGAACCGGTCTCCTTCGCGAGGGTGACGGCCTCGGTGGGGGTGTAGAACTTGCCGGCTTCGATCTTGTCGGCCGCGGCCCGGTAGGCCTTTGACTTCTGTGCCATGAGATTTCTCCTAACGAGAATGTGGTGCGAGCCTGGCCGGCTCTGCCACGGTGATGTCTGGGGTGACGGGGAGGTCGGGCTTACGCCTCGACCGTGATGCCCATCGAACGGGCGGTGCCTGCGATGATCTTCGACGCGGCGTCGAGGTCGTTGGCGTTGAGGTCGACCATCTTCTGCTCGGCGATCTCGCGCACCTGCGCCTGGGTCAGCTTGCCGACCTTGGTGGTGTGCGGCACGCCGGAGCCCTTGGGGACGCCTGCGGCCTTCTTGATCAGCTCGGCGGCCGGCGGGGTCTTCAGGACGAACGTGAACGAACGGTCCTCGTAGACGGTGATCTCGACGGGGATGACGTTGCCGCGCTGGGCCTCGGTCGCCGCGTTGTACGCCTTGCAGAACTCCATGATGTTCACGCCGTGCTGTCCCAGGGCCGGGCCGATCGGCGGGGCCGGGTTGGCGGCGCCGGCCTTGATCTGAAGCTTGATCAGACCGGTGACCTTCTTCTTCGGTGCCATGTCTCTTCCTTCTTTGTGTATTCGAGCACGCGGGTCTCAGACCCGCGTCGCTCTCCCGGTTTCTCGGCCCTTCCGAGACCCGGTGATTGGTGAAAACTGGGGGATGCCCTGAATGATTCCCGTCAGAGCTTCGTGACCTGGTCGAAGCTGAGCTCGACCGGGGTCTCGCGCTCGAAGAGCGACACGAGCACGGTGAGCTTGCCGCTCTCCGGCTTGATCTCGCTGATCGAACCAGGCAGACCCGCGAACGAGCCCTCCTTGATGGTGATGGTCTCGCCGATCTCGAAGTCGACCTCGGCCGGGATGACGCGCGCGGTGGTCTTCTGACCCTTCGCACCGCCCTTGGCCGGAGCCTGCTCGATCTGCACGAGGCTCTTGAGCATCGAGAAGGCCTCTTCGAACCGCAGCGGGGTCGGGTTGTGGGCGTTGCCGACGAAGCCGGTGACACCGGGGGTATGGCGGACGACGGACCAGCTGTCCTCGTTGAGGTCCATGCGCACCAGCACGTAGCCGGGGATGCGCACGCGGTTGACCATCTTGCGCTGGCCGTTCTTGATCTCGACCACGTCCTCCATCGGGACCTGGACCTCGAAGATGAAGTCCTCCATGTTCATGGAGACCATGCGGTTCTCGATGTTGGACTTCACGCGGCGCTCGAAGCCGGCGTACGAGTGGATGACGTACCACTTGCCGAACTTGGCGCGCAGCTCGGCGCGGAACTCCTCGTACGGGTCGCTGGCGGCCTCGTCCTCGTCCTCGACGGCCTCCTGGGCCGCTTCGGCCTCCTCGGAGGAGTCGACCTCGAGGGCCTCGTCGACGGCACGGTCGGCCTCGGGGTCGACGGCCTCGGCCATCGCGTCGAGGACAGCGTCCAGGTCGATCTCGGTGCCGTCCTCGGCCACGATGTGCAGCGCCTCGTGCTCGGCGGGGTCGGACGACTCCTCGTCGCGCTCCAGGACATTGCCCGTCTGCGCCTCGTCGTCTTCGGAGGACTGCTCGGCAGCGGTCGCCCAGTCGACGTCGTCGCGGTTCGTCTCAGACACTGAATTCATTCCATTTCTGTCGGTATGGCCGTGCGGCCGGTCGGGATGAGCGGATTACTTCGGATTTCCGAAGACCCACACCACTCCGAGACCGAACACCCAGTCGAGCAGGGACACGATCGCCATCATGATCACCACGAAGACGAGCACGACGCCGGTGTAGCTCAGGAGCTCCTTGCGCGTCGGCGTGACGACCTTCTTGAGCTCGCCGATGACCTGCCGGATGAACAGGGCGATCCGCGCGAAGGGGTTGCGCCTCGCGGCGCGCTCCTTCTTGGCGTTGGCGACGACTTCCTCGCTCGGTTCGTCGATTACCTTTCGGGCCACCTCGTTACACCTTTCGTGGACCGGCATCCGGGATGCCGGTTTGCAGGGCGGACAGGAATCGAACCTGCAACCTGCGGTTTTGGAGACCGCTGCTCTGCCAATTGAGCTACCGCCCTAGGGATCGTGAACCCAGTAACCCTCCTGGCATTCGCGAAAATAGGCGCAGAAAAGCTTGGCGGATTCAACCACCGCCACCAAGTGTACGGGACGCCACAGCCCCTCGCAAAAACGCCGCCGCCGCTTGACAATGCGCGCCGCGCTCAGAGCAGCTTGCGCTCGAGCGCCCACGCGGTGAGCTCGTGACGCGAGGAGAGCTGGAGCTTGCGCAGCACGGCAGAGACGTGCGTCTCGACGGTCTTGACCGAGATGAAGAGCTCGGCCGCGACCTCCTTGTAAGCGTAGCCCCGCGCGATTAACCGCATGACCTCCCGTTCGCGTGCCGAGAGCCGGTCGAGTTCGTCCGTGGTCTCGGCCTGCTCGCCCGCCGCCGCGCCGAACGCGTCGAGCACGAAGCCCGCGAGCTTCGGCGAGAAGACGGCGTCACCGCCCGCGACGGCCACGACCGCGTCGCTGACCTGCAGCCCGGAGCTGCCCTTGGTGAGGTAGCCGCGGGCCCCGCCGCGGATGACGCCCACGACGTCCTCCGCCGCGTCCGAGACGCTGAGCGCGAGGAAGCGCGTGCGCTGGTGCTCTGCCGCGGTGCGACGGAGCACCTCCGCTCCGCCGCCGCCCGCGCCGCCAGGCAGGTGCACGTCGAGCAGCACGACGTCCGGGTGCGTACGTTGGATGGCCTCCACCGCGCCGTCGACGTCCTGCGCCTCGGCCACGACGTGGAGGCGGTCGTCCAGGTCGGAGCGCAGGCCCGAGCGGAAGATCGAGTGGTCGTCGACGATCACGACCGTGATCGCGCCCGCTGCTATCTCGTCGGTCATGATCTCATTCTCGCTCGGCGGGCAGCTCGACGGTCAGGTGGATCTCGGTGCCGCTCTCCCGCGACGTCACGGTGGCGTGGCCTCCCGCCCGGCGCATCCGGCCGACGATCGACTCGCGCACGCCCAGCCGGCCCTCCGGCAGCGCGGCGATGTCGAAGCCGGGGCCGCGGTCGCGGACGAACACGTCGGCCGTCCCCGCGCCGGACTCCACGTACACGGAGACGTCGCCGCCTGCATGTCTGGCCGCGTTGAGCATCGCCTCGCGCGCGGCGGCCGCCAGCTCGGCGGGCGCGCGGAGCACGGGCTCGCCCACGCTCACGACGTCGAAGTGGACGGCGTGGTCGACCTCCAGCGCCGCCGCCACCTCGCGGAGCTCCGTCGCGAGGTCCGAGTCCTCCGGCGCCACGCCGTCCGCGCCCTCCGCGTAGAGCCAGTCGCGCAACTCGCGCTCCTGGGCACGCGCGATCCTGCCGACCTCGCTGGAGGCTCCCGCCCGGTTCTGGATGAGGGCGAGCGTCTGCAGCACGGAGTCGTGGAGATGCGCGGCCATCTCGGCGCGCTGCTCCTCGCGGACGCGCGCCGTCCGCTCGGCGATCAGCTCGCGCCAGAGCCGCAGCGCCCACGGCGCGACCAGCACGGCCGCGCCCGCGAAGGTGGCGCCGATGATGGCGAGCCAGAGGTACCCCGACGAGCGCCCGGCCTGCATCCCGCTGAGCACGAGGGCCAGCGCGACGAGGAACCCGCCGGCGGCGAGGCGGAACGTCGCGGGCGCGAGCGGAGACGGTGCGAGGCTCTGGTCGTCCACGAGCTGATCCCAGATGACGGCCGCGACCACCAGCAGGACCGACGTCAGCACGGCGCCGAACGCGGAGCCCTGCGCATCGGCGGCGACCATCACGATGGCGGCGACCCCCGCGGCGGCGCCGACCCCCGCGAGCACCAACGGCACGTTCACCCGGCGGGTGACCCGCTCGTCCGGATCGTCCGGGGTCGCCGCGCGCAGCGGCGTCAGCGCCCAGAGCCACAGGTAGAACAGCACGCCGGCGCCGCCGATCAGGGCCGTGCCGACGAAGATCCAGCGCACGGCGACGAGCGGCCAGCCGAGGTGGTCGGCCAGAGCGACGCTCACCCCGCCGACGAGGCAGTCGCGCGGGCGCGCGAGCGGAGGGCGCGGGGTGCGCCCTCGGGTCGCGGGAGTGGAGGCCATACCTGGAATCCAAGCAGAACCGGTCCCTCCCGCACAGCGCGAGCGGCAGGAATCAGGGTGCGGTCAGGGTGTACCCCGATAGCGACCGGGCGCCGCCGCGCGCCACGATCGAGTCATGGTGAACGACAGCACGACCCCTCCCCCGTCGGACGGCCCCGCGGGCGGCTCCTCCGCCGGCGGCACGCAGGCCCCGTACGGCGGACCGCAGACCGGTCTCTCCGGCCGCGGCACCCGCTTCTTCGACTGGATGCGCAGCCTCGGAGTCACGCGCACGGACGGCTGGATCGGCGGCGTCTGCGCGGGCATCGCGTACCGCATCGGGATCGATCCCCTCATCATCCGCGGCATCCTGGTCGTGGCCGCGCTGCTCGGCGCGCCCGCCATCCTGTTCTACGCCCTCGCCTGGGCGCTGCTGCCGGACGCGGACGGCCGCATCCACCTGCAACGGCTCTTCGAGGGCGAGTTCGAGCCGCCGATGGTCGCGATCGGGGTGCTCGTCGTGCTCTCGCTCCTCCCGTGGTCGGACGGGGTGTGGTGGTTCGGTCGCGACCCGGGCTGGGGGGACGCGGTCGGGCGGATCGTCTGGACGCTGATCGTCCTCGCGGCTGCCACGACGCTGATCGTCTTCGCCGGGCGCCAGGCCGACCGCCGGACGTGGACCGGGAGTGCGGGACGCGCGGCGACGGCCGAGCAGGCGCCTGCGCCCGGTGCTGCGCCGACCGCAGCAGCCGCCGCCGCCGCGACGAACGTCGCCGCCCCCGCGACGCCCACCGTCGCCACCGCCGCAGAGCCGACAGCGCCTCCCGCGCCCGGCGCCGGCGCGGGCGAGCAGGAGGTCACCGACTGGCGCGCCCGCCAGGCGCAGTGGAAGGCCGAGCACGACGAGTGGAAGCAGCGGCTCTCCGAGGACATGCGCACGGTGAAGGCGCAGCGCTCGGCCCAGCTCCGGGCGCAGGCGGCCGCCGCGAACGCGGACGCCGAGGCCCGGCGCGTGGCCTACCGTGCGTCGAACCCGCGGGTCGGCGCTGCGATCGGCTGGCTGGCGGTGGGGCTGGCGCTCGTCGCCGGCTCTCTCGCGGGGGCGCTCTGGGGACCGCTCACCGGGCTGCCCGGTTACGCCCTGACGGCCTCCCTCGCCGCGGCGACCCTGGTCTTCGGGATCACGATCCTGATCGCGGGGATCGCCCGCCGCCGCAGCGGCTTCCTGATCTTCCTCGGCATCCTGCTCGCGGCGCTCACCGTGCTGGCCGCGCTGCTGCCGACGTCCCCTGCGGTCCGTCTGGACGCGAGCGTCACCGCGGGGAACACCCTCTCCGCGACCCCGGCAGGGAGCGCGAACTACCTCCAGGCCGTCGGTGACACGACGATCGACCTCACGAAGGCCGTGACGGCCCCCGGCACGCCGGTGGTGAACCTCGCCAAAGGCCCAGGGCCGACCACGGTGATCGTGCCCGTGGACGCCACGATCCGCGTGGAGGCGGCGACCGTCTCCTCCGTGACGGTGACGGACCCCTCGGGCGGCGACCAGGTGCACCGTTGCGACCCCGGGCCGTTCGGCGGCTGCTCCACGGACATCGTGGTCGGACCGGCCGGGACCCCGGAGGCCATCGTCCGCGTCGCGCAGATCGACGCGGTCCACGTCGAGCGAGTCCAGAAGTGAACGAGAGCGAGAACGAGATGCCCACGAACGCCGACCAGCCGACCGACGATGTGAACACGCAGACGCCCGCACTGACACCGGAGGCGGCCGCCTCCGGGACCGACGAGGCCGAGACCATGGTGATCCCCACCACGTCCGACACGGCGGAGACGGCCGACACGCTCGTGATCCCGGCAGCGGAGCCGCAGGCCTCCTCCGCGACCTCCGACACGGCGACCATGCCCACGACGACGCCTGCAGCGCCGCCCGCCGCCCCCGCCGAGCCCTGGCTCTCCGATACGGCCTACGCGTTCCCTGTGCGCCCGGTGCCCTCCGGGCCGCCGCCCGTGCGCTGGGGCGGGATCGTCTGGGGCATCCTGATCATCCTGCTCGCCGCCACCGTCCTGGTGGTCGTCTCCTCGCCCGTGCGCCTCGCCGGCGTCACCGTGTGGCTCGCGACGCTCTCCCCCGGCGGCGCCGTCGCCGTGTGGATCGCCGCCCTCGGGATCGTCATCGTCGTCTCGGCGCTGCTCGGTGCGATCAGCGCCGCCCAGCGCAACCGCCGACGCCGCCGGGTCTGACTCACGAAGAAAGGTGCCGGCCGCTCAACCCGAATAAGCCGGCCGGCACCCGGGGTGGACGTCGTCACGCAATGGGACGCAGGACGCTGGGCCACCCACTGGCGGCGCGGCTCCGGGTACCCGTACCGGAAGCGGCGACCGCAGAACTCCAGTAAGACGGATGCGGGAGGCCCCGATCCCGGCCGTCCCCGGAATCCCGCGGCAGCGGCCCCTCAGGATCACCTGAGCGCTCACCTCTCGCACCGGAAATCCGCGAATCCCACGGAAGCGGGCACGCCCCGATCCACGGTCCGCGACCGCCGGCGGCTCACCGAGTCCGGTGACTATGGGTGGTGAACATCCGCGGGCGGTCAGGCCCTCGCGCGCGGCCGCCGCGGATTCCCGGGCGACACGGGACGCGGCCGGCCACGACGGCCTCCCCCAACGATCGCCGATCGGCAGACCTGGAGTGAAAAGCATGGTGAAACCGGCCAGCGTCCCGTCCGTCCCTCCGGCGGTCCCCGACCCGACGCTGCTGCTCACCGCCGCCGTCTCCCGGCTGGCCGCCACGATCGGCGTCCGGCTGCTCGTCATCAAAGGGATCGCCGCAGACCAGTACGGACTCCGCCCCGCCCACCTCAGCAGTGATGTCGACGTGCTCGTGACCCACGACGACTACGGCACCCTCCTCGCGGAGCTGGAGAAGCGCGGCTGGCGCCGGCGGGCGCACGACCCGGACACGGACACCTTCCCCGTCCACAGCGCGAGCATGTTCCACCCGGAGTGGGCCGCCGACATCGACGTGCACTTCCGCTACCCGGGACTGGAGTTCGACGGCGAGGTCTTCGGGCCGATCTGGGCGCAGCGCACGACCATGTGGTGCGGCAACCAGCCGATCTGCATCCCGGGACTCGTCGACGCGATCATGATCGGCGCCGTCCACGCGATCCGGTCGCGCTTCTCCCGGCGGCACCGCGTCGAGCTCGACTTCCTCGTCGGACGCTGCTCCGAGCTGGACGTCACGCTCCTGCTCGAACGCGCGGACGAGCTCGGCGCCCTTGCCACGGCTCGACCGTTCCTGGAGCGGCTGAAACCCTTCGACGCGGAGTACGACTGGGGCGAGGCCTCCGCCGAGTGGCGGCTGCGCACGGAGTTCCCCGAGGCCTCCCAGCGGCGGGCCCTGCTGTGGAAGCAGGCGTCGCCGCGCGAGCGCCTCGCCAAGCTCCGCCTCGCGCTCTTCCCGCCGACCTCCGCGCTCGTCAAGGAGACCACCGCGACGACGCTCGGTCCCGTCCAGCTCGCCGGCCGTTACCTCCGCCGCTGGGGCCGCGGCGTGCGGGCCCTCCCGAAGGCCCTCGCAGTGCTGCGTGCGAGCGGCCGGCGGCGCCCCTGACGCCGCTCGGCGGGTGTCAGTACGCCCCGTTCGGGCGCAGCACCACGCCGACCGTCTGGAAGAGGATCTGGAGGTCCCCCGCCACCGACCAGTTCTCCACGTAGAAGAGGTCGAGCCGCACGCCCTGCTCCCAGGACAGGTCGGAGCGCCCGCTCACCTGCCAGAGCCCGGTCATCCCCGGCTTGACGATGTGCCTGCGGTGGCTGTCCCTGTCGTACTCCGCCACCTCGGACGGCAACCCGGGCCGCGGCCCGACGAGGCTCATCTCGCCCTTGAGGACGTTCCAGAGCTGCGGCAGCTCGTCGATCGACGTGCGGCGCAGGAACCTGCCGACGCGGGTGACCCGCGGATCGTCCTTGATCTTGAACAGCGGCCCCGCGCCCTCGTTCCTGTGCTGCAGGTCCGCGACCTCCTCCTCCGCGTTCACCCGCATGGTGCGCAGCTTCACGATGCCGAAGGCGTTGCCGTCGCGGCCGACCCGCGACTGCCGGAAGAAGGCCGGCCCAGGGCTGTCGAGCCGGATCACGATGACGCAGACGACGATGACCGGAAGGAGCAGCGTCAGCGCGACGGAGCTCAGCACGATGTCGAACACGCGCTTGGCCCGCCGCCGCGTGATCGAGCGATCGGCCGGCGCGACCTCGACGATGGGGAGGCGGTCGATCGGGAAGTACTCGGCGCGCGGCGCGGCGAGCTCCGGCACGTCGACGGAGAGCCAGACCACGGCGCCCGCGCCCTCCACGTCCCAGAGAAGCTGGCGGACGTTGGCGCCGTCGCGCTCCTCGGTCAGGACGATGATGTCGACACGATGCCGCTCGACGAGCTCGCGCAGATACGGGCCGCGCGCGTTCTCGATGCCGGTCGTCGCGACGACGTCGACCGCGACCCGCGCCGCTCGCTCCGCGAAGACGGCGGCGAGCTCCGCCACCCTTTCCGGTGTGCCGACCACGAGCGCACGCCGGATGTAGCGGCCGCGCACGCGGTGCGCGTAGATCCACCACCGGCAGACGAAGCGCACGGCGAGCAGGCCGAGCAGGCCGAACGGCATGGCGAAGGCGAGATAGGCCCGCGAGAGGTCGAGCTGGAGGACGAGGGAGGCGACCGCGAGGAGGGCGACGAGCCAGACGGTCGCGCGGACCGGGGGCACGTACGACGGGCCGTTGAGGCGTTTCGGCCAGGACTCGTACCCGTTGAGCATCGCGAGAATGACGAGCCAGATCACCCCGATCAGGATCGAGACCATCACGTACGAGGTGTCGAGCGGCCCCATCTGGAACGGGTCGTTGCGGCTCCCGAAGCGTGCGAGGTGCGCAGTGGCGAGGACGCCGCAGACGACCAGAGCGTCCGCCAGGACGAGCGTGCGGGCGGTGCGCAGCCGGCCGGTCAGCGTCTGCGGGCGTTGTGAATCGGTGCGGACCATCATTTCCTTCCATCGCCGAGCGCGCCGCGCTTCAGCGTCGGTATGACGTCGTCGGCGGCGAGCGCCTTTCTGAGGACCTCGACGCGCGCCTCGTCGACGCGCACGATCGACTGCCCGCCCGGCGACGTCCCCGTCCCCGCGGTGGGAAGCGTGAGGGTGTGGATAGCGTCGGGCGTCAGGCCGTGGAAGCCGAGCGCGAGCGACGCGGCGGCCGACGCGGTGAGCCCCTCGTCCACCGCCACATACCGGGCGAGCGTCGTGATCGCGGACTCCGTCCTGCCCGGATCGGTCAGGGTCTGAGCGCTGATGAAGCCCTGGAGCATCCCGCGGACGAAGGCCTGCTGGTTGCGCACGCGCTGATAGTCGGCATCGGGGAACGAGTACCGCTCGCGGACGAAGGCGAGCGCGGCCGACCCCTCGAGCCGGTTCTCGCCCTTCTGGAAGCTGTAGCCGGGCATGTTCTTGGACGTGAACGCCTGGTCGGACCAGACCTTCACACCGCCGAGAGCCGTGGAGAGATCGCCGAACCCTCCGAAGTCCACGACCGCCACGTGGTCGATCCGCGCCCCCAGGAGTCCTTCCACCGTCTGAACCGTCAGCGGCACGCCGCCCCAGCTGTAGGCGGCGTTGATCTTGTTCTCGCCGTGGCCCGGGATCGGGACCCAGAGGTCGCGCATCAGCGAGACGAAGACGATCCCGGAGCGGTCGGCGGGGATGTGGACCAGCATGAGCGTGTCCGAGCGCTCGCCGGTCGCCCCGCCCGACAGCGGATCGTGGAGTCCGCTGCGGGAGTCCGATCCGATGAGCAGGATGTTGGCCGCCCCCGCGACGGCGGCCGGACGCCCCGACTCGTCCGGGAACGCGTTCGGGATGCGCTCGACGGTGTCGTCGAACGACCACCCCAGCCAGAGCAGGTACCCGCCGAGGAGCGTCACCGGCAGCACGACGACGAGGATGGCGGCGGTGACCCAGATCCAGAGGCGCCGCCGCCGTCTGCGCTCGGAGCGACGCCGCCCCTGCCGGCGCCCGGACCCTTCTGAAGGCTGCGGGTCGTCGCCGCCCCCGGGCGTCGTCATGCGGACTCCAGGCCGGCCAGGATGTCGATCGCCGGGACGAGCCGACTCGCCATCGCGTCGAACGCCTCGTCCGGCCGGCCGTACGGGTCGTCGATGTCGTCGTCTCCGCGCGGCGGAAGGAGGCCGTGGCGGCGGGCGTCCACGGCGCGGTCGGTGAGGGCGCGCCACCGATGGGGATCGCCGGGGTCGCCGTCCCCGGCGAAGGCCTCGATGGCGCGAGCGAACTCCAGCAGCGTGAACGTCCGGGAGAAGGCGCTGGGGTCGAGGGCGGTGACCCGCGTCGCGTGCTCCTGGGTCAGCGCGAGGACGAGGTCGGAGCCGGCGATCGTCGTCTCGGTGAGCTGGCTGGCCACGAAACCGTCCGGGTCGCCGCCGAACGCGCGGACGCGGGGGCGCGTCTGCGACGAGATCGACCGTCCGACGACCGCCCTCGTTCCCGCGCTCCGGACGACCACGCCCTCCCCCGCTCCACCGGTGGATGGCGGCAACCGGGCCGTGAGGAGCCGTTCGGCCATCGCCGACCGGCAGATGTTGCCGGTGCACACGAACAGGACGGAGAACCCGCTCCCGGGCATCAGGACTCCCCTCAGTCGATGCCGCGGCGGGGGATGCCGCGGTCGCAGACGCAGACGCACATGATCACCCCGCCGACGTCGCCGTTCCCGCGGACAGGGAGGCGACAGCGCTCGCCCCCGCTTCGTTCTTCACCCGAAGAATCGGCCGCGCGTTGGATTGCGCGGGTAAAACATCACCCGATCGCCGCTGCGCCGAGCGGGAGGCCTGCAGCGCCTCCTCGGCCGCGCCCGCGCCGATACTGGGTCTTTCCGCCCCGACCCGATCGCACCCGAGGAGACCCATGCCCGCCCACCCGACCGGACCGCACGAGCACGGCCCGCACGACGCGGAGTCCGGCTTCGTCGTCGGCGCACTCGGTCGGGCACTCCGGATCCGGGTCACCGGCACGGGAGCCGGCGCCCTCGCCTCAGCGTTCGCGGACGCGTGGGCGCACCTGCTGCTCGACCCGCGGGCCGAGACCGACGACGAGCTCCTCCTCGACTCCGCCGCGGACACCCCGGAGTCGACCGCCGCCGGTCTGGCCGACGCCAGCACCCTGATCACGCGCACGCTCATCGACCTGAACACGGGACAGGGGCTGCTGTTCCACGCGGCGGCGGCCGTCCGTGCCGACGGCCGCGCGATCCTCCTGGTCGGACCGTCGGGGGCGGGAAAGACCACCGCCATCACCCGGCTCGCCGGCCCCCACGGGTACCTGACGGACGAGACGGCCCTCGTCGGAGCGGACGGCAGCGTCCTCCCCTACCCGAAGCCGCTCTCGGTCGAGCAGGGCGGGCCCGTCAAGGCGCAGCTCGCTCCCGCGGAGCTGGGGCTGCGCGTCGCCGACGTCCCGCACACGGTGGACCGGGTGATCGTCCTGAACCGGGAGGCGGGTGGTTCGCGGCAGCCGCGGTCCCGGCGCCTCGACGTCGTCGAGAGCCTGGAGGCGCTCGTCCCGCAGCTCTCGGCGCTGGAGCAGCACCCGAGCCCGCTCGGCGCTCTCGCGGAGTTGATCCGGCAGGTCGGCGGGATCGAACAGCTCAGCTACGCGGACGTGCTCGACCTCGACCCGGCCTCCGGGCCGCCCACGTCGCCGCGGCTGTCCGCCGAGGAGCTCGCGTTCTCGATCGTCGGCTGCGACCGCGACGACGGGACGGCGCCCGGCCTGATCCGCACGCGGGCCGACGACGCCCTGGAGACCGCCGATCTGCTCGTCCTCGCGCACGGAAGCGAGATCCTGGTGCTCGCCGGCGTCGCGAAGACGCTGTGGCTGGAGGCCGGAGCGGCCCGCTCCGAGAAGGAGCTCCTCGACCGGCTGCGGACGGTCCACGGCGCAGCGCCCGGCGACGACCTGACTCTGCGCGGCACGATCGACGTCCTCGTCGACGCGGGGGTGCTCGAGTGGCGGCAGTGATGCACGCCGGCACCCCGGGTGATGTCGAGGGTGAAACTTCCACCTCGGTGCACCGTCATGCCCGATCCGTCGTGTGGGTGGAGACGACGGCGGGGCGGTGGGCGGTGGCCGACGTCTCCGATTTCCGCCAGTTCGTCCTCAATGGCACCTCCGGCCTGCTCTGGCAGTCGTTCGACGGGCACGCGACGGACGACGCGATCGTCGAGCACGTGCTCGGCATGTATCCCGACCACCCGGAGTCGGCCCGCGGCGACTGCCGGTCGCTGATCGACGAGCTGCTGGTGCTCCGGCTGCTCGAGCCCACGCACCCCGAACCCGACCACGAACAGGCCCCCGACGCCGGAATGGAGCTGTGACATGACCTCGCCGACGGACACCACGGAGAACCAGTCGAAGGGCAGAGACCTGCGCGACTTCGTGCGGATGATCAGGCGCTACTGGCTCGGCGAAGCGATCATCGTGCTGGCGACGATCGGTCTCGTCGCGGGCTTCACCGCGCTGCAGCCCCGCGTCTACCAGTCCACGTCGACCGGTCTCACCCAGGCCGCGGCGGGCGAGAGCCTCTCGATGACCTTCGCCGGCGAGAGCCTCGCCAAGTCCCGCGCCGAGACGTACGTGCGGGTGGCCACGTCGGACGCGGTGGCCAAGCGCGCGCAGGAGATCCTGGGCACGAACCGCTCCGTGTCCGATCTGCTCGGCAAGGTCACCGCGACCCTTCCCGCGGACACGGCCATCATCGAGATCACCGCGAGCGCGAGCAGCCCGGAGGGCGCCGCGAAGCTCGCCAACGCGTGGACGACAGCGCTCTCGGACCAGGTGAAGGCACTGGAGACGTCGGAGGGGTCGGTCGGCGATCCGTCGATCGCCTTCGTCTCCCTCGCGAACGCGCGGCCGCCGTACTTCCCCTCGTCGCCCAACATCCAGACGGCGCTCGTGCTCGCACTGCTCGCGGGCTTCGCGCTGGCCCTGGTGTACGCCCTGCTCCGCCAGCACTTCGACCGCCGGGTCCGCTCGGTCGACCAGATCGAGCGCCTCCTCGACGCCCCCGTGATCGGCACCGTCCCGGCCAGCCCGGCGCTCTCCGACCGCAAGCGCATCGTCGAGCACGAGGGCTCGGCCGACTCCCAGCAGCTCTTCGCGATCTCCGAGTCCCTGCGCGAGCTGCGCACGAACCTGAGCTACATCGACGTCGACAACCCGCCGAAGGTCATCGTGGTGACCAGCTCGATCCCCGGTGAGGGCAAGTCGACTCTGACGGCGAACCTCGCCGACGCCATCGCCTCCGGCAACGCGAACGTCGTCATCATCGACTGCGACCTGCGCCGTCCGATGCAGTCCACCCTGTTCAACCTGCGCGGTGGGGTCGGCCTCACCGACGTGCTGAGCGGCCGGGTCGCCCTCGGCGACGCCCTTCAGGCCCCCACCGCGAGCAGCCACCTCCGGGTGCTCGGCGCCGGCCGCGTGCCGCCGAACCCGAGCGAGCTCCTGGGCTCGCGGACGATGCGCGAGCTGATCGGCGCGCTGTCCGGCGTCGCCACGGTGATCCTCGACGCGCCCCCGCTGCTCTCGGTGACGGACGCGGCCATCCTCGGCACCATCGCGGACGGCGTCGTGATCACGGTCGGCGCCAAGCAGGTCACCGCCGAGCAGCTCCAGAAGGCCTACCGCTCGGTCACGCGCGTCAACGGCAAGGTGCTGGGCGCCGTCCTGAACAAGATCCCGCCGAACGGCGTCGACTCCCACGACTACGGGTACTACCGCAACGACTACTACACGTCGAACGAGAGCCCGGCGGTCGCCGCGGGCGAGGCCGGCGCCGCGGAGAAGCCGGCGAACGAGGACGACGCGCCCACGCGCCGCTCGGCCCGTAAGGAGCTCCGCGCCGGGCGCTAGATGTACTGACCCGGATCGTTGTTGACAGAGGAGAGACCTCCGGAGTCGAGTTGGAGCTGTCTAGGTTCCCTCGAGTTCACGGAGGTCTCTCTTGTC
>NZ_JBHTXK010000033.1:0-29190 GCF_042791795.1 Leifsonia sp. NPDC056665
GGGCACGTAAACGCCCCTAAAACGCACTTTTAGGGGCGTTTACGTGCCCCTCGGCGGGATGTGGCGGGCGTCAGTCGTTGTCTCCGCCGGTGGTGTCGATGCGGGACGTGCGCGCGGAGCCGCCCCAGCGCCATTCGGCGACGGCGGGGATGTCCTCGCCGTGGTCGCGCGTGTACTGCCGCGCGTGCAGCCGCGCGTCCACAATCTCCTGGCGGAAGGCCGCCTCCCGCGCCGCCAGCCCCGGCACCCGGTCGAGCACGTCGATCACCAGGTGGTACCGGTCGAGGTCGTTGAGCATCACCATGTCGAACGGCGTGGTGGTCGTGCCCTCCTCCTTGTAGCCGCGGACGTGGAGGTTGTCGTGGCCGGCCCGGCGGTAGGTGAGCCGGTGGATCAGCCACGGGTAGCCGTGATACGCGAAGATCACCGGCTTGTCCGTCGTGAACAGCGCGTCGTACTCGCGGTCGTTCATCCCGTGGGGGTGCTCGCCCTCGCTCTGCAGGCGCATCAGGTCCACGACGTTCACGACCCGCACCACCAGGTCCGGCAGCCGGCGGCGTAGGATGTCGGCCGCGGCCAGCACCTCCAGGGTCGGGATGTCGCCCGCGCAGCCCAGCACCACGTCCGGCTCCTCGCCCTCCCGCTCGGTCCCCGCCCAGTCGAAGACGCCGATCCCACGCGTGCAGTGCGCGATCGCGTCCGGCATGCTCAGCCAGTTCGGTGACGGCTGCTTGCCCGCGACCACCACGTTCACGTAGTCGACCGAGCGCAGGCAGTGGTCGTACGTCGACAGCAGCGTGTTCGCGTCGAACGGCAGGTAGACGCGCACGATGTCGGCCTTCTTGTTCATCACGTGGTCGATGAAGCCGGGGTCCTGGTGGGAGGCGCCGTTGTGGTCCTGCCGCCAGACGTGCGAGCTGAGCAGGTAGTTGAGCGAGGCGATCGGCCGCCGCCACGGGATGTCCCGCGAGCCCTTCAGCCACTTGGCGTGCTGGTTGAACATCGAGTCCACGATGTGGATGAACGCCTCGTACGAGGTCAGCACCCCGTGCCGCCCGGTCAGCAGGTAGCCCTCGAGCCAGCCCTGGCACTGGTGCTCGCTCAACACCTCCATCACCCGGCCGCTCGGCGCGAGGTGGTTGTCGGAGTCGATGGGCAGGTATTCGGCGTTCCACTGCTTGCCGGTGACCTCGTAGACGTCCTGGAGGCGGTTGGAGGCCGTCTCGTCCGGGCCGAACAGCCGGAAGTCGTCCGGGTTGTCGGCCATCACGTCCCGCAGCCAGCCGCCGAGCACCTTGGTGGCCTCGGCGACGGTCTCCCCCGGCGCCGGAACGTCGACGGCGTAGTCGCGGAAGTCGGGCAGCCGCAGGTCCTGCCGCAGCAGGCCGCCGTTCGCGACCGGGTTGGCGCTCATCCGGCGCTCGCCCTCCGGCGCGTGCGACGCGATCAGCGGGACGGGCGCACCCGACTCGTCGAACAGCTCCTCCGGGCGGTAGGACAGCAGCCAGTCCTCCAGCAGTCGCGTGTGCGCCTCGGTGTCGCGGGCGTCGGCGAGCGGGACCTGGTGCGAGCGCCAGTTGTCCTCCGCCGGGTGGCCGTCGATCACCTTCGGGCAGGTCCAGCCCTTGGGCGTGCGGAGGATGAGCATCGGCCAGGCGGGACGGTCGACCAGGTCGCCGGACTCCGCCGCCGCCTTGATCTCGGCGATCCGGTCGAGGATCTCGTCCAGCGTCGCCGCCATTCGCTTGTGCACCTCGCGGGGGTCCTCGCCGTCGAACCCGCCGGAGACGAGGAAGGGCGCGTAGCCGTAGCCGCGCATCAGGTCCAGCAGTTCGGCCTCCGGGATGCGCGCCAGCACCGTCGGGTTGGCGATCTTGTAACCGTTGAGGTGCAGGATCGGGAGGACGACGCCGTCGGCCTTCGGGTTCAGGAACTTGTTGGAGTGCCAGGCCGTCGCGAGCGGCCCGGTCTCGGCCTCCCCGTCGCCGACCACGGCCGCGACCAGCAGCTTCGGGTTGTCGAACGCGGCCCCGTAGGCGTGCGAGAGCGAGTAGCCGAGCTCGCCGCCCTCGTGGATGCTGCCCGGCGTCTCCGGCGCCGCGTGCGACGGGATGCCGCCGGGGAACGAGAACTGCCGGAACAGCTTCCGCAGCCCGTCCTCGCTCCGGTCGATGCCGCTGTAGACCTCGCTGTAGGTGCCGTCCAGGTAGGCGCCGGCTACCACCCCCGGTCCGCCGTGGCCGGGGCCGGCGACGAAGATCGTGTCGAGGTCGCGCTGCCGGATCGCCCGGTTCAGATGCGCGTAGAGGAAGTTGAGGCCAGGGGTGGTGCCCCAGTGCCCGAGCAGGCGCGGCTTGATGTCGTCGCGCGAGAGCGGCCGACGCAGCAGCGGGTTGTCGAGGAGGTAGATCTGGCCGACGGAGAGATAGTTGGCGGCGCGCCACCAGGCGTCGAGCTGATCGAGGTCGGATTCGGAGAGGACGGATGCTGACGCGTTCGGAGAGTCGCTCACGCGGGAATCCTACGAGCGGTCCGCTCCGAAGAACAGGTGTGGAAACCTCCCTCATCGACACCGCCCTCGGACCCGTGACCGTGCGTCACACACGGGTCGTCTCGGGGACGGCCACCATCCTGCTGCACGGGGCGGCCGGATCGTGGACGACCTGGCTGCCCGCGATCGAGGCGGCGGGCGGAGCGGAGGCGACCGACGACCTCGTGGTGCCCGACCTCCCGGGCTGGGGCGACTCGCCCGCCTTGACGGCCGAGCTGAGCCCGGAGTCGCTCGCCCGGGCGGTCGCGACGGTCGCCCGTGCGCTCGGCTATCGCCGCTGGCGGGTCGTCGGTCACTCGATGGGCGGCTTCATCGCGCTCGAACTGGCTG
Organism: Leifsonia sp. NPDC056665; assembly: GCF_042791795.1. Lineage (NCBI taxonomy): Bacteria > Bacillati > Actinomycetota > Actinomycetes > Micrococcales > Microbacteriaceae > Leifsonia > Leifsonia sp. NPDC056665. Next base: position 2,882 of record NZ_JBHTXK010000033.1, read on the forward strand.
TCCTGGAGCCCGCGGCGACCGTCTCGGTGCTGCTGGTCTCCGCGACGACCTTGGGCGGCCGCGGCGACCGGCTGGGGCGCGCCGGGCTCGTCGGCGCGGCGCCGTCGCTCGCCCTGATGCTCGCCGGGATGCGGCTGCTCGCGGCCGCAGGCGCGGCGGCGGCCCCGTTCGTCCGCTGGCTCGACCGGCGCCGGTTGCTCGGACTCATGCTGGCGCCGCTGTTCGACGGGCGCCAGCCGGGAGCGGTGCACGAGCTCGCCAGGGACCTCCGCCCGGCCGCCTTCGTCCGCGCGGTCGCGTGCCTGCGGCGGTATCCGGCCGTGGAGCGCTGGTCGAGGATCACGTGCCCGGTCATGGCCGTGCACGGCGACCACGACCTGTTCTCGCCGTCGGACGACGACGCGCGGCTCGCCGGCATCATCCCGCGGTTCGCGACGCTCACGCTTCCCGCGACCGGTCATTTCGGCCACGTCGAGCGGCCGGGAGTCCTCGCGGGTGTCCTCCGCTCGCGGTAGTTTCGGACGCATGACGGACGAGGTGGTCACGGAATCGGTCGACGCGTCGACCTGGGGCGAGCTGCAGACGGTGTTCGGCACGAAGGGCGACCCGGCGGGCTGCTGGTGCCAGTGGTTCAAGCTGAGCCGGTCCGATTGGGACGCCGCGACGCGCGAGGAGACGCGGGCCCTCCTGCACGAGCAGGTGGAGGCCGGCTCCCCCGGCGTCATCGCGCGCATCGACGGCGAGCCGGTCGGCTGGGCGGCGGTCGAGCCGTTCTCCGCATACCCGGCGCTCGGCCGGTCGCCGATCACCCGGCGCCGGGAGGGCGACCCGGAGGACGTCTGGGCGGTCACCTGCTTCGTCGTCCGGCTCGAGTATCGCAAGCGCGGCGTCGCCCGGGCGCTGCTGGCCGGCGCGCTCGAGCACGCCAGGCGCCACGGCGCGACGGTCGTGGAGGGCTACCCGGTCGACCCGGAGGCGCGCCCCTCCCTCACCGCCGCCGAGCGCTACCACGGCACCGTCTCGCTCTTCCGCGACGGCGGCTTCGACCTCATCCGCCGCCCCAGCGCCACCCGTGCCATCATGCGCACCACCCTCACCGTCGAGAGGTGAGTAGACGCGGGTATTCCGCGGCGATTTCCGCAGGTAGTCACATTTCGCCGGTCGGGGATTGGCTCTAAGCTCGGTCGAGTGAGTTCGCAGCGCAACCGGGTCGTCGCCGGAGCAGGCACCCAGGTCGCCACCGAGGTCAGCATCAATTTCGGCTCCTCGGTCGCCGGGCTGCTCATCCCGATCGTCGGCTCGCTCGTCGTGGTCGCCGTGCGGCAGCTCGTGACGGCCGTGTGCATCCTGCCGTTCTACCGGCCGAAGCGCGCCGAGCTGACCTGGACCCGGCTCTGGCCGGCGCTCGCGCTCGGCGTGGTGCTGGCCGCGATGAACCTCAGCTTCTACGAGGCGGTCGGCCGGCTCGGGCTCGGGATCGCGGCGACGATCGAGTTCCTCGGCCCGTTCGCGCTGGCGCTGGCGGGCTCCCGTCGGCTGCTGGACGCAGGCTGCGCGGTCGCGGCGGCGGGAGGCGTGCTGCTGCTGACCGCGACGGAGGGCGCCGTCGACCCGATCGGCGTCGTGCTCGCGCTGACGGCCGCGGCCTCCTGGGCGGCGTACATCCTGCTGACCAGGCGGGTGGCGACCGGGCTGCCCGGGCTGGAGGGCCTCAGCGTGGCCAGCGTGGTGGCGACGGTGCTCACGGTGCCGCTCGCGCTCGTCGTGGTCGACTACAGCCGCATCGACTGGCGCGTCGCCGGTCTGCTGCTGACCGCAGGCATCCTGTCCTCGGCCGTGCCCTACAGCCTGGACACGTTCATCCTGCGGCGGATCACCCCGCGGCTCTACGCGGTCATCACGGCGTTCGGGCCGGTGATCGCGACGATCTTCGGCGTCATCGTGCTCGGCGAGCACTTCGCGTTCGTCCAGCTCATCGGCATCGTCATCGTGTGCCTGGCCGCCGGCATCACGATCGCGACGCAGCGCGAGCACCCGCGCTCCGACCTGGAGTCGACGGCCGAGACCATTCCCTGACCACGACCTACCTGACAGGACACGCCGTCTCGCGGGCGGGCCGGGCGGCGTGTCCTGTCAGGTAGCTGGTCAGGACAGGACGTCCTTGGTCAGGAAGCGGCCGATGGCCAGGGCGCCGAAGACCGCGACGTAGCCGGCCTGCAGCCACAGGTTGGACACGAACGAGTCCCAGACCAGCGGCGCGCGCAGGAAGTCGGCGAAGCCGAGCCAGTAGTGGCTGAACAGCCACGGGTGGATGGCGTCGAGCTGCGGGAGCTGGTCCAGCACCTGCGACACCACGGCCAGCACCGCGGTCGCCGCCATCGCTCCGACCGGGACATCGGTCAGCGTGGACAGGAACAGCCCGATCGCGCACATCCCGAGCAGCGACACCACGATGTAGAGCCCGATCAGCAGCAGCCGGACCGCCGCGTCACCGAGGCTCACGACCGTTCCCGACAGCAGCGTCACCGGGCCGATCGGGAACAGCAGCGCGCCGATCAGCGCTCCCGCCAGCGCGACGACCAGTGCCGCGGCGACGCAGAAGACGGCGCAGCCGGCGAACTTCACCGCGAGCAGGCGCAGGCGGCCGGCCGGGGCGATCACGAGGTAGCGCAGCGTGCCGTGGCTCGCCTCCCCCGCGATCGTGTCGCCGGCGACCACGCCGATGGTGAGCGGCAGGAACAGCGGGACGCACACCACCAGCGCGGTGAACGCGACGAAGAGGCCGTTGCTGGTGATCTGCTCGAGGAAGGCCGGTCCTCTGCCCCCTCCGCGCAGCCGCACGGCGACCGCGATGAGGATGGGGACGGCCGCCAGCGCGCCGAGCATCGCCCAGGTGCGCCAGCGGCGGAACATCACCGACAGCTCGGAGCCCAGCAGCGCCCAGCCCGCGGAGGGCCTGGCGCGGCGCGCGCCGAGCGACGCCACCGCGGGTGCCGCTGTCGTCGCCGCGACCTCCCCGACCGGGACCGCCTCACTGCTCGACATCGAAGCCCTCCCCGGTCAGCTCCACGAAGCGCTCCTCCAGGCTGGACGACCGCACCGCGAAGCCGCGGAGCCGCACGCCCGCGCCGACCAGGCTCGCGGCGAGGTCCTCCACGGCAGGCGAGCCCTCGGTGAGCGCCGCCTCAACGCCGTCGCCGCCGGTCTCCGGAGCGAGCCCGGCGCGCACGAGCACCTCGGCGGCCGCGGCGCGATCCGGCGTCGTCACGCTCAGCCGAGGGCTGGAGGCACTGCGCAGCTCGTCCAGCGAGCCCTGCGCGACCAGCCGGCCGGTGCGCATGATCGCCGCGTGCGTGCAGATCTGCTCGATCTCCGCCAGCAGATGGCTGGAGACGAACACGGTCCTGCCCTCGTCGGCGAGCGAGCGGACCAGGTTGCGCACCTCGCGCGTGCCCTGCGGGTCCAGCCCGTTGGTCGGCTCGTCCAGCACCAGGAGGTCGCGGTCGGTGAGCAGGGCGCCGGCGATGCCGAGACGCTGCTTCATGCCGAGCGAGTAGGTGCGCACGTGCTTGCCCGCGGCGTGCGTGAGCCCGACGCGGTCGAGCGCGGCGGCCACGCGCGCCGAGCGGGTCGTGCCCGGCGCGTACCGGTCGGCGGTGTCGCGCCGGACGAGGTTCGCCGTCCCGGACAGGTAGGGCGCGAACGACGGGCCCTCGACCAGCGCGCCGACGCGCGGCAGCACCGTCGCGCCGCGGTCGGGCATGGCCTCCCCGAGCAGGTCGATCGAGCCCGCGGACGGCGAGATCAGCCCCAGCAGCATCCGGATGGTCGTGGTCTTGCCCGAGCCGTTCGGCCCGAGGAAGCCGAAGACCGACCCGCGCGGCACCGACAGGCTGAGCCCGTCCACGACGGCGCGCCCGCGGAAACGCTTGGTCAGCCCGCTCGTCGCGATGGCGGCGGCGTCGCTCACCGGTCGTCGCTCACTGAGCGGCGGCCTGGAGCGCGGAGACCGGGACGGCGCCCGCGAGCAGCCGCCCGTCCGCCGTCACCAGCACCGACACCAGCGAGGTCGACAGCGCACGGCCTCCGCCGACGGACTGGGTGAGCTGGGCGACAAGCGGGTCGGCCAGCGCCTGCGCCGGCACCGTGCCGGCCGGGAGGCTGACGATCGTCGCCCAGCCGGTGCCCGTGACGGTCGGCTTCGGCCGGTTCGCCCCGGTCGCGTGCTCGCCCGTCTTCGGCGTCTGCTCGGTGACCGTCGCGCCCTTCGGCGGGGTGAACGAGAAGACGCTCGCGTCGGGGGCGCCCGGCGTGAAGTCGCTGAACCCGGCCTGGAACGACGGCGAGGACGCGCCGCGTGCGGTCACCTGGACCTGCAGCGGGAGTCCGGTCTGGCCGTCCACCGCGATGGACACCGAGCCCACCAGGGTGGCGTCGGTGCGCGGCGTCAGCACCAGGTCGTAGGCGTCACGGTTCGCGACCTTCGTGTTCGCGCCGAGGGTGACCTTCGTGGAGGGGTCGACGGCGGCGAGGAACTTCTCGGCCAGCGCCTGCGGCGTGGTCGCCGTGGCGTCAGGGCTCGCCGTGGCGTCAGGGGTCGGCGTCTCCGTCGCGCCGCTCTTCGCGTGCGCCGGGACGGTCGCGTGAGTGACCGACTGGTCGCTCGACTGGTAGAGCCAGACGTCCGAGCCGTTGCGGATGACGTCGCGCTCGGCGAGCTGGTCGAGGAGCTGCACGCGCACCTTGGTCGGGCCGTCGACGTACACCTTGGCGGTGTGGTCGCCCATCAGCAGCGAGAGCGTGCTCGCGATGGAGCTGTCCGTGCTGGAGGACCCGCCTCCCATCTTCGGGATGCTGGGCAGCCCCAGGTCGGAGGTCTGCTGGACCGTGCCGGAGAAGGCCTTGGTGTCGCTCGACGCGACCAGCCGGAGGACGTCCGACGGCGACTTCACGGGCAGGTCGGCCGCACCCGCGGCGAGCGGGATGGCGATCGCGCCCGCGGCGATGGCGGCGGGGACGACGATGGCCGGGAGCCAGCGGATCAGGCGGTGCTTCATAGTCCCGAGGATACGCTCGGGACTCCCCCGCCGACCCTTCCGATTAGCCGGGAGAGCCTGAAATCATCCCCTGGTATGACACGCCCGATGACACGCAGAAGGCCCCGCCGAAGCGGGGCCTCCTCATCCGCCCTAGAGGACGTCGCCGACCTTGTGGACGCGGATGTCGTTGGTGGTTCCGGGGATCCCGGGAGGGGAGCCGGAGATGATGATGACCTTGTCGCCGTTCCCGGCGAGGCCCCCCGACTTCAGGGCCTCGTCCACCTGTGCGACCATCTGGTCGGTGTGGGTGACGCGGTCCACGACGAACGACTCGACGCCCCAGAACAGGGACATCCGGCGGCGCACCGACTCCTCCGGCGTGAACGCCAGGATCGGGATCTTGTTCCGCAGGCGGGCCATCCGGCGGGCCGACTCGCCCGACTCGGTGAACACGCAGAGGTACTTGGCCTCCACGAAGTCGGCGACCTCCACGGCGGCCAGCGTGATCGCGCCCGACTGGGTGCGCGGGCGGGTGCCGAGCGGGAGGATGCGGTCGAGGCCGTGCTCCTCGGTCGAGGTGACGATGCGGGCCATGGTGGCCACGGTGATCGCCGGGTACTCGCCGACGCTCGTCTCGCCGGAGAGCATCACCGCGTCGGCGCCGTCGAGGACGGCGTTGGCGACGTCGGAGGTCTCCGCGCGGGTCGGGACCGGGCTGGAGATCATCGACTCGAGCATCTGCGTCGCGACGATGACCGGCTTCGCCGCGCGGCGGGCCAGCTCGACCGCGCGCTTCTGCACGATCGGGACGGCCTCCAGCGGGAGCTCCACACCGAGGTCGCCACGGGCGACCATGATGGCGTCGAACGCCTCGATGATCTCCTCCAGCGCCTCGACGGCCTGCGGCTTCTCGATCTTGGCGACGACGGGGACCTTGCGGCCCTCCTCCGCCATGATCTCGTGCACGCGCTCGATGTCGGCGGCGTTGCGCACGAACGACAGCGCGATGATGTCGGCGCCGAGCTTGAGGCCCCAGCGCAGGTCCGCCTCGTCCTTCTCGGACAGCGCGGGCACGTTGACCGCGACGCCGGGGAGGTTGATGCCCTTGTTGTTGGACACCGGGCCGGCGACGATGACCTCGGTCGTCACGACGTTGCCCTCGACCTCGACGACGCGCACGCGCACCTTGCCGTCGTCGATCAGCAGGTAGTCGCCCGCCTTGACGTCGTTGGGCAGGCCCTTGAACGTCGTGGAGGAGATCTCCTTGGTGCCGATGATGTCGTCGGTGGTGATCTTGAAGATGTCGCCCTCGGCGAGATCGTAGGGACCCGCCTCGAACTTGCCGAGACGGATCTTGGGACCCTGGAGGTCGACAAGGACCGCGACCGGCTTTCCCGCGTCGTCGGCGGCCTTGCGCACGTTGGCGTAGACCCCCTCGTGCACGTCGTAGCTGCCGTGGCTCAGATTCATCCGAGCGACGTCAACGCCCGCGTCGATGATGGCGCGGATATTGTCGTAGCTGGAGGTCGCCGGACCGAGGGTCGCGACGATTTTCGCCCTTCTCATGGGTTTCTCAATGCTCCGTGATTCTCGCACCCCTGACGGCGCGTTCTCGTGGTGGAGGGGATCAGACAAGGATGCCGCGATCCGTGGGGCGGACCGGCGACGGCAATTCCGTCTCCCCTTCAAGATACCGGTCGACGGCGGCTGCCGCTGCCCGGCCCTCTGCGATGGCCCAGACGATGAGCGACTGCCCGCGGCCCGCGTCGCCGGCGACGAACACACCGGCCTCGCTGGTCTGGTAGTCGCCGTCGCGGGTCACGTTACCCCGGTCGTCGAACGGGAGGCCGAGCTGGGCGCCCAGGTCCTCCTGCTCCGGACCGGTGAATCCGAGCGCGAGGAGGACGAGGTCCGCAGGGATCTCGCGCTCCGTGCCCGCCTTCGGCACGCGACGGCCGTCGAGGTACTCGGTCTCCGCGACGCGGAGGGCCTTCACCTCGCCGAACTCGTTCGCGAGGAACTCGACGGTGGAGGCGAGGTACTCGCGCGCCCCGCCCTCCTCGTGCGCGCTCTGCACCTCGAACAGCGTCGGCGTCATCGGCCACGGCTGGTGCGCAGGGCGCTCCGCCGGCGGCTGCTTGCCGATCGCGAGGTTGGTCACGCTGGCCGCGCCCTGACGGTGCGCGGTGCCGATGCAGTCCGCGCCGGTGTCGCCGCCGCCGAGCACGATGACGTGCTTGCCGTCCGCCGTGAGCTGGTCGGCGATCGTGTCGCCGGCGCCCGCCTTGTTCTGCTGGACGAGGTACTCCATCGCGAAGTGCACGCCCGCGAGGTCGCGGCCCGGGATCGGGAGGTCCCGCGGGACCATCGCGCCGGTGGCGACCACGACGGCGTCGTAGCGCGCCCGCAGGTCGTCCCAGGCGATGTCGACGCCGATGTTCACGCCGGCGCGGAAGCGGGTGCCCTCGGCCATCATCTGGTTCAGGCGCGCCTCGAGGTGCTTCTTCTCCATCTTGAAGTCCGGGATGCCGTAGCGCAGCAGGCCGCCGATGCGGTCGTCACGCTCGTATACGGCCACCGTGTGGCCGGCGCGCGTGAGCTGCTGGGCCGCGGCGAGCCCCGCCGGGCCGGAGCCGACGACCGCGACGGTCTTGCCGGTGAGGCGCTCCGGCGGGTGCGGCTGCACCCAGCCGTTCTGCCAGGCCTGGTCGATGATCGAGACCTCGACCTGCTTGATCGTCACGGCGGGCTGGTTGATGCCGAGCACGCACGACGACTCGCACGGCGCCGGGCAGAGCCGGCCGGTGAACTCCGGGAAGTTGTTGGTCGCGTGCAGGCGCTCGATGGCCTGGCGGCCCTCCCCGCGCCACATCAGGTCGTTCCACTCCGGGATCAGGTTGCCGAGCGGGCAGCCCTGGTGGCAGAACGGGATGCCGCAGTCCATGCAGCGCCCGGCCTGGCGGCGGAGCTGTGCAGGGTCGCCGGCCTCGTAGACCTCTTTCCAGTCCATGAGGCGCACGGAGACCGGTCGCCGCTTGGGGAGCTCGCGCTCCGTCGTCTTCAAGAAACCCTTCGGGTCAGCCACCGGTCACCTCCAGAATCCGATTCCACACAATGTCGCCGTCGGGGTCGAGTCCCTCGTCGACGGCCTCCTGACGCATCTGCAGCACGGCCGCGTAGTCGCGCGGCAGCACCTTGACGAACTTCGCCATCGTGGCGTCGACGTCGGCGAGCATCCGCTCGGCGAGCGCCGAGCCGGTCTCCGCGAAGTGCTTCTCCAGCAGGTCGCGCACGATCTCGATGTCGGCGCTGCCGAGCGGCAGCAGCTCCAGCTCGCCGGTCGCCAGAGCGTCGCGGTTGACGCGCTCGCGCTTCAGGTCGTACACGTACGCGGTTCCGCCGGACATGCCGGCGCCCAGGTTGCGGCCGGTGCCGCCCAGGATGACCGCGAGGCCGCCCGTCATGTACTCCAGCGCGTGGTCGCCCACGCCCTCCACGACCGCCGTGGCGCCCGAGTTGCGGACCAGGAAGCGCTCGCCCACGATGCCGCGGATGAACATGCTGCCCTGCGTCGCGCCGTAGCCGATCACGTTGCCCGCGATGACGTTGCGCTCGGCGGGGAAGACGCTGCCCTGCGGTGGCCGCACGACGATCTGGCCGCCGGAGAGGCCCTTGCCGACGTAGTCGTTGGAGTCGCCCTCCAGCCGCAGCGTGATGCCCGCGGGGAGGAACGCGCCCAGCGACTGGCCGGCGGAGCCCGTCAGCGTGATGTCGATGGTGCCGGTCGGGAGGCCGTTCTCGCCGTGGCGGGCCGTCACCTCGTGACCGAGCATGGTGCCGACGGCGCGCTCGGTGTTGCGGATCGGCAGCGACAGCGTGAGCGACGCGCCCTCCGAGCCGGGATGGGCGGACGCCAGCACGTCGTGCGCGGCCTGGATGAGCTGGTTGTCGAAGTGCTGGTCCAGCTCGTGGTCCTGGGCGCGTCCGTTCTTGCGCGGAGCGGACTCCGGGAACTCCGGGCCGCGCAGGATCGGCGTGAGGTCCATGCCGGACGCCTTCCAGTGCTCGATCGCGCGGTCGGCGTCGAGCAGCTCGGGGTGGCCGATGGCCTCGTCCAGGCTGCGGAAGCCGAGCTCGGCGAGGTACTCGCGCACCTCCTGGGCGATGAACTCGAAGAAGTTGACGACGAACTCCGGCTTGCCCGAGAACCGCGAGCGGAGCTCCGGGTTCTGGGTGGCGACGCCGACCGGGCAGGTGTCGAGGTGGCAGACGCGCATCATGACGCAGCCGGAGACCACCAGCGGCGCCGTCGCGAAGCCGAACTCCTCGGCCCCGAGCAGCGCGCCGACGATGACGTCGCGGCCGGTCTTGAGCTGGCCGTCCACCTGCACCACGACGCGCTCGCGCATGCCGTTGAGCATCAGCGTCTGCTGGGTCTCGGCGAGGCCCAGCTCCCAAGGCGTGCCCGCGTGCTTGAGCGAGTTGACCGGGGACGCGCCCGTGCCGCCGTCGTGGCCGGAGACCAGGATGACGTCGGCCAGCGCCTTCGCGGTGCCCGCGGCGACCGCGCCGATGCCGGACTCGCTCACCAGCTTCACGTGCACCCGCGCCTGCGGGTTCGCGCGCTTCAGGTCGAAGATGAGCTGCTTGAGGTCCTCGATCGAGTAGATGTCGTGGTGCGGCGGCGGCGAGATGAGCCCGACGCCGGCCGTGGCGTGCCGGGTGCGCGCGACCCACGGGTAGACCTTGGTCGGCGGGAGCTGGCCGCCCTCGCCGGGCTTGGCGCCCTGAGCGAGCTTGATCTGGATGTCGTCGGCGTGGGTCAGGTACATCGACGTGACGCCGAACCGGCCGGACGCGACCTGCTTGATCGCGCTGCGCCGCTCCGGGTCGAGCAGGCGGTCGAGGTCCTCGCCGCCCTCACCGGTGTTCGACTTCGCGCCGAGCCGGTTCATCGCGATGGCGAGGGTCTCGTGCGCCTCCTTGGAGATAGAGCCATAGCTCATCGCTCCCGTGGAGAAGCGCTTGACGATGGACTCCACGGGCTCGACCTCGTCGATCGGCACCGCCGGGCGGTCGCCGATGCGCAGCGCGAACATCCCGCGCAGCGTCATCAGCGACTCGGCCTGGTCGTCCACCAGCTTGGTGTACTCGCGGAAGACGTCGTAGCGGCGCGTGCGCGTGGAGTGCTGCAGGCGGAACACCGTCTCCGGGTTGAAGAGGTGCGGCGAGCCGTCACGGCGCCACTGGTACTCGCCGCCTGTCTCCAGCCGCTCGTGCGCGAGGATGGCGCCCTCCGGCGGGTAGGCCGCGGTGTGCCGCGCCAGGTTCTCAGCCGCGATGACGTCGATGCCGACGCCGCCGAGCTTGCTCGTGGTTCCGGTGAAGTACTGGCCGACGAACTCCTGGCTGAGGCCGACGGCCTCGAACGCCTGGGCGCCCGCGTACGACGACACGGTCGAGATGCCCATCTTGGACATGATCTTCAGCACGCCCTTGCCGAGCGCCTTGATCACGTTCTTCACGGCCTTCTCGGGCGTGACGTTGGTGATCATCCCGCTGCGGACGAGCTCCTCGCAGGTCTCCATCGCCAGGTACGGGTTGATGGCGGAGGCGCCGTAGCCGATCAGCAGCGCGACGTGGTGCACCTCGCGGACGTCGCCCGCCTCAACGATGAGACCGCACTTCATGCGGTTCTGGGCGCGGATCAGGTGGTGGTGCACGGCCGCGAGCATGAGCAGCGACGGGATGGGCGCGAGGTCCTTGGTGGAGTCGCGGTCGCTCAGCACGATGAACTGGGCGCCGGCCTCGATGGCCTCGTCCACCTCGTCGCACATCTCGGCGAGTCGCGCCTGCATGGCGTCCGGGCCGGCGTCCGAGCGGTACAGGCCGCGCAGGGTCGTCGTCAGCCGGCTGCCCGGCCGCGGGTCGATGTGCTGGATCTTGGCCAGCTCGTCGTTGTCGATCACCGGGAAGTCGAGGACGACCTGGCGGGCGTGCTCCGGGCCGGCACTGAGCAGGTTGCGCTCCGGGCCGAGGCCGAGGGCGAGGGAGGTGACGACCTCCTCGCGGATGGAGTCGAGCGGCGGGTTGGTGACCTGCGCGAACTGCTGCGTGAAGTAGTCGAACAGCAGCCGCGGGCGCTCCGAGAGCACCGCCACAGGGGTGTCCGAGCCCATCGCGCCGAGCGGCTCAGCGCCCGTCGTCGCCATCGGCCGGAGCAGGACGCGCACCTCCTCCTCGGTGTAGCCGAAGGTGCGCTGGCGGCGGGTGACGGAGGCCGGGGTGTGCACGATGTGCTCGCGCTCCGGGAGGTCCTTGAGGTTGATCCGGCCGTCGGCGAGCCACTCGCCGTACGGTGCGCCCGCGGCGAGCTCCGACTTGATCTCGTCGTCCTCGATCAGGCGGCCGGCGACGGTGTCCACCAGGAACATCCGGCCGGGGCGCAGGCGGCCCTTGCGCACGACGCGGCTCGGCTCGATGTCGAGCACGCCGATCTCGGAAGCCAGCACCACCAGGCCGTCGTTGGTGACGACGTAGCGTCCGGGACGCAGGCCGTTGCGGTCGAGCGTCGCGCCGACGACCGAGCCGTCGGTGAACACGATCGCCGCCGGACCGTCCCACGGCTCCATGAGCATCGAGTGGTACTCGTAGAAGTCGCGGCGCACCGGGTCGATCTCGGTCTGGTTCTCCCAGGCCTCCGGAACCATCATCATGACGGCGTGCGGCAGCGACCGGCCGGTGAGCGAGATGAGCTCCACGACCTCGTCGAACGACGCCGAGTCGGAGGCGCCGGGCGTCACGATCGGCAGCACGGGCGACAGGTCGCCGAGCAGCTCGCTCTCGAGCTGCGACTGCCGGGCGCGCATCCAGTTGCGGTTGCCCGAGACCGTGTTGATCTCGCCGTTGTGCGCGATCATCCGGAACGGCTGCGCGAGCGGCCACGACGGGAACGTGTTGGTGGAGTACCGCGAGTGCACCAGCGCCAGCTTGGACGCGAAGCGCTGGTCGGAGAGGTCGGGGTAGAACGGCTCGAGCTGGAGGGTCGTGACCATGCCCTTGTAGACCATCGTGCGACTGGACAGCGACGAGAAGTACAGGTCGAGCTCGCGCTCGGCGCGCTTGCGCAGGAAGAACGTCAACCGGTCGAGCGCGATGCCGGCGACCGGCTCGCCGTTCTCGTCAGTGCGGGTGCTCCCTACGAACAGCTGCTCGATGACCGGCATGGCGTCGCGCGCCAGGTTGCCGAGTTCCTCGGGGCGCACCGGGACCGGACGCCAGCCCAGCACGGTGAGGTCGTGCTCGGCCGCGATCGTCTCGACGGCCGCCTTCACGGCGTCGCGGGCGTCGGCGTCGTTCGGCAGGAACGCGTTGCCCACCGCGTAGCGGCCTGCGCCGGGCAGGTCGAGCCCGGAGACCGCGCGCAGGAACGCGTCGGGGATCTGCGTGATGATGCCCGCGCCGTCGCCGGTGCCGGCGTCGGAGCCGACCGCGCCGCGGTGCTCCAGGTGGCGCAGCGCCTCGAGCGCCGCGTCGATGATGTCGTGACCGGCGGTGCCGCGGAGCGTGGCGACCATGGCGAGGCCGCACGCGTCCTTCTCGGCGGCGGGGTCGTAGAGACCCTGCTTTCCGGGAACCGTGCTGAACCGGGAATGGGGAGGCGTGACCGCCATGTTTCGACCGTCCTCACAGTGTCGTGGATGTGGGGAGTGGAGTGCGGGGACGCCTTCGGCCCGATGCTGGGAGGTTCCGCCGCAACTGCGCCGGGCTTGTGTGCGGCCCGGGGGTCGGTGCGGTCAGGTAGTGCTTATGGGATCAGCCTCTACGGGGTGGGTTGTTCTGAGCCGGCGGAGGTCATCCGCGCGACGGGCTTGTGGCCTTGGCTCCGGCGGACGCGGTGGGCTCTCCGTCGCCATCGACGAAGTCCTCGTCGTCCGAGTCCGTGTCGTCAGAGTCTACCTCAGCATCGGGGCGAACCCATTCACGGCCCGTGTGGTACACGCTCGGCTCGAGTCCGGGGTGGCGGCGGGACTGGACGATGAAGATCACGACGCCGAGGACGACCGCGGCGAAGGCGGCCCACACGTTGCTCGGGATGCCGAGGAACGTGAACTCGCTCGGGTCGATGCGGATCGACTCCAGGTAGGAACGGCCGACGCCGTACCAGATGAGGTAGACGGCGAGCGTCTTGCCCCACTGCAGCCGGAACTTGCGCTCCAGGTACAGGATGACGATGACGCCGATGACGTTCCAGATGATCTCGTAGAGGAACAGCGGCTGGAACAGCGTGTTGTCCGGCAGGCCGACCGGGATGGCCTTGTTGCCCGAGTCGATCTGCAGGCCCCAGGGCAGGTTGGTCGGGAGGCCGAACAGCTCCTGGTTGAAGTAGTTGCCGAGGCGGCCGATCGCCTGGGCGAGCAGCAGCCCGGGCGCGAGGGCGTCGGCGACGCTCCAGAACCGCAGGCCGCTGATGCGGCAGGCGATCCAGATGCCGAATGCGCCGCCGATGAGCGCGCCGAAGATGGCGTTTCCGCCCTCCCAGATCGCCCAGACGCTGCCGGGCTGGAACGGGTTCCAGGTGTTGTGGCCGGCCGCGAAGTAGTCGCTGGGGTGCGTGACGACGTGGTAGATGCGGGCGCCGATGATGCCGAGCACGACCGCCCAGAGCAGGATGTCGAGGATGACGCCGGGCTCCGCGCCGCGCTTGGTGAGCCGGCGGGAGGTCCACATGGCGGCGATCACGATGCCGATCAGGATCATGATGGCGTAGGTCTGGATGCGCCAGTGCAGACCGAAGATGTCGATCGGGATCTGCTGCCACTCGGGTCCAGGGCTCGGGATGCTGGCGACCCAGCTGCTCATCGTCGCGACCACGCGAAGACTACCTTTCGTATCCGATGGAGTCCGGCGCCGAGTGGCGCACGGCCTCCAGTCTAAGTGTTGGTCGGGGGTGCCCCCGACGCGGCCCGGTCAGGCCGACGCGGCCGAGTCAGGCGCGGCGTCCGGGTCAGGCCGTCGCGCCCTGGCGCACCGTGCCGCGCGCGAGCTCCGCGGCGACCCGTCCGGCCTCCGGGACTCCCCCGTCTGCCAGCGCCTTCACGAGGGCAGAGCCCACGATCGCGCCGTCCGCGTACTCCAGCACCTCGGCGACCTGCGCCGCGCTGGAGATGCCGAGGCCCACGCAGGCGCTGGTGGCGCCCGCGTCGCGCAGCCGGCCGATCAGCGTGCGGGCCGCCGTGTCCACGTCGCTGCGCGCGCCGGTGATGCCCATCGTGGAGACGGCGTAGACGAAGCCGCGGCTGTGCTCGACGGTCGAGCGCAGGCGCGCGTCCGTCGAGGAGGGCGCCGCGAGGAACACCCGGTCGAGCCCTGCGCGCTCGGAGGCGGCCAGCCAGGCCGCTCCCTCGTCGGGGATCAGGTCGGGCGTGATCAGCCCGGCGCCGCCCGCAGCGACCAGGTCGTCCGCGAACCGGTCGACGCCGTACTGCAGCACCGGGTTCCAGTAGGTCATCACCAGCACAGGCACGTCCACGCGCTGCGTGATCTCGCGCACCGCGGTGAAGCCGTCGCGCAGCCGGAAGCCGTTCGAGAGCGCCCGCTGCGTCGCCGCCTGGATGACCGCGCCGTCCATGACGGGGTCGGAGTACGGCAGGCCCAGCTCGATGACGTCGACGCCGTTCTCGGCGAGGGCCACGGCGGCGTCGACGCTGGTCTGCAGGTCGGGGAAGCCGGCCGGGAGGTAGCCGATCAGGGCGCCCGCGGCCTCCGCGTTGCGGCGGGCGATGGTGTCTGCAACACGGCTCACGACTGCACGGCTCCTTCGTCGATCAGGCCGAAGTAGCGTCCGGCGGTCTCCATGTCCTTGTCGCCGCGGCCGCTCAGGTTCACGAGCACGATGCCGTCGGGGCCGAGCTGCGTCCCGAGCTCCAGGGCGCCCGCGAGCGCGTGCGCCGACTCGATCGCCGGGATGATGCCCTCCGTGCGGCTGAGCAGGCGCAGCGCCTCCATCGCGTCCGCGTCCGTCACCGGGAGGTACTCCGCGCGGCCGATCGACGCGAGCCAGGAGTGCTCAGGCCCGACACCGGGGTAGTCGAGCCCGGCGGAGATCGAGTGCGACTCGATGGTCTGGCCGTCCTCGTCCTGCAGCAGCATGCTGCGCGCGCCGTGCAGGACGCCGGGGCGCCCCTTGGTGATGGTCGCGGCGTGCCGCGGCGTCTCCGCGCCCTCGCCGCCGGCCTCGAAGCCGACCAGGCGCACGTCCTCGTCGTCCAGGAACGCGTGGAAGATGCCCATCGCGTTCGAGCCGCCGCCGACGCAGGCCGCGACGGCGTCGGGCAGGCGGCCGGTCAGCGCGAGCACCTGCTCGCGGGCCTCCTCGCCGATGATCTTCTGGAGGTCGCGCACCATCTCCGGGAACGGGTGCGGGCCCGCGACGGTGCCGAAGATGTAGTTGGTGTCCTCGACGTTGGTCACCCAGTCGCGCATCGCGTCGTTGATCGCGTCCTTCAGGGTGCGCGAGCCGGTCTTGACCGCGACGACCTCCGCGCCGAGCAGCCGCATGCGGGCGACGTTCAGAGCCTGGCGCTCGGTGTCGACCTCGCCCATGTAGATGGTGCAGCTCATGCCGAAGAGGGCCGCTGCCGTCGCCGTGGCGACGCCGTGCTGGCCCGCGCCGGTCTCGGCGATCACGCGGGTCTTGCCGATCCGCTTGGTGAGGATGGCCTGGCCGAGCACGTTGTTGATCTTGTGCGAGCCGGTGTGGTTGAGGTCCTCGCGCTTGAGGATCACGCGCGCGCCGCCTGCGTGCGCGGCGAAGCGCGGCACCTCGGTGATGATGCTGGGCCGCCCGGTGTAGCTGCGGTGCAGCTCGTCGAGCTCGGCGTGGAACGCGGGGTCGGCTTTCGCCGCCTCCCACGCCACAGTCAGCTCGTCGAGGGCGGCGACGAGGGACTCGGGCACGAAGCGCCCGCCGAACTCGCCGAAATAGGGTCCGTGTTCAGAACGAAGGGACATCAGGCTCCAAGGAACTGGCCGAGCGTGGCGATCGGGTCGCTCGTGACGAGCGCCTCGCCGACGAGCACGACATCCGCGCCCGCCGCCCGGTAGTGCGCGACGTCGGCGGCCGACTTCACGGCCGACTCCGCCACGCGGATGACGCCGGACGGGTACCGGTCGGCCAGGCGGCCGAACAGGTCGGGGTCCAGCTCGAACGTCGAGAGGTTGCGCGCGTTCACGCCGACCAGCTTCGCGCCGATGTCGAACGCGCGACTCAACTCGTCCTCGGTGTGCGCCTCCACGAGCGCGGTCATGCCGAGGGCGGCGATGAGGTCGTGGAGCTCCACGAGCCGCTGCTGATCGAGCGCGGCGACGATGAGCAGCACGAGGTCGGCCCCGGCGGCACGCGCCTCGAGCACCTGGTAGGGCTCGGCGACGAACTCCTTGCGGAGCACCGGGAGGGTCACCGCGGCGCGGACGGCCTCCAGATCGGCGAGCGATCCCTTGAAGCGGCGCTCCTCGGTGAGGACGCTGATCGCGCTCGCTCCGCCCGTCTCGTAGAGGGCGGCGAGGGCGGCCGGATCGGGGATCTCGGCGAGGTCTCCGCGCGACGGGCTCGCGCGCTTGACCTCGGCGATGATCTTGACCCGCTCTGCGGGCGCGAGCGCCGCGAGCGCGTCGATGGCGGGCTCACGTGCGGCAGCGGCGGCCTCCACGACCGCGTACGGTCGCTCGGTGCGTCGCCGCTCCGCGTCCTCCAGCGCGCCGGCGACGAGGTCGGCGAGCACGGGCTAGTGGCCCTTCGGGGTGTACTTGGAGCCGCCCACTCCGTATCCCGCGCGCTTCATGACCCAGCCCACGATCAGCCCGACGATCGCCAGACCGGCAGCGGCCCACACCACGATCGGCGCGTCGTAGAAGAACGCGATGGCGCCGATGGTGAAGGCGATAAGCATGATGATCACGGCCGTCCACGCCGCCGGCGAATGACCGTGGCCTGGATCGACTGACTCGGTGCTCATGGGACTCCTGGACGTCGGGTGCGCATCGCGGCTGCTGTTGAGCCCGCTGAGCCCGGAGACTGCACAGCCCGGAGGCTGCACCACGGCGCGCACGGATTGGTGGATCTGGACCAGTCTAGTGGCTCAGCGGGTGGGGTCGTCGCCGCGACTCAGCTCGTCCCAGCTGTCGATCGCGGAGTCGCGGTCGAGGGTGGTGGGCTCCTCTTCCGCGCCGGATTCGGCGGCCACGCGTGCCTCGCGCTCGTCGCCCTCCTCGGCGTCCGCGGCAGTCTCGGCCTCCGGCTCATCGGCCTCCAGCTCGGCGAGCGTCTCCTCGGCCGACCGGCCGTCCTCGCCAGCGAAGCGCGACTGGTACTTGCGCGACGGGCCGGGCCAGGCCCGCAGGAAGACGATGGCGAGGGCGCCGGCCAGCGCGACCAGCACTCCGCCGAGCACGGCGAACCACGGCCAGAACTCCGTCGTGGTGCTCTGGACGAGCTTGCGCAGCGACGCCTCCCCCGCGACCCCGGTCGCGGAGGTGATCGCGGCGCCGGCGGCCTGGAGCGGGTCGCCGAGGACGGCGAGGGCCGAGTAGACGATGGACGCGCCGAGCAGGATGCCGAGCAGCGCCAGCACGACCCGGAACGCCGGTCCCGCGATCGCGAGCGCCGCGGTCAGCGCGAGGCCGGCGAGCGACAGCGCCGTGAGCGCCGGCGCCGCGGCCGAGCCGGCGACGGTCACCGTGCCGGCGTGGTTCGCCACATCGGTGACCTGGATGGTGAACCAGGTCTGCGTCGCGGAGAGCAGCCCGAGACCGCTCCCGACCAGGAGGGCGAGGAGCGTGAGGTACTTGACGCGGCGGTTCTCAGTCCGCACCGTGCACCCGCCGCATCCCGTTGGCCACCGCGACCGCACGCAGCGGAGCCGCTGCCTTGTTCTGCGACTCCTGGAACTCCAGGCGCGGCACCGAGTCGGCGACGAGGCCGCCGCCCGCCTGCACGCGCGCGACGCCGCCCAGGATGGTCGCCGTGCGGATCGCGATGGCGAGGTCCGCATCGCCGGCGAAGTCGAAGTAGCCGATCACTCCCCCGTACACGCCGCGCTGCGCGGGCTCCAGCTCGTCGATGATCCGCAGCGCCATCGGCTTCGGGGCGCCGGAGAGCGTCCCAGCCGGGAAGGTCGCCCGGAAGACGTCGATCGCGCCGGACTCGGGCAGCAGGTCGCCCTCCACCGACGAGACGATGTGCATGATGTGGCTGAACCGTTCAACGCGCATGAACTCGGTCACCTCGACGCTGCCCGCCGCGCACACCTTCAGGAGGTCGTTGCGGGCCAGGTCGACGAGCATCAGGTGCTCGGCGCGCTCCTTGTCGTCCGCGAGCAGGGAGGCCTCCAGGTCGAGGTCCTCCTCCGGCGTCGCGCCGCGCGGCCGCGAACCGGCGATGGGGTGCGTGAACGCGCGGCCCTCCTGCACCTTGACCAGTGCCTCCGGCGAGGAGCCGACGATCTGGTATGGCTCGCCGTCCGGCCGCTCCAGCGACAGCAGGTACATGTACGGGCTCGGGTTCAGCGCCCGCAGGACGCGGTAGACGTCGAGCGCGGAGGCCGTGCACTCCAGCTCGAAGCGCTGCGAGATGACGACCTGGAAGATGTCGCCCGCGACGATGCGCTCCTTGGCCGTCTCGACCGACGCGAGGAAGTCCTCCTCGCGGGTGCGGGACACCGGGTGCGCCGGCGTGCCGAGGTCGACCTCGGCCAGCCACGCCTCGGACGGCTGCGCGAGCTGCCCCTGCATGCGGTCGAGGCGCTGCTGCGCGTCGCTCCAGAGCGCGTCGGCGTCCTGCTCGCCGTCGGCCAGGGCGTTGGCGATGAGCTTGACGGTGCCGGAGCGGTGGTCGATCACCACGAGGTCGGCGGCGAACGTCATGGCCTGACCCGGGATGTCGTAGTCCGCGGGCGGGCGCTGCGGCAGCCGCTCCAGCTGGCGCACGGCCTCCCAGCCGATGAAGCCGACCAGGCCGCCGGTCAGCGGAGGGAGCCCGGGGATGCGCGGCGACGACCAGCGCTCGTGGAGCGCCGCGAGCGCGTCGAGCGGACGGGTCGGCACGGTGGTCCCCAGGGCGCGCTCGGCGGACAGGCCGTAGTCGAGCCAGCGCACGTCGTCGCCGTCCTGTGTGAGCATGCCGAACGACGCGGCGCCGACGAACGAGAACCGCGACCAGATGCCGCCCTGCTCGGCGGACTCCAGCAGGAAGGTGCCGGGCCGGCCCGCGGCGAGCTTGCGGTAGATGCCGACCGGCGTCTCGCCGTCGGCGAAGAGCTCGCGGATCACGGGCACGACGCGGTGCTCGGCGGCCAGCGCGGCGAACTCGTCGCGGCCGGTCGTTCCGTTCGCTGTCGCGATCACAGGTCGGACCCCATCTCCCTGACCAGCTCGTCGGTCTCCGCCCCGCCCACGACGGGCGCGAGGACGTCGGCGTCGAAGCAGGTGCGCGTGCCGGTGTGGCAGGCCGCGCCCACCTGGTCGACGGTCACCAGCAGGGTGTCGCCGTCGCAGTCGAGCGCGGCGCCCTTCACGTACTGCACGTGCCCTGACGTGTCGCCCTTGCGCCAGTACTCCTGGCGCGAGCGCGACCAGAAGGTCACCCGGCCCTCGGTGAGCGTGCGGCGCACGGCCTCCGCGTCCATCCAGCCCATCATCAGCACCTCGCGGGAGTCCCACTGCTGGATGACGGCGGGCACCAGCCCGGTGTCGGTGAAGTGGATCCGTCCGATCACGTCGTCCAGTCCGGTCATGAGCGCACCTCCAAGCCTGCCCGCAGCAGCTCGTCCTTCACGTCGCCGATGGTCAGTTCGCCCGAGTGGAACACGCTCGCGGCGAGCACGGCGTCGGCCCCGGCCTCGATCGCGGGCACGAAGTCGCCGACCGCGCCCGCGCCGCCCGAAGCGATGACCGGGACGCGGCTGATCGCCCGCATCTCGCGGATGAGCTCCAGGTCGAAGCCCTCCTTGGTGCCGTCGGCGTCGATCGAGTTGACCAGGAGCTCGCCGGCGCCGAGCTCGATGGCGCGCTCCGCCCAGGCCAGGGCGTCGATCCCGGTCTCGGTGCGGCCGCCGTGCGTCGTCACCACGAAGCCGGAGGGCGTCGCCGCCGAGCGCTTGACGTCGAGCGAGAGCACGAGCACCTGCGCGCCGAAGCGCCGGGCGATCTCCGCCACCAGCTCCGGGCGCGCGATCGCGGCCGAGTTCACGCCGACCTTGTCCGCACCGCTGCCCAGCAGCTTCGCGACGTCCTCGGTGCTGCGCACCCCGCCGCCGACGGTGAGCGGGATGAAGACCTGCTCGGCCGTAGCGCGCACCACATCGTAGGTCGTCGCCCGGTCGTCGACGGTGGCCGTGACGTCGAGGAAGGTCAGCTCGTCGGCGCCCTGCTCGAAGTACCGGCGCGCCAGTTCGACGGGGTCGCCCTGATCGCGGAGGTTCTGGAAGTTGACGCCCTTGACGACGCGTCCGGCGGCCACGTCGAGACAGGGGATGACCCGGACCGCGACGCTCATCAGATCCGCGCCGCGTGGATCGAGGTGACCAGGATGGCCCTGGCGCCGAGCTCGTAGAGGTCGTCCATGACGTGGTTGGTGCTGTCGCGCTTGATCATCACGCGCACCGCCACCCAGTCGGGCTCGCCGAGCGGCGACACGGTGGGCGACTCCACGCCGGGCGTGAGCGCGACGGCCTGCTCCAGCAGGGCGACAGGGAGGTTGTAGTCGACCAGCACGTACTGGCGGGCGACCATGACGCCCTGCAGCCGGCGGAGCAGAGTGTCGACTCCCGGGGCGGGCGACGGCGAGGAGACCAGCACGGCCTCGGACTCCAGGATGACCGGGCCGAAAATCTCCAGGCCCTGCTTGCGCAGCGTCGAGCCGGTCTCGACCACGTCGGCCACGGCGTCCGCGACGCCGAGCCGCACAGCGGACTCCACGGCGCCGTCCAGCTTGATGAGCGCGGCGTCCACGCCGTTCTCGGCGAGGAAGCCGCCGACCAGGCCCGGGTAGCTCGTCGCTACGCGCTTGCCGTCGAGGTCGGCGAGGTCGGTGTACGTGCCGGCCGGACCGGCGAACCGGAACGTGGAGGCGGCGAAGTCGAGCGCCGCGATCTCGGCGGCGGGCGACTCCGAGTCGATGAGGAGGTCGCGCCCGGTGATGCCGACGTCGAGCGCGCCCGAGCCGACGTAGGTGGCGATGTCGCGCGGCCGGAGGTAGAAGAACTCCACCCCGTTGCGCGGATCGGCGACGATGAGCTCCTTGGGGTCGCGGCGGCCGTTGTAGCCGGCCTCGTGGAGCATCTGCGCCGCGGTCTCGGAGAGGGAGCCCTTGTTGGGGACGGCGATCTTCAGCATGTGGTTAGTGACTTTCGTGACGTGGTTGACGGAGTCGGGGTTCAGTCGTCACAGATGTCGGTACACGTCGGCCGGAGTCAGGCCTTTCGCGAGCAGCAGCACCTGGAGGTGGTAGAGGAGCTGGGAGATCTCCTCGGCCGTGGCCTCGTCGGACTCGTACTCGGCGGCCATCCAGACCTCGGCGGCCTCCTCCACGATCTTCTTTCCGATGGCGTGCACGCCCGCGTCCAGCTCGCGAACCGTCCCGGAGCCCTCCGGGCGGGTCTCGGCCTTCTCACGGAGCTCGGCGAAGAGGTCGTCGAAGGTTTTCACCGTTACAGCGTACCGGTCGTGGAGCGCGGGTCGCTCCGCGTGACGATGCCGGCGCCCGTCGCGCGCGCGACCGATGTGCTAATGTCAACGGGTTTGCTCTGACATATTCCATCTCGATGAGGAGATCCGCATGACGTCGACCGTCTCTCGTCCGCCCGCCCTCTGGCCCCTGCTGCTCTGCTGGGTGATCGTCGCCCTCGACGGCTTCGACCTGGTCGTGCTCGGCACGGTGATCCCCACGCTCCTGAGCACGAAGGAGCTCGGCTTCGACCCCGCAGCGGCCACCGCGGTCGCCACGGCCGGGCTGGTGGGCGTCGGCATCGGCGCGCTCACGGTCGGCCCGCTCGCCGACCGCTACGGCAGGCGGCTCTGCCTGGTCGTGTGCGTGACGGTGTTCTCCGTGCTCACGCTCGCGATCGCAGTCGCGCCCACTGTCTTCGTCTTCGGCCTGCTGCGGGTGCTCGCCGGTCTCGCGCTCGGCGCGTGCCTGCCGGTCACGATCGCCTACGTCACCGACCTGATGCCGAGCGCACGCGCCGGCACGGCGACGACGCTCACCATGACCGGGTACCACGCAGGGGCCGTCCTCACCGCGCTCCTCGCCATCGCGGTCATCCCGGACTGGCGCGTGCTGTTCCTGATCGGCGGCGCCGCTGGACTGGTCGCCGTCCCGCTCATCCGGTTCCTGCTGCCGGAGGCGCGGCCGGAGCGGGATGCCGCCCCGCGGGCGACGGTGCGGCAGCTCGTCGCGCGTCCGTACCTGACGATCAGCGTCGGCGTCTGGGTCGCGTCGTTCATGGGCCTGCTGCTGGTCTACGGGCTCAACACCTGGATGCCGCAGCTCATGAAGGACGCCGGCTACGGCTCCACCGACGCGCTCGGGCTGCTGCTCACCCTCAACGCGGGAGCGGTCACCGGGCTGATCCTCGCGGGGATCGTCGCTGACCGTGCCGGCACCAAGCGCGTCGCCATGGTGTGGTTCGTGCTCGCGGCCGCGCTGCTGGCGTTCCTCAGCGTCCGCCTGGAGGACGTGACGATGGTGTACGTCGCCGTCTTCGTCACGGGCGTCTTCGTGTTCTCGGCCCAGGTGCTGGTGTACGCGTTCATCACCCAGCTCTACCCGCCGGAGGTCCGCGGCACCGCGCTCGGCTTCGCCGCGGGAATCGGCCGGCTCGGCGCCATCCTCGGCCCGGCCGTGACCGGGACGCTGGTCTCGCTCGGCCTGGCGTACCCCGGCGGCTTCTACGTGTTCGCGGCGACGGCGCTGCTCGCGGTCGGCGCGCTCGCGGTCATCCCGGCACGCGCCCCCGCCGCGGTCGCGACTCCGCAGCCCGCCGCCGCCGAGGGTTGAAACGGCGGGCTGACACCGCGGGCCGACAGGTCGGCGGCGCCGCCCTCAGTGGGTGTGCGCCGCCACCGCGGCCCGCAGGCCCGCGATCCGCTCGGCCGGCTCGCCGCGGAAGACGCTCGACCCGGCCACGAACGTGTCGGCGCCGTTCTCCGCGGCCGTCACGATGGTCTCCTCGGTGATGCCACCGTCCACCTGCAGCCAGACGTCGAGGCCGCGGGCCTCCACCGCCTCCCGCAGCGACCGCAGCTTGGGCATGGTCTCGGTCATGAACGACTGGCCGCCGAAGCCCGGCTCCACGGTCATCACCAGCACCTGGTCGAACTCCGGCAGCAGGTCGAGGTAACCCTCGGCGGAGGTGCCGGGCTTGAGCGCGATCCCGGCGCGGGCCCCGATGGCTCGTAGGCGCCGCGCGAGGGCGACGGGATCGGCGGCGGCCTCGGCGTGGAAGGTCACCGAGTACGCGCCGAGCTCGGCGTAGCCCGGAGCCCACCGGTCGGGGTCGTCGATCATCAGGTGCACGTCGAGCGGGATCGGGCTGACGTCCTGGATGCGGCCCACCATCTGCGGGCCGAACGTGAGGTTCGGCACGAAGTGGTTGTCCATGATGTCCACGTGCACCAGGTCGGCCGTGGCGATGGCGCCGAGGTCCCGCTCCAGGTTCACGAAGTCGGCCGCCAGGATGCTCGGGTTGATGCGCGTCGCCATGCCTCCAGCCTATTGGTCGGAGGCCTATTGGTCGGAGGCCTCTGGGGCGGAGGCGTCGCCGCCCGCCTTCTCCAGCACGGCGATGAACATCGCGTCGGTCAGGTGGCGGTGCGGCCAGAGCTGGACGAGGTCGGCGTCGCCCGCGAGGTCGAGCCGCTCCTCGGCGACGGACTGCACGATGTCGGCCGTGCCCACCGGCCGCAGGGCGCGGTGCCGGTCGAGGGCGTCGGCCACGATCGCGCGGGTCTCCGCGACGTGCGGCGAGCAGGTGATGTAGGCCAGCAGGCCGCCCGGCTTGAGCGCCGCCACCGCGGAGTCCAGGAGCCCCGTCTGGAGGGCGGTCAGCTCGGCCACGTCGCGCGGGGTCTTGCGCCAGCGGGCCTCCGGGCGGCGGCGCAGCGCGCCCAGGCCGGTGCACGGCGCGTCGAGCAGGATGCGGTCGAACGCCTCCGGCTCCTCCGCGCCGATGCCGAGGCCGTCGCGCTCCCAGACCGGGACGTCGAGCGGCACGGCGGCGAGGGCGCGGCGGACCAGCTCGGCCCTGGCGGGCACGATCTCGTTCGCGACCAGGGTCGCACCGCCCGCGAGTGCTTCGGCCGCGAGCAGCGCCGCCTTGCCGCCCGGGCCGGCGCAGAGGTCGAGCCAGCGCTCCCCCGGCAGGATGGGCCGGGCGCGGGTGAGCGCGAGCGCGGCGAGCTGGGAGCCCTCGTCCTGCACGCGGAGCCGGCCCTCCGCCCCGGTGACGAGTCCCTGCGGGTCTCCCCCGCCCGCGGTGAAGCCGACGGGCGAGAACCGGTCGGGGCGTGCGCCCTTCGGCGGGTCGGCGAGGCCGGGCAGGGCGACCAGGTTGACGCGGGGTGCGATGTTGTCGGCCTCCAGCAGCGCTTCCAGCTCGTTGCCGCGGCCCTCGGACTCCAGCGCGCGGTGGAACGCGCGCACGATCCAGGCCGGGTGCGAGCTCAGCGCGGCGTAGCGCTCGTCCTCGTTCTTCGCATCGGCCAGGACACGTGCGCGCCACTCCTCGGGCGTCGAGCGGCCGATCTCGCGGAGCACGCCGTTGACGAAGCCGGTGCCGGAGCGGCTGCCGACCTGGCGGGCGAGCGCGACCGACTCGTTGACGGCCGCGTGCGACGCCACCCGGGTCGACAGGAGCTGGTGCGCGCCGAGCCGCAGCACGTCGAGCAGCGGCGGGTCGATCTTGTCGACGGTGCGGCCGGCGGCGCGGGCGATCACCCGGTCGTAGTAGCCCTGCATCCGCAGGGTGCCGTAGGTCAGCTCGGTGGCGAGCGCGGCGTCGGCGGGTGACAGTCCCGCCCGGGCGATGCGGCCGGGCAGCAGGAGGTTGGCGTAGGCGTCCGACTCGCGGACGGCGGAGATGACGTCGAGCGCGACCGTGCGGGACGGCTGGACGCGGGTGCGCTCGGCGGCGCTGCGGCCGGGCTGGTTCCGCTGTGCGCGGTTGCGGTCGTTCATGCCAGCACCGCCTCTCCGCCGGCGCCGCGCCACCAGTCGGCGGCGTCCATCGCGCGCTTGCCTGCGGGCTGCACGGTGAGGAGCTCGAGCGGGGTCGTCCCCGTTCCCACCTGGATGCGGCCCTCGGTGGCGGCGACGACGCCGGCCGGGAGCGACAGCCCCGTGGCCGGGCGTGCGGCGTGGATCTTGAACCGCTCGCCGTCGAGGAGCGCCCAGGCGCCGGGCTCCGGGGTCACGCCGCGCAGGCGCGCGTAGACCTCCTCCACCGGGCGGGTGAGGTCGAGGCGGGCGTCGTCGATCGTGAGCTTCGGCGCCAGCACCGGCTCGCCTGACTGCGGGATGGCCTCGGCGGTGCCGTCCGCCAGGGCGGCGACGGTGTCGACGAGCAGGGGCGCGCCCTCCTCCGCCAGGGCGTCGAGCAGCTCCCCCGCCGTCGCGTCGGCCGGTATCGGGAGGCGGAGCTCCGCGAACACGTCGCCGGCATCCAGCCCGGCGACGAGCTGGAAGACCGCGGCGCCGGTCTCGGCGTCGCCGGCCATGACGGCGCGCTGGACGGGCGCGGCGCCGCGCCAGCGCGGGAGGAGCGAGAAGTGCAGGTTGACCCAGCCGAGCCGCGGGGCCGAGAGCAGCGGCTCGCGGACCAGCCCGCCGTAGGCGACGATCACGCCGAGGTCGGCCTCCAGGCGGACGACCTGGTCGGTGACGCCGTCGTCCAGGCGGTTGGCCTTGATCACCGGGAGGTCGAGGGCGGCGGCGGCATCGGCGACCGGCGACGGCGTCAGCACGCGCTTGCGGCCGAGCGGCGCGTCCTCGCGGGTGATCACGGCGGCGATGTCGAACCGCTCGGCGAGGGCGTTCAGGGAGGGGACGGCGACGGCGGGTGTGCCGGCGAAGACGAGTCGCATGTCAAGGTTCTTTCGGTCAGGTCCAGCCCCGAGTCTACCCGCGCCCCGCACCCGCCGAGGGGCACGTAAACGCCCCTAAAACTCGGTTTTAGGGGCGTTTACGTGCCCTTCGGCGGGAGGGAGAGGGGGTTA
>NZ_JBHTXK010000034.1:0-28588 GCF_042791795.1 Leifsonia sp. NPDC056665
GCGGGGCGCTTATCCAAAAAAAAAACCGTGCGCGGCCACGTAAACCCCCAAAAAATGTTTTTTTTGGGGGTGTTTTCTGGCCCCTCGACGGTGTGGAGCGGCGTGGATGGTCAGGGGCGAGGGGGTTCGATGTGGAGCCAGTAGAAGTTCTGGGTGCCGAGCGTGAGCGTGAACCGGCCGTCCTCCGCGACGGTCGGGAACTCCGCGCCGCCGAACAGGTCGTAGAGCGCGCTGCCGGCGAACTCGGGCGCCTCCAGGGTCACCGACACCGGGTTGTGCGCGAACGAGAACACGCACAGCACGTCCTCCGGCTGGTCGCCGAAGTGCGTGCCGCTGCCCTCGTAGGTGCGCACGAACGCGAGCACCGACTCGTGGTCGGTGGGCAGCACGCGCATGTCGCCGAGGCCGAACACCGGGTGCGCCTTGCGGACGTGGATGACGTTGCGGATCCAGTGCAGGAGTGAGCGCGACTGGGCGAGCTGCGCCTCCACGTTCACCTGGTTGTAGTGGTAGACGAGCGACTGCACGACCGGGAGGAAGAGCTTGCCGGGGTCGGCGGTGGAGAAGCCGGCGTTGCGGTCCGGCGTCCACTGCATCGGGGTGCGCGAGCTGTCGCGGTCGGGCAGCCAGATGTTGTCGCCCATCCCGATCTCGTCGCCGTAGTAGAGGAACGGGCTGCCCTCCAGCGAGAACAGGAGAGCGTGCGCGAGCTCCAGCTCGGCGCGGGAGTTGTCGAGCAGGGGAGCCAGCCGACGTCGGATGCCGATGTTGGCGCGCATCCGCGGGTCGTAGGCGTACCAGCCGTACATCGCCTGGCGGTACTCCTCGCTGACCATCTCCAGGGTGAGCTCGTCGTGGTTGCGGAGGAAGACGCCCCACGCCGAACCCTCCGGGACGTCGGTCGTCTCGGAGAGCACCCGGATCAGCTCGGAGGCCTGCTGGCTGCGCAGCGCGTAGAAGATCCGCGGCATCACGGGGAAGTCGAAGGCCATGTGGCACTCCGGCTCGTCGTCCGAGCCGAAGAAGGCCGCGACCTCGCGGGGCCACTGGTTCGCCTCGGCGATCATCATGCGGCCGGGGTACTCCCGGTCGACCATCACCCGCAGCTTCTTGATGAACTCGTGGGTGGGCGGCTCGCCCTCGCCGTTGCCCTCGTCCGACTCGTACAGGTAGGGGATCGCGTCGAGCCGGAAGCCGTCCACGCCGAGGTCGAGCCAGAACCGGACGACGTCGAACATCGCGTCGTGCACGGCGGGGTTCTCGAAGTTGAGGTCGGGCTGGTGGGAGAAGAACCGGTGGAAGTAGAACTGCCTGCGGGCCTCGTCGAACGCCCAGTTGGAGTCCTCGGTGTCCACGAAGATGATGCGGATGTCCGGCCACTTGTCGTCGGTGTCGTTCCAGACGTAGAAGTCGCCGAACGGACCCTCCGGGTCGCTGCGCGACTGCTGGAACCACTCGTGCTGGTCGGAGGTGTGGTTCATCGGGAGGTCGATGATGATGCGCATGTTGCGCTCGTGCGCCTTGGTGACCAGGTCGCGGAACTCCTCGATCGTGCCGAACTCCGGCAGGATCGCCTTGAAGTCGGACACGTCGTAGCCGCCGTCGCGCAGCGGCGACTGGAAGAACGGCGGCAGCCAGAGCGCGTCGATCCCCAGCCACTGCAGGTAGTCGAGCTTGGAGGTCAGGCCCCCGATGTCGCCCGAGCCGTCGCCGTTGCTGTCCACGAACGAGCGGACCATCACCTCGTAGAAGACGGCGCGGCGGTACCACTGCGGATCGAGGGTGAGCCCGGGCAACGTGATGGGCGCGGTGAAACTCACGGTTCTCCTTCTCGAGCGGCCACGCCGTCGGGGCAGCGAGCTCGGGGGTCGTGCACGGTGGGGTCATGCAAGCGATTACATTCAGAGAAGTCTAGGACCTGCGGGCGGTGGGCTGTCCAGTCCTCCAGCCGCATTCACCGGGTTCCCGAGGGGACCCGGCCTAGACTGGACGACGATGACCTCCTCGACACGGTACGCCGCCTCTCCGTACCCTGCCGCCGCCTCTCCGTACGCGGAGGCGCTGGGCCGCGTCCCGGTCCGCCGCGCCGAGCTCCCGCTGCTGGGCGGCCTGACGCGGTACTGGGACTACGGCGACCCCGACGCCGCCACCACGCTCGTGCTGGTGCACGGCTTCCGCGGCGACCACCACGGCCTGGAGCCGGTGGTCGCGCAGCTCGGCGGCGGGCTGCGGCTGATCTCGCCGGACCTCCCCGGCTTCGGCGAGTCGACACCGCTGACGGAGCGGGACCACGACATCCCCGGGTACTCGGCCTGGCTGCGGGCGTTCACCGCCGGGCTGGGCCTGCAGGGGAGGGTCGTACTGCTCGGGCACTCGTTCGGCTCGATCGTGGTCGCGGCGACACTGGCCGAGGACACGGCCGAGGACGCGGGGCAGCGTCCCGACGCGGTCGTGCTGGTCAACCCGATCGGCCAGCCCGCGCTCGCCGGACCGCGCGGCGTGCTGACCCGGCTCGCGATCTTCTACTACTGGCTCGCGGCGGCGCTGCCCGAGCGCCTCGGCTTCGCCCTGCTGCGCAACCGGGTCATCGTGCGCGTGATGAGCGTCGCGATGGCGAAGACCCGCGTCCGCTCGCTGCGCGCGTGGATCCACGGCCAGCACGACAGCTACTTCTCCGCGTTCAGCGACCGGCGCGTCGTGCTGCAGGCCTTCCGGGCGTCGGTCGCGCATGACGTGAGCGAGTACGCGGCGCGCATCCCGGAGCCGACGCTGCTCGTCGCGGCGGTGGACGACGACATCACGCCGATCGCCGCCGAGCGCCGGTTGCGGGGGCTGTTCCCGGACGCGCGGCTCGTGGAGATCGCGGACGTGGGCCACCTCATCCACTACGAGAAGCCGGTGGAGGCCGCCAGGGCGATCGAGGAGTTCCTGGCCGACCCGGCTGGACGAGACTCCGCCGCGAACCAGGGAGAGAGCGCGTGAGGATCGTCTTCGACTGCCGCTACACCCGCATCGGCCGGCACGACGGCATCAGCCGGTTCACGGCCGGACTCGTGGGGGCGCTGGCCCAGCGGCACGCCGTCACGATGCTGATCAGCGACCACCGCCAGCTCGAGCTGCTGCCGGACCTCCCGTGGGAGCTCGCCGCCGCGCCGACCTCCGCGCTGGAGCCGCTGGTCGCCCGCCGGGTCAACAAGCTTAAGCCCGACGTCGTGTTCACGCCCATGCAGACGATGGGCAGCTTCGGGCGGCGCTACCGTCTGATCCTCACCGTGCACGACCTGATCTACTACCGGCACCCGACGCCGCCGCGCGACCTCCCGGGCTTCGTGCGCGTGCTCTGGCGGCTGTACCACCTCGCGTGGTGGCCGCAGCGGATGCTGCTCAACCGGTCGGACGCGGTGGTGACCGTGTCGGAGACGACCAAGGAGCTCATCGCCGAGCACCACCTGACCAAGCGCCCGGTCTACGTCGTGCCGAACGCCGCGGACATGCCGATCCTCCCGGAGGAGCGCCTGGCGCGCACCGCCCCGGAGGCCAAGGTGCTCGTCTACATGGGCTCGTTCATGCCCTACAAGAACGTGGACACGCTCGTGCGCGCGGCGGCGCAGCTGCCCGACTACTCGCTGCACCTGATGAGCCGGGTCACCCCGGCCGAGCGTGACCGGCTCGCCGCGCTGGCGCCGGGAGCGCGGCTGGTCTTCCACGACGGAGCCACGGACGAGGACTACGCCGAGACGCTCGCGCGGGCGACCGCGCTCGTGACGGCGTCGCGCGACGAGGGCTTCGGCATCCCGCTGGTGGAGTCGATGACGCTCGGGACGCCGGTCGTCGTCAGCGACATCCCGATCTTCCGCGAGATCGGCGGCGAGTCGGCGCTGTACTTCCCGGCTGACGACGCCGACGCGCTCGCAGCGCGGGTGCGGCACCTGGAGCAGCCGGGCGTGTGGGCGCAGCGGTCGGCGGCGTCGCGGCGCGAGGCCGGACGGTTCACCTGGTCGGCGTCGGCCGACCACCTGCTGACGGTGCTCACCGCGACGGCGACCAGGGCCGCCAGACGCGGGCGAAGGGTTCAGAGCACCGACGCCGTGTAGAGGTCGCGATCCTCCGGTCCGAGGTTGAACCGGTCGAGGGTCAGCCGGCCGTCGTCGTAGCGGAAGCGGTGCACCGAGCCGTTCGGGATGACCTCGCCCGGGCCGGGGAGCGCGTGGTCGGTCACATGCCTCACCAGGGAGCCGATCACGCCGCCGTGGCTGACCACGATCAGGTTCTGGCCCGGGTGCGCGCCGCCCAGCTCGATCAGGGCGGGGAGCGCGCGCTCGACGACCTCCTCGCGGGACTCGCGCCCGGGGACGGGCGTGCCCTCCGGCCAGCGCTCCAGGATCTCGGCGCCGGTCAGCCCCTCCGCCTCGCCGTACTGCCGCTCGGCCACCGCCGGCAGCCTGCCAGGCTCGCCGAGCCCCAGGTGCCCGGCGATGATCCGCGCCGTGTCGAGCGCGCGGCTGAGCGGGCTCGCGTACACGGCGTCGAACCGGCCTCCCGACAGCGCGCGTCCGGTCGCCTCCGCCTGCGCCCGGCCGGTGCCGTTGAGCGGGATGTCACTGGAGCCCTGGATGCGCTTGGCCAGGTTCCAGTCGGTCTGGCCGTGGCGAACGAGGGAGATGAAGGTCACGCGCGTCCTTTCGTCGAGGACGCGCGGCGGGTCAGGCGAGCCGGCGCGCCAGCTCGACCAGCGTCTCCGTGGTCCCGCCGTCCAGCTTAACGCTGGCCCGCGCGTCGCCCTTGGTCTCGCCGCGGTTGACGATGACGATCGGGAGGCGCTTGCGGCGCGCCTCCTCCAGGAGCCGGATGCCGGAGTTGACCACGAGCGACGAGCCCGCGATGACGAGCGCGTCGGCCGCGCGCACCAGGGAGCTGGCCTCCCGGTACTTCTCGGCGGGGATGAACTCGCCGAAGAAGACCACGTCGGGCTTCAGATGCCCGCCGCAGACCGTGCAGTCGGGGATGACGAAGGAGTCGACGTCTGTCACGATCGCGTCGCCGTCCGGCGCGATCGCCACGGCGCCCTCGGCCTCCAGCCACGGGTTCGCCGCGTCGATGCTCGCGGTGATCGCCTCGCGGGCGAAGATCTGGCCGCAGACCAGGCAGACGACGCGGTCCATCGAGCCGTGCAGGTCGACAACGCGGCGGCTGCCCGCCTGTTTGTGGAGGCCGTCCACGTTCTGCGTGATGACGCCGTTCGCCGCGCCGGCGGCCTCCAGGGCGGCGAGGGCGCGGTGGCCGTCGTTCGGGTGGGCCGCCGCGAACCGGCGGTAGCCGACGTGACTGCCGGCCCAGTACCGCTTGCGGTACCGGTCGTCGGCGAGGAACTGCTGGAACGTCATCGGCGTGCGCTTCGGGGCGCCTTCGCCGCGGTAGTCCGGGATGCCCGAGTCGGTCGAGACGCCGGCGCCGGTCAGCACCGCGAAGGTCCGCCCGGCGAGCAGCCCCTCGACCTCGTCGATGCCGCGCGAGAGCTCGGGTGAGAGCTCGGTCGTCAGCGTGGTCACAGACACCTCCCGGTCGATCCTCCCCGAAGTCTAAACCGGCCGTTTTTCGAGTTTGTTTCCGGCTACTGGCAATCTGGACGGGTGCACATCCAACGCGTGACCGACCTGACCGCCGACGGCCTCGCCGACTACTCCCGCCTGACCGACGTCGCACTGCGGCGGGTGAGCGAGCCGGAGGGCGGCCTCTACATCGCCGAGTCGACCAAGGTGATCACCCGCGCACTCGCCGCCGGGCACCGGCCGCGGTCCGTGTTGCTGCAGGAGCAGTGGCTGGACGACGTGGCGCCGCTGCTCGCCGACTACCCCGACGTGCCGGTGTTCGTGGGGGAGTCCGCGCTGCTGGAGCAGCTCACCGGGTACCACCTCCACCGCGGGGCCCTGGCGGCGATGCACCGGCCGGAGCTGCCCGACCCTCGTGCGCTGCTGGCCGGTGCGCGGCGGGTCGTGGTGCTGGAGGACATCGTCGACCACACGAACGTCGGTGCGATCTTCCGCAGCGTCGCCGGCCTCGGAGCCGACGCGGTGCTGGTCAGCCCGCGCTGCGCCGACCCGCTCTACCGCCGGAGCGTTCGCGTGAGCATGGGGACCGTCCTCCAGGTGCCGTGGACGCGCATCCCGGAATGGGACGAGGCCGCGCCGCTGCTGCACGAGGCCGGCTTCGAGATCGCGGCGCTCGCGCTCGCGGACGACGCGGTCTCCCTGGACGAGTACGCCGCCCGCGCCCCGGAGCGCGCCGCCCTCGTGTTCGGGTCGGAGGGCGACGGGCTCAGCCGGCGGGCGCTGGCGGCCGTGGACACCGTGGTGACCATCCCGATGCTGCACGGGGTGGACTCGCTGAACGTCGCGTCCGCGAGCGCGGTGGTGCTGTGGACGATGCGGGTGGGGTCGCAGGCGTGATCGTCGTCACGCCTTCCTGTCCCTGCTGTTCGAGGGCGTCGGCGCTCACACCTACTGCACCCTCGAAGCACGCTGGCATTGAATTGGGCGTCCGAAGCCGAGCCATCGAGCGATGTACGCTCGCGGCATGACAGAGACACGAGCGAGTCTGCATGTCGGACGCTGACGGATCCGCTTGGCCAGAGATCGTCCGCCAGATTCATGAAGCGTCCGTGGATGTCGAAGCTATTCCAGTCGATCCGGTTCGCGGTCAAGCGGTCTTGAAAGAGCTTCAACTCACGGAACGCTCCACGTTGGGGGCGATCGCTGCGAACGCTGGTGGCTTACTAATCGAGAGTGGCTGGCTTCGCATCCTCGGCGGCGGCATGCCGGGCCTGCCGAGTCTGTCGCAAGAGAACAGCGGAAGCCGTGCACGGTCGCACCTCGTGGTCGCCTTCGACGCGCTTGGCGGACGTTTCGCCATCGATGGCGGAGGCCTTGGTATCGCAGCGGGGGAGGTTTGCTATTGGGGGCCGGACACCCTCGCCTGGTCCGGAATCGGCGGGGGACTCTCGGCCTTTGTCTCCTGGGCCCTTGACGGAGGCCTGACCGATTTCTATGCCTCATTGCGCTGGACTGGCTGGCGACAAGATTCGTCGTCGTTGGCCGTAGACCAGGGCTGGTCGCTGTATCCGCCGCCCTTCTCGACGGAGGGACAGAACGCGAACGCGGTGTCCCGCTCAGCAGTTCCGCTCGCCGAGCTCCACTACTTCTACGCTGAGGCCGCGCGCCAACTCAACGGCGGCAACGTGTGAGGACGGGTCCTGAGCTGCCGCTTCCGCGTGCGAGGGAAGCCGCCACTATTGCTATTGGGCGATTTATGGCTGTGTCCCAGACCCTGCGCGGGCCTGGGGATCATCCTTCGATGCCTGGTACTCGGCGAAGCTCTTCGGGGATGCCTCCGCGCTGGCGCGCATTTGACGTGTGATCGCCACCGTGACAAGTGTCGCGATGAACAATAGACCGCCGAAGATGACCAGCCCGATGCCCCACCAGATGAGGGCGTCGTCGGCTGCGATCGCGCCTGCTCCGGGGTCTGCGAAATTGGTTCCGTTGTCCAGGTTGAGGGCGTTGAAGTAATCGGACCCGAGCTGGTCGCCGCGGAGTTGGTTGTTGCCGACGACCCACAGAATTGCCCCGAGGGTGAAGCTGACGGCACAACTGACACCGAGGGCTATGCTCGCAGGATTCCGTCTCATGGCCGAATAGTAGAGCATCGCTCAGGTTATAGATATCCGTGGCCCCGGGGATTACGCGATCGGCGGCCATTCGCCAGTCGACGTGGCCGGATCGCCCACGAGCCACCGCTGGTCGAGCGCACCCGATGGGTGCGAGGCCTGGACCACCACAGACAGGTGCTGTGGGCGATGCGGGTACGGTCGCAGGCATGATCGTCTGGCTGAACGGCACGCACGGCGTGGGGAAGACGACGACGAGCGTGCTCGTGCAGCAGCGGATCCCGGACTCCCGGATCTTCGACGCCGAGAAGGTCGGCGAGGTCCTGATGGATGTGAGGCCGGCCCTTCCGGCGACGGACAACTTCCAGCACTGGCCGCTGTGGCGTCCGCTGGTCGTGGAGACCGCGCGGCGCCTGATCGAGTACGTCGGCGGGACGCTGATCGTCCCCATGACCGTCCTGGTCGAGGACTACTGGCGCGAGATCGAGGCGGGGCTCGCCGGCTACGGGATACCCGTCCGGCATGTGATCCTGCATGCCGACGAGGAGGTGCTGGTCGGCAGGATCGACGATGACGAGGACCTCGGGCCGTCGACGTTCCGGCACGCGTACGTCGAACCGTACGCGGCTGCCGCGCGCTCGTGGCTCCACGACGCGGGCGCGGTCATCGACACCGGCGGGCTCACCCCGGACCAGGTGGCGGATCGGGTCGTCCGGTCGCTTCCCGGCAGCGTGGCCGCCTGAGCGCTGCGTCGCGGCTGCCCCGGTGCACCGCCCGCTGGCGCGTTCTCAGCCGATGCCTCAGCGCGTCCCCCTAGAATCCGAAGGTGCCTCAGCAAGTCCTCGCCGATCCGCCGCGCCGCCAGAACCGCAAGCAGGTGTACCGCCGCCGCCGGATCGTCGTCTTCGGAGTCGGCGGCGTGCTGCTGCTCGCCCTGCTCTACGTCTTCGGCTCGGTCATCACGCCGATCCCGGCCACCGCCGCCGTCACCCAGCACGAGACCTCCCTCACACAGGCCGCGGCGCAGCTGAACTGGCCCGGCTACGGGTCGGCCGCGATCACCGCGCCCGACTATCCCGGCGCGACGGAGTACCACGGCAGCAATGCGAGCATGCCGATCGCGAGCATGACCAAGACGATCACCGCGCTCGTCGTCCTCCAGGCCAAGCCGCTGGACGGCAACGCGGACGGCCCGACCATCGCGTTCACGCAGAAGGACGTCGACATCTGGAACCAGGTGATCGCCGCCGGCGGCTCCTGGGCTCCCGTGCAGGCGGGCACCTCGATGACCGAGAAGCAGGCGCTCACCGCGATGCTGCTCCCGTCGGCCAACAACTACGCCATCTCGCTGGCGAACTGGGCCTTCGGCTCCACCTCCGCCTACCTCAAGGCGGCGAACAGCTGGCTCGCGTCGAAGGGCTTCACCGGCACCAAGGTCGTGACCCCGGACGGCCTCGACCCCGGTAACGTGAGCAGCACGAAGGACCTGATCGGGATCGGCAAGCTGGTGCTCGCCTCGCCGGCGCTCTCCGCGATCGTCTCGCAGAAATCGGCGACGCTCCCCGGCGCCGGCGCGCAGGACAACACCAATGCGCTGCTGGGCGTGGACGGTGTGGACGGCATCAAGACCGGCAACACCGACCAGGCGGGATTCTGCCTGCTGTTCTCGGCCGAGGTGCCGGTGGGCAATGAGAAGGTGCGCGTGCTCGGCGTGGTGCTGGGCGCGGCCGACCACGACACGCTGTGGGCGGGGGTGAGCGGACTGCTGACGAGCATGCAGTCGGGCTTCCACACGGTGACGGCAGCGACGACCGGCCAGGTCTTCGGCTCCTACACGACCAAATGGGGCGCGGGCTCCAACGTGGTGGCGACTTCGGGTCAGAGCTTCGTGGTGTGGTCGGACACCCCGGTCACCGTGGACCTGACGACCCAGCGACTGCAGTCGGGGTTCAAGGGGGATGTCGTCGGGCACGTGACGTTCACGGTCAACGGGGCGGCGAAGACGGTGGACCTGGCGCTGGCGAAGGATGTGCCGGACCCGGGGTTCGGGTGGCGGTTGGCGCACCCGGGGGGACTGGGGACCTGAGCCCGGCCCCGTCCTTGCCGGTGCCCGGGTGATCGTCAGGGTGAGTCCCACGGCTGTGTTCGGCGCGTCCGCGCGGATATCCCACATGTGAGGTCTCTCATGGGTGGTCTGTCCCTTTAGCGTGATGAGGTTCGCCCCCAACCCGCCGAGGCCCCACCGTTCATGGACCCTGACACCCAGACTCTCCCGCGCGCCGAATCCGGCCGCCGCCGTTCCCGATCGTCCGCGACGACCCGGTCGGCGACGGTTCCCACGGTGAAGCGAATCGACCTCCAGGGCCTGCGCGCGCTCGCAGTCGGCCTGGTCGTGCTGAACCACGCGTTCGAGTGGCCGGCCGGCGGTTTCGTCGGCGTCGACATCTTCTTCGTCATCTCGGGCTTCCTGATGACGTCGCTGCTGTACCGGGAGTACGAGCGCTCGGGCACGATCCGGTTCTTCGCGTTCTACCGCCGCCGCATCCGGCGCTTGATCCCCGCATCCGCGACGGTGATCGTGGTGACGATCGCGGGAGCCTTCGCGCTGTTCGGCCCCGGCCGGTTCCTTTCGACGGTGTGGGACGGCGTCGCCGCGCTGTTCTTCGTCTCCAACTGGCGGTTCGCCGCCGTCCAGACCGACTACTTCGCGCAGGGGGCGCAGACCTCGCCGCTGCAGCACTACTGGTCGCTGAGCCTGGAGGAGCAGTACTACCTCGTCTGGCCGATCGCGGTCCTCGTGCTGGGGCTGGTCGCGGCCGGTCGGCACCGCCCGCGGGTCCTTGCCGCCGCGCTGTGCCTGGTGATCACAGCAGGCCTCTTCCTCGTGGCGCTCCAACTCACGGAGGCCGACAGCGCGACCGCGTACTTCATCACCCCGGCCCGCCTGTGGGAGCTCTCGATCGGTTCGACGGTCGCATTCTGCATGCCGCTGTTCGACCGACTCCCGTCGCTGTGGCGCCCGTCCGTCATGCTGCTCTCGCTCGCCGGCATGATCACGGCGGCCGTCATCACGCCGTCGGGAGCCGGGTTTCCCGCGCCCTGGGCGCTGGTGGCGGCCATCAGCACGGCCGTGTTCATCGCGTTCCCGTGGCAACCGCGGCGGGCGTGGCTCAACCCGCTCGCGAACCCGGTCGTCTCGCATGTCGGGGACATCTCGTACTCGCTGTACCTGTGGCACTTCCCGGCGCTCATCCTCATCGCGGAGGCGTTCCGGGGGCTGCCAGGGGAGAAGTCGGCGATCCCGGCGGTGGTGTCGATCCTGGTCGCGTTCGGGTTGTCGGAGGTGTCGTACCGGTATGTCGAGGAGACGGTGCGGAGATCGGGGTGGTTGGAGCCGAAGGCGAAGCGGCGCACGGCCGGCCGTTCGCGGGCCAAGTCACTCATCGTCCTCGCCGCATCCGCGGTCACCGCAGTGGCACTCGTGCTCGCGTTCATCGCAGACGATCGCGCAACGGACAGGGAGCCCTCGGCCGCAGCGACGGCGCCGCCGCACACGGCAGACGTGCTCGACGCCGGCGCCGATCGGCCCGCGCTCGACTCCCTCTCAGCCGAGCTGAGGACGGCTCTCAACGCGAAGAGCTGGCCCGAGCTCAGTCCGAGCATGGACAGCGCGGTATCGGGATACGAGCGGGATAACGCGACGATCGCGTGCTCGAATCAAGTCTTCCCCGGCCTGGGGTCGTGCACCTGGGGAGCCGATGACGCGCCGCACTCGGTGGCGATCGTCGGCGACTCGATCTCGGTCGGCTATGTCGCGATGCTGCGCGCGCTCGCAGACGGCTCGAACGGTCAGCTCAAGACCAGCACCCTCGGCATGTACGCGTGCCCGTTCGTGGACTTCGAGACGACGAACGGTGAGGCGTCGTTCAAGCGGGCATGCCCTGGCCGCAAGGCACAGGCGATCGACAACATCGCGGAGCTGAAGCCGGACGTCGTCATCGTCTCCAACACGTACATCCCGCTGAACAAGACCAGCGACGGCACGCCGTTCACGCCCGACGAGTATGCGGCGGGACTTCGCCCGTTCCTCGAGCGGATCACGCCGAACACCGGAAAGGTCCTGCTGCTCGCCCCTCCGCCGGCGGAGAAGGACGTGCGCGAGTGCTACTCGCCTCGAACCGGACCCGACGCGTGCATTACGACGGTGCCCTCCCGCTGGAAGGCGATGGGAAAGGCGGAATCCGCCCTCGCCGCAGAATTCGGCGGTGCGTGGATCGACAGCCGGCACCTCTTCTGCGTGAAGTCGAAATGTCCGGCGTTCGCCTCAGGGATGCCGATCAAATTCGACCACATCCATCACACCGAGGAGTACTCGCGCCACATCGCCGCCGGGTTCGTCGCGCTTGTGGCGCAACAAGGGATCAGCCTCACCGGAGCGCAGGAAGGAGAGCGCGAATGACCGGCTCCGAGACGATGACCACGCCGCCGAGGCGTTCCGAGGTACGCCGGTCGCGTGCGGCGGTCCCGGCAGACCGACGCGGGGCGCCGCAGCCCCCGCGTACGAAGATGCGGCTCGACCTGCAGGGCCTGCGTGCCCTCGCCGTCGGGCTCGTCGTCCTCAACCACGCCTTCGAGTGGCCCGCCGGCGGCTTCGTCGGCGTCGACATCTTCTTCGTCATCTCCGGCTTCCTGATGACGTCGGTGCTGCACCGCGAGTACGAGCGGAGCGGGCGCATCAGGCTTCTCGCGTTCTACCGCCGGCGCATCCGGCGGCTCATTCCGGCGTCCGTCGCGGTACTGGCCGCCACCGTGGTCGGCGCGTGGGCACTGTTCACGTCCGGCCGGTTCGTGACGACCGTGTGGGATGCCGTCGCGTCGCTGTTCTTCGTCTCCAACTGGCGGTTCGCCGCCGCACAGACCGACTACTTCGCGCAGGGCGCCCAGACCTCCCCGCTGCAGCACTATTGGTCGCTCAGTCTGGAGGAGCAGTACTACCTGGTCTGGCCGGCGGCGATCCTCCTCATCGCCCTGCTCGTCGCACGCGGTCGTCGGCCGCGAGTGCTCGCCGCCGCGATCACCCTGGCGATCACGGCCGCGCTCTTCATCCTCTCCCTGCAACTCACGCAGGCCGACAGCGCGAGCGCCTACTTCATCACGCCTGCCCGGCTCTGGGAACTCTCGGTCGGCGCAACGGTGGCGCTGTGCATGCCGTGGCTCTCGCGGGTGCCGGCCTTCTACCGTCCCGCCATCGCACTGCTCTCGCTGGCGGGCATGATCCTGGCGAGCGCGATCACGCCGTCCGGTCAGGGCTTCCCCGCACCGTGGGCCGCGCTCGCCGTGCTCAGCACCGCGGCATTCATCGCCTTCCCCTGGCAGCCGAAGCGTTCGTGGCTCAACCCACTGGACAACCCGTTCCTGAGCTATATCGGGGACATCTCCTACTCGCTCTACCTCTGGCACTTCCCGGCGCTCATCGTCGTGGCGGAGCTGGCCCGCGGGACATCGGCCTCCGGCACTGCGATCCCCGCGCTCGAGTCCATCGCGCTCTCGGTCGTGCTGGCGGCACTGTCGTACCGCTTCATCGAGGAACCTGTTCGCCGTTCGTTGTGGTTGGAGCCCCGGAAGAAGAAGCGGTCACGCAGAGCGCCGGGCTCGCGAGCCAGAGCTGTGACCCTCGGAGCGGTGGCGGTGGCCACCGTCGGAGCCCTGGTCTTCGCATTCACCGTGGATCGGAACTCGTCGACTCCCCAGGCGGCTGTGGAGAAGACGGCGGCGCCGGAGACGGGGAACATGCTCGACGGCGGCGCCGATCGAGCCGCGCTCGACTCGCTCTCGACGGCGATCACGACGGCTCTCGCGGCGAAAAGCTGGCCGGAGCTCAGCCCGAGCATGGACAGTGTCGTCGAGAACTACCAATTCGAGCAAGCCGTGCACGCGTGCGCGAGCTCGAACTATCCGGGAGTCGACAAGTGCACCTGGGGCGACCCGAACGCCCCGCACTCAGTGGCACTCGTGGGCGATTCGATGTCGATCGCCTATGTGGCGATGATCCGTGCCCTTGTCGAGGGATCGGGCGGCCAACTTCGGGTCACGTCGCTCGGACTCTACAGTTGCCCCTTCGTCGACATCCACACGAACAGCCCGAATCCCCAGTACGAGGCCGCCTGCCCCGGGCGCAAAGAACTCGCGATCTCCACTGTGGCGGAAATGCGACCGGAGATCGTGTTCATAGCGAACGGACCGGCTGCCGATATCAACCTCGACACGGGGAAGGAGATCACCCCCGCCGAGTACCAGCAGGGTCTCAAGCGGTATCTCGAGAGGATCACACCCGACGCCGGAAAGGTCGTCCTTCTTGCGCCGCCCCCCGCCCAGAAGGATGTGCGGGAGTGCTATTCCCCTCGGAGCGCACCGGCCGATTGCGTGACCTCCGTGCAGCCGACCTGGAAGAAGTTCACCATGTCGGCCGAGCAGACCCTCACAGAGACCGGCGGACAGTTCGTCGACACGAAGCAGCTGTTTTGCGTCTCCAACAAATGTCCGGCCTTCGTCGACGGCATACCGGTCAAGTTCGACATGACGCACATCACCGAGGAGTACGCGCGCTACATCGCGCCGGCGTTCGTCGCCCTCCTTGCCGAGTCGGGTGTGAGCCTCACCGGCCCGTAGCTTCCCGGCTCACTCCTCCTCCACCACCTCGATCACGAACGGCCCCGCCTGCGGCCGTTTCGGCAGCACGTGGTCGCCCGACGACTGGTGCCGGACGCGCCGCAGCACCCACGGCACCAGGTACTCCCGAGCCCACGACAGGTCCTCGGCGCGGGCCTGACGCCAGGTGCGCACCGGCAGCGGTTCCGGCTCCAGCGGCTGGAGGTCGTTGTCCACGTTGAGGGCCGCCAGGACCATGCGGGCGACAGTGTGGTGGCCGAGTGGGGCGAGGTGGAGGCGGTCGGGGGACCACATCCGGACGTCCTGGATCTCGGTGAGCGACCACTGGTCGGCCACGATCGCGTCGTACCTCGCGGCGACCGCGCGGATGTTCTCGTTGTAGATCGCCACCTTGCCGCGGATGCCGCGGAACACGGGGGAGAACCCCACGTCGACGCCGGTGAAGATCACGACCGTCGCGCCGTCGGCGCTCAGCCGGGCGACCGCCTCGTCGAGCAGGGCGGCGATCAGGTCGGGGTCGGTGCCGGGGCGGATCACGTCGTTGCCGCCGGCCGAGATGGTGATGAGGTCGGGGCGGAGGGCGACCGCCGCGTCGACCTGCTCGTCCAGGATCTGCTTGATCAGCTTGCCTCGGACGGCCAGGTTCGCGTAGGCGAAGTCGTCCGTCTTGCTGCTCAGCACCTCCGCCACGCGGTCGGCCCAGCCGCGGTTGCCGCCCGGGCTGAGCGGCTCCGGGTCGCCGATGCCCTCGGTGAACGAGTCGCCGAGGGCGACGTAACGGGACCACGGATGCTGAGCGTCGACCATCCCACCATTCTGCATTGCGGGGAGGCCCGGCGACGATTGTCAGGCAGCTCCGGTAGATTCGATCCAAGTGGAGACGAACGCAGCAGCCTTGCCCGATGAGCCCGGGATGAGCGCTGGCGTACCCGCGGACGCTGCCGAACTCGATCTCTCGGCGGGAGCCCGGGCGGGCAGTTTCGCCGCCGAGCACCTGTCCCCGTCGTTCCCTGAACGCGCCGCCTGGGGCACTGCGGACAAGCTCCGTGCCTGGCAGGCGGAGGCCCTCGACGCCTACTTCGTGAACGAGCCGCGCGACTTCCTCGCGGCCGCGACGCCGGGCGCGGGAAAGACCACCTTCGCGCTCCGGCTCGCGACCGAGCTGCTGTCGCGCCGCGTCATCGAGCGGGTGACCGTCGTCGCGCCGACCGAGCACCTCAAGCGCCAGTGGGCGGAGGCCGCGGCCCGGGTCGGCCTCCACCTCGACCCCGACTTCCGCAACGCGGACGGCAGGTACGCCCGGCACTACAAGGGCGCCGCGGTCACCTACGCGCAGGTGGCGATGCGGCCGAGCCTGCACAAGGACATCACCGAGTCCTACCGCACGCTCGTCATCCTCGACGAGGTGCACCACGGCGGCGACGCGCTCAGCTGGGGCGACGGGATCCGGGACGCGTTCGAGCGCGCCACCCGGCGGCTGTCGCTGACGGGGACGCCGTTCCGGTCCGACACCGCGCCGATCCCGTTCGTCGCCTACCTGCCCGACCGGCAGGGCATCCGCACCTCGGTCACCGACTACAACTACGGCTACGGACGCGCGCTCAGCGACGGCGTCGTGCGCCCGGTGATCTTCATGGTCTACGCCGGGCACATGCGCTGGCGCACCAAGACCGGCGACGAGATGGAGGCGCGGCTCGGCGAGGGCAACACCAAGGACATCACGTCGCAGGCCTGGCGCACAGCGCTCGACCCGCGCGGGGAGTGGATCCCTGCGGTGCTGAGCGCGGCGGATCGCCGACTCACCGAGGTGCGCAACTCCATCCCGGACGCCGGCGGCCTGGTGATCGCCACCGACCACTACACGGCCCGCGCCTACGCCGATCTCCTGCAGCAGATCAGCGGGGAGCCGGTCACCGTCGTGCTCTCGGACGAGAAGGAGGCCAGCGACCGGATCGCCGACTTCTCCGCGGGCGACTCGCGGTGGATGGTCGCGGTGCGGATGGTGTCGGAGGGCGTGGATGTGCCGCGGCTGGCGGTCGGCGTGTACGCGACCAGCGCCTCCACCCCGCTGTTCTTCGCGCAGGCGATCGGGCGCTTCGTGCGGGCGCGCCGCCGTGGCGAGACGGCGTCGGTGTTCCTGCCGAACGTTCCGACCCTCATGGCGCTCGCGAACGCCCTCGAAATGGAACGCGATCACGCGCTCGACCGGCCGACGGAGGAGGGCGGCGAGGGCGACCTCTGGAACCCGGAGGACGCGCTGGTCGCGGAAGCCAACAAGGAGTCCCGCGCGTCGGAGGCGCTGACCGAGCTGTTCGCGTTCGAGGCGCTCGGGTCGGAGGCGAACTTCGACCGGGTGGTCTACGACGGGCGCGAGTTCGGCGGGTTCGCGGTGCCCGGCACGGACGAGGAGCTCGACTTCATCGGGCTCCCCGGCATCCTGGAGCCCGACCAGGTGCACGACCTGCTCCTGCAGCGTCAGCAGCGGCAGGCGCGGCGGCACTCGTCCCGGCCTGCCGCCGCCGAGGGCCATCCGCCCGCGCCGCTGCACCGCACGCTCAAGGAGCAGCGGCAGCTCCTCAACAGCCTGGTCGGCCTCTACTCGAAGAACTCGGGGGAGCCGCACGGGCTCATCCACGCCGAGCTGCGCCGCGTGTGCGGCGGTCCGGCGGTGGCGCAGGCGAGCGTGTCGCAGCTCCAGCAGCGCATCGAGTGGCTGAGGAAGCGGATCGGGCGCTAGCGGCGCCCGCTAGATGACCCCGAGCGCCAGCATCGCGTCCGCGACCCGCACGAATCCCGCGATGTTCGCCCCCAGCACGTAGTCGCCAGGGGCGCCATACCGCTCGGCGGTGTCCGCGCAGCTGTCGTGGATGGCGGTCATGATGTCGTCGAGGCGCTGCTCGGCGTGCTCGAACGTCCACGCGTCCCGCGACGCGTTCTGCTGCATCTCCAGCGCGGAGGTCGCCACCCCGCCCGCGTTCGCCGCCTTGCCCGGCGCGAACAGCACGCCGGCCGCGCGCAGGACGTGGACGGCCTCCGGCGTGCAGGGCATGTTCGCGCCCTCGACCACCGCGGCCACGCCGTTGCCCGCGAGGGTGGCGGCGGCGGTCGCGTCCAGCTCGTTCTGCGTGGCGCACGGGATCGCGACGTCGATCGGGGTCTCGGCCGCGAGGGCCCAGAGGTCGCCGTTCGCGCGGTACTCCGCGGACGGGCCGCGCCGGGACGCGTACTCGGACAGGCGGGCGCGCTCCACCTCCTTGATCCGGCGGAGCAGCTCGAAGTCGATGCCG
Organism: Leifsonia sp. NPDC056665; assembly: GCF_042791795.1. Classification (NCBI taxonomy): domain Bacteria; kingdom Bacillati; phylum Actinomycetota; class Actinomycetes; order Micrococcales; family Microbacteriaceae; genus Leifsonia; species Leifsonia sp. NPDC056665. Next base: position 17,620 of record NZ_JBHTXK010000034.1, read on the forward strand.
TCGCGGTCGTAGACGACGCCGGAGGAGTCCGAGCACGCCACGACGACACCGCCGAGCTGGTGCACCTTCTGGATGGCGTACAGCGCGACGTTGCCGGAGCCGGAGACGAGCACCCGCGCGCCGTCGAAGGAGCGCCCGCGGGTGGCGAGCATCCGCTGCGCGAACACGACGGCGCCGAAGCCGGTCGCCTCGGTGCGGACCAGCGAGCCGCCCCAGCCGACGCCCTTGCCGGTCAGCACGCCCGACTCGTATCGGTTCGTGATGCGCTTGTACTGGCCGAACAGGTAGCCGATCTCGCGGCCGCCGACGCCGATGTCGCCCGCCGGCACGTCCGTGTACTCTCCGAGGTGGCGGTACAGCTCCGTCATGAAGGACTGGCAGAACCGCATCACCTCCGCGTCGGAGCGGCCCTTCGGGTCGAAATCGCTGCCGCCCTTGCCGCCGCCGATCGGGAGGCCGGTGAGCGCGTTCTTGAAGATCTGCTCGAAGCCGAGGAACTTCACGGTGCCCAGCGTCACGCTCGGGTGGAAGCGCAGACCGCCCTTGTACGGGCCGAGCGCCGAGTTGAACTCCACCCGGAACCCGCGGTTGACCCGGATGTTGCCCTCGTCGTCCGTCCACGGCACCCGGAAGATGAGCTGGCGCTCCGGCTCCGTCATCCGCTCCAGCACGGCCGCCCTGGCGTAGTGCGGGTTGGCCTCGATGACGGGGCCCAGCGAGCCGAGCACTTCGCGTGCCGCCTGGTGGAATTCGGGCTCCCCGGCGTTGCGGCGGAGGACGTCGTCCAGGAGGGAGGAGAGCACGGGAGTCACACGGATGCCTTTCTCGAACGTAAGATTTCTGAGTCTACTCTCATGAAACTCGTCGGCTTCGCCACGAGTGCTCTCCTCTCCGGTGGTTCGATGGGGCAATGAGCACGGAGCGCGACGCCGAACACGGCACCATCGACCGCCGGGAGCGGTTCCTGGAGGTCCTCTTCCGCGTCACCCTGGTGCTGAAGGGCGCGGACGGCGTGCTCGAGCTCATCGGCGGCGTCCTGCTGCTCTTCCTGACGCCCCAGCGGATGAACGCGGTCGTCGTCTTCCTCACGCAGCACGAGCTCGGCGAGGACCCGAACGACCCGGTCTCCAACTGGATCGTCCATTTCGGACACACCCTCACCGGCTCGGCGACGCTGTTCGGCGCGGTCTACCTGCTGCTGCACGGCGTCGTGAAGGTCGTGCTCGTCTGGGCGGTGCTGAAGGAGCAGCTCTGGGCGTACCCGTGGATGCTCGGCTTCCTCGTGGTGTTCATCGGCTGGCAGACGTGGGAGCTGACCAGGCACCCCTCCTGGGGGCTGCTCGGGCTGACCCTGTTCGACGTCCTGATCGTGGCGCTGACCGTCCACGAGTACCGCGTGCAGCGCCGGCTGCGGGCGGCGAGGCGCGCGAACGAGGCCGCGGGCCAGCCGGCTGCGGGTTAGGTTCGGCTGCGCTTGCTGGAATCCCGGGCGCGAGGTTCCTAGGCTGACGCTATGACCGCGGAGACTGTGAACGGAAAGCACCCGGACGAACCCCACCGCGAGGGGGTCGCGCAACGGCTGAACTGGCTGAGGGCCGGCGTGCTGGGCGCCAACGACGGCATCGTGTCCGTCGCGGCCGTCGTCGTCGGTGTCGCGGGGGCGACGCCCGCCGTCCCCGCCATCCTGACCGCCGGCCTCGCGGCCCTCGTCGGCGGCGCGATCTCGATGGCGCTCGGCGAGTACGTGTCGGTGAGCAGCCAGCGCGACAGCGAGCACGCGCTCATCGCGAAGGAGCGCCGCGAGCTGGAGGAGATGCCGGAGGAGGAGCTGGCCGAGCTGACCGGTCTCTACGAGGCGAAGGGCCTCAAGCCCGAGACCGCACGCCAGGTCGCGATCGAGCTCACCGAGCACGACGCGCTCGCCGCTCACCTCTCCGCCGAGCTCGGCATCGACCAGGACGACGTGGTGAGCCCGTGGCACGCGGCGATCGCGTCCGCCATCTCGTTCACGATCGGCGGCATCCTGCCGCTGCTGACCATCCTGACGCCGCCGGCCATCCGCATCCCGCTGACCTTCGTGGTCGTGCTGATCGCGCTGGCGGCCACCGGCTACGTCGCCGCCTACATCGGCGGCGCCTCGCGCGGCAAGGCGATGCTGCGTGTGGTCATCGGCGGCGCGCTGGCGCTGGCTGCCACGTTCGCCATCGGCGCGCTGCTCGGCACGACGGTAGGCTGACGCCCTCGGGCTGCGTGAAGGGGAGCGATGAAGGAGAAGCTGGAGATCGTGCGGGACTGGCTGCCCCGCTACACCGGCACGCCGCTGGAGGAGTTCGGCGAGCACATCCTGCTCACCAACTTCGGCGACTACGTCTACCGGTTCGCCGAGTGGTACGGCGCCGAGGTCCGCGGCATCGACCGCTCGATGCCGAACGCGACCGCCGACGGCATCACGATGATCAACTTCGGCATGGGCAGCCCGAACGCGGCGACCATCATGGACCTGCTGAGCGCGGTGAGCCCGAAGGCGGCGCTCTTCCTCGGCAAGTGCGGCGGGGTGAAGAAGAAGAACCAGCTCGGCGACCTGGTGCTCCCGATCGCGGCCATCCGCGGCGAGGGGACGTCGAACGACTACCTGCCGCCGGAGGTCCCCGCGCTGCCGGCGTTCCAGCTCCAGCGCGGTGTCTCCACCAGCATCCGCGACGCCGGCTACGACTACTGGACCGGAACCGTCTACACGACGAACCGGCGGGTGTGGGAGCACGACGACACCTTCAAGACGTACCTGCGGCAGACCAGGTGCATGGCGGTCGACATGGAGACGGCGACCATCTTCGCGGCCGGGTTCGCCAACCACATCCCTGCCGGGGCGCTGCTGCTGGTGTCGGATCAGCCGATGATCCCGGAGGGTGTCAAGACCGCCGAGAGCGATCGGAGCGTCACCGCGCAGTTCGTCGAGCGGCACATCCGGATCGGGGTGGAGGCGCTGCGCCTCGTCCGCCGCAACGGCCGCAGCGTCCGCCACCTCCGCTTCGACGACGCCTGACCCTCCGTCCCGGCGTCGAAACGTGAGTAATCGCGGAAATCGCGCGGTGGATTTCCGCTATTACTCACGTTTCGGGGGTCAATGGCCGGTGAGGGGGGCCATTGCGCGGGCGATGAGGGAGGGGCGGGCGGTGGCGCGCTCCTCGAGGTCGGCGCCCTCCATCGCGACCAGGCCCGCGTTGGCGCCGAGGAAGCGCAGCGGCTCGGGCTCCCAGCGCGGTGAGCGGTGGCCGACCCACGGGAGCTCCGTGAGGCCGGTGCGCCGGTCGGCGATCAGGTCGGCGAGGGTGCGGCCGGCGAGGTTCGTCGTGCTCAGGCCGTCCCCGACGTACCCGCCGGCCCAGGCCTCCCGCGACCCGCGGTCGATGCCGACCGCGGCGTGCCAGTCGCGCGGCACGCCGAGCGGGCCGCCCCAGTGGTGCGTGATGCGCACTCCGGCGACCGCGGGGAACAGCTCGCCGAGCGTGCGGACGAGGTGGTCGCGCACGCGCGGAGAGCGGTCGTACGACGGGTGGATGGCGCTGCCCAGGTGGTAGCGGGCGCCGCGGCCGCCGAACGCGATCCGGTTGTCGGCGGTGCGCTGCCCGTAGACGATCAGGTGCCGGAAGTCCGCGAAGGTCTGGCCGTGCTCGATGCCGATGCGGTCCCACACCGCGTCGGGCAGCGGCTCGGTCGCGATCATCAGCGAGTACAGCGGGAGGACGCTCCGCCCGACCTGGGGGAGCTGCGAGCCGTAGCCTTCGGTGGCGTTCACGACCGTGCCCGCCGTCACCGTGCGCTCGACGTCGCCGACGCGCACGCGAACGACGCCGTCGGTCCAGCTCAGGACCTCCGTGCCCTCCGCGATGGTGGCGCCGCGGCGCTCGACGGCGCGGGCGAGGCCGCGCACGAGCTTGGCTGGGTGGACGCGCGCGCAGGCGGGCGTGATGGTCGCGGCCACGGCGTCCGGGACCCCGTAGCGGGCCTGAACCGTCTCGGTCCCGGCGAGCGACACCCGGTCGACGCCGTACTCCTCCGACTCGGCGAACTCGGCTCGCGCGGCGGCGAGCTGGACGCGGTCGCGGGCGAACGTGACGGTCCCGCCGCGGACGTAGTCGCAGTCGATGTCCTCGACGGCGGCGACACGGCCGACTTCGTCCACGGTGTCCACCATCGCCTGCCGTTGCGCGACCGCGGCGTCGCGGCCGTAGCGGGCGTCGAGGGCGGAGGCCGACCACGGGAACAGCGCGGAGCACCAGCCGCCGTTGCGGCCGGATGCGCCGAAGCCGGCGACCTCCCGCTCCAGAAGCAGGATGCGCAGGGCCGGGTCGAGCTCCTGGAGGTAGTAGGCGGTCCAGAGGCCGGTCAGGCCCGCGCCGACGATGGCCACGTCCACCGTGGCGTCGTCGGCCAGGGCCGGGCGGGGGCGGAAGCCGTCCTCGGCCTCGGCGATCGAGTCGAACCAGAAGCCGACACTGCGGTAGTCCACGTCACTCCTCAACACGTCAGGACTTCATCACATCAGGGAAAAGAGAACGAGCCCGCGCCCCGCCCAAGTGGTGCGGTGCGCGGACTCGTCCGGTGGTGCAGGCCTTACAGGTGGTTGCTCGCCTCGGTGAGCACCGACTCCAGGATCTGGCGGATCTCGACGAACTCGTCCGGGCCGATGGTGAGCGGCGGGGCGAGCTGGACGACGGGGTCGCCACGGTCGTCGGCGCGACAGTACAGGCCCGCGTCGTACAGCGCCTTGGAGAGGAAGCCGCGCAGCAGGCGCTCCGACTCGTCGTCGTTGAACGTCTCCTTGGTGGCCTTGTCCTTCACCAGCTCGATGCCGAAGAAGTAGCCGTCGCCGCGGACGTCGCCGACGATCGGGAGGTCGAGCAGCTTCTCCAGCTCGGCGCGGAACAGCGGCGAGTTCTCGCGGACGCGCTCGTTGAGGCGCTCTTCCTCGAAGATGTCGAGGTTCGCCAGCGCCACGGCGGAGGACACGGGGTGCCCGCCGAACGTGTAGCCGTGGTAGAAGGATGTGTTGCCGTGCTTGAAGGGCTCGTAGATCCGGTCGCTGATGATCGTCGCGCCGATGGGGGAGTACCCGGAGGTCATGCCCTTGGCGCAGGTGATCATGTCCGGCACATAGCCGTACTGGTCACAGGCGAACATGTGGCCGATGCGGCCGAAGGCGCAGATGACCTCGTCGCTGACCATGAGCACGTCGTACTTGTCGCAGATCTCGCGAACCCGCTGGAAGTAGCCGGGGGGCGGCGGGAAGCAGCCGCCGGAGTTCTGCACCGGCTCCAGGAAGATCGCGGCGACGGTCTCGGGACCCTCGAACTGGATCATCTCCTCGATGCGGTTCGCGGCCCAGACGCCGAAGGCCTCGATGTCGTCGGTCGGAGCGCCCATCTCGCCCGCGCGGTAGAAGTTCGTGTTCGGGACGCGGAACCCGCCGGGGGTGAGCGGCTCGAACATCTCCTTCATGGCCGGGATGCCGGTGATGGCCAGCGCGCCCTGCGGGGTGCCGTGGTAGGCGACGGCGCGGGAGAGGACCTTGTGCTTGGTCGGGCGGCCCTGCAGCTTCCAGTAGTACTTGGCCAGCTTGAAGGCGGTCTCGACGGCCTCGCCGCCGCCGGTGGAGAAGAAGACGCGGTTGAGGTCGCCCGGCGCGTAGTGCGCGAGGCGGTCCGCGAGCTCGATCGCGTTCGGGTGGGCGTAGGACCAGATCGGGAAGAAGGCGAGCTGCTCGGCCTGCTTCGCGGCCACCTCGGCGAGGCGCTTGCGGCCGTGGCCGGCGTTCACCACGAACAGCCCGGAGAGGCCGTCGATGTAGCGCTTGCCGTGGTCGTCCCAGATGTGGTGGCCCTGGCCGCGGGTGATGATCGGGACGCCGTGGCCCTCCTCCATCACCGACTGGCGCGCGAAGTGCATCCAGAGGTGGTCGCGCGCTTTCGCCTGCAGGTCGGCCTCATCGGGTGTGATGGGCTCACCGAACGTTTCAACGGTTGTCGTCATTGTTATCGCGTTCCCCAGTTGTAGAACTGTTTGTGGAGTTTGAGGTACACGAACGTCTCGGTGGAGAGCACTCCCTCGAGGGTCCGGATCTCGGAGTTGAGCATCGTGATGAGGTCGAGGTCGTTCTCGCACACGACCTCCGCGAGGATGTCGTAGGTGCCCGCCGTGAGGACCACGTAGTCCACGGAGGGCATCGCCGCGAGCTTGTCCGCGATCACCAGCGTGTCGCCGGTGACGCGCACGCCGATCATCGCCTGGCGGTAGAAGCCGAGCTGCATCGGATCGGTGACGGCCACGATCTGCATCACACCCGACTCGGTCAGCTTCTGCACGCGCTGGCGCACGGCCGCCTCGCTGAGACCGACGGCTTTGCCGATCTCCGCATAGGACTTGCGGCCGTCCACCTGCAGTTGCTCGATGATCGCTTTGGAGACGTCGTCGATGACCGCAGCCTTCGTGCCGTTCGTTGCCCGAGGGGTACTCATGGAGCGATTCTGTCAGTGGCGAGGCGGTCTAGCAAGCGGATCCGCACATTCTTGCCCGATTCACCGACGAAATCAGTAGACTCCCGGCCATGAGTTCACCGCTGAGCACGACAACGACACCCGAACTGCACAACTTCGTCGCCGGCGAGCGCACCGCCGCGAGCGGGAGCGACAGCATCTCACTGATCGATCCGGCCACCGAGGACGTGTACGCCACCGCCCCGGTCTCGACCGCGGAGGACGTCGCCGACGCGTACCGCGCCGCCGAGTCCGCCTTCGAGGTCTGGGGGAGCACCACGCCCGGCGAGCGCCAGCTCGCGCTGTTCCGCATCGCCGACGCGATGGAGGAGCGCGCGGAGGAGTTCGCCGACGCCGAGTCGCAGGACACCGGCAAGCCGCGCGGCACGCTGGTCGAGGACGAGATCCTGCTGTCCGTCGACCAGATCCGCTTCTTCGCGGGAGCCGCCCGCAACCTGGAGGGCCGCTCGGCCGGCGAGTACATGCCGGACCACACCTCCTTCATCCGCCGCGAGCCGATCGGGGTCGTCGGCCAGGTGACGCCCTGGAACTACCCGCTCAACATGGCGGTCTGGAAGTTCGCCCCCGCGCTGGCGGCGGGCAACACCACCGTGCTGAAGCCCTCCGACACCACCCCGCTGTCGACGCTGCTGCTGGCGGAGGTCGCCAGCGAGTTCCTGCCGGCCGGCGTGCTCAACGTCGTGCTCGGCGACCGCAGCACGGGAGCGGCGATGATCGACCACCCGACCCCGCAGCTCGTGTCGATCACCGGCTCGGTGCGCGCGGGCATGGAGGTCGCCCGGGCGGCCTCGTTCGACCTCAAGCGCGTGCACCTCGAGCTCGGCGGCAAGGCGCCGGTGATCGTGTTCGACGACGCCGACATCGAGAAGGCGGTCGAGGGGATCGTCGCTGCCGGGTACTTCAACGCCGGCCAAGACTGCACGGCGGCGACGCGCCTGCTGGTGCAGGAGGGCGTGCACGACGAGTTCGTGGCGGCGCTCGCGCAGTACGCGCGCGAGAACGCCCGCACCGGCGCGCCGCGAGAGGACGGTATCCTCTACGGCCCGCTGAACAACGCGAACCAGCTCGCCCAGGTGAGCGGCTTCGTGGATCGGCTGCCCGACCACGCGAACGTCGAGCTGGGCGGCCGACGCCAGGGCGACCGCGGCTACTTCTGGGAGGCCACGATCGTCTCGGGGCTGCGTCAGGACGACGACGCGGTGCAGAACGAGATCTTCGGGCCGGTCCAGACCGTGCAGAAGTTCACCGACGAGGCGGAGGCGCTGCGCTGGGCGAACGGCGTGCGCTACGGCCTGGCCTCCTCGGTGTGGACGAAGGACCACGGCCGGGCGATGCGGTTCGCGAAGGGCCTCGACTTCGGCTGCGTGTGGATCAACACCCACATCCCGATCGTGGCCGAGATGCCGCACGGCGGCTTCAAGCACTCCGGCTACGGCAAGGACCTGTCGATGTACGGGTTCGAGGACTACACGCGTCTGAAGCACGTCATGTCGTACATCGGGGAGTGATCAGGAGCGCTTCAGCTGCGTGACGAGGAGGGTCTCAGCGTGACGATCAGGGTGCCGGCCGCGAGGAGCGGCAGCACCCACAGCGACGCCGCGACGTACCCGCCCGCCGGGGGCAGGAGCGCCCCGGCGGGCGTCGCCGCGGCCAGCAGGAGGCCGGCGAGCGCGCTCCCGATGCTGAAGCCGACACTGCGCACGATCTGGTTGATGGAGAGCACGCTCGCCGTCTCGGGCGCGGGCACGCCCTCCAGCACCAGCCGCGGCATGACGGCGGAGACGCCGCCGACGCCGAAGCCGAGGACGGTCATGGCGAGCAGGACGAGCGCCAGCGAGCCGGCGCCGACCGCCAGCAGTACCGTTCCGGTTCCCACCAATGGGACTAACTGGCGGCGCTCCGCGACTATTCAAGGCTCGACGGTTCAGTGAGCTCTACTGCATGGCAAATGAGCTCTTCGTGGAGTGGACGGAGCTCATCGAGTGGAATGCTCGTGAGTTCCATCGTCTGAACGAGAAGTGCGCCAAGCTGCCCCAATTTGATGCTCGACATTCGGAGATCGAATCCGGGCTGCCCGTGCGCCCCTTTGGAACTCGGAAACACGAGAAGGCGTCTCGCATCGAGCAGCTCAGTGAGAGTCTGCGTCACCGCCCATTCGTTCCAGTCAGAAGCCCGTCCGCTATATTGCACGTCCGGGAGCGGGAGCTCTTTGGGTCGATGGACGATAGCCAACAATTGCAATTGCAGCCAACTGGTTGATTCGGCCTCTGCGATGAGCTTCTCCAGGACATATACATCCATTCCCTCGAGAAAGGGGGTCCGGGCCAATAGATTCGCCATGTACGGAAGCTTCTTTTCTTCGTGCTCCGTCTTAGCGGCGAGAAGCATTCCTTCGATGATCTGATCTGCGTCTGATCGGTCCCCGTCGAAGAACCCGTCTGAACGCAAGGTCATCCCGAGGGTCTGATTTGCGATCACTCCGCCCGCCGCAAGGACCAGGACGGTCGCAATGCGCTGTTCCTCGCGTGGTGCGAGCACTCTGGTCGCGAACTCATTCCCGATCTCCGCAAACGCCTGCCCGGCCATCGATCCGAGAATCGGGTCGTGCACCAGTGTCGAGACCGCGGCGCCCACTCCTGCACCGGTCACTGCCAACGTCGACCGAGCGAGTCGCTGCCATCCGGGCTCGTGCACGTCCATGCTCAAAGACGATATCGGACGAGTCCCGAGCCGACACGCCGTCGGAGCTTAAACATCCAGTCCTATAGGTATTCGGTCCGTCCTCCGCTACGCTCCTGCCACACACATCGTCGTGTGCGGCTGACCCGGAAGGCATTCGATGTCCTCAGAACCCTCGTCCTCGGCCCATCTCGGAGACGGCGAGCACCTCGCCGTCCTCGGATACGAGGACTCCTTCAACCGGTCCATGACCCTGTGGGCGAACTTCGCTCTCGGCTTCACGTACCTCTCGCCGCTCGTCGGCGTCTACTCGCTGTTCGCCGTCGCGATGGCGACGGGAGGGCCGCCCTCCATCTGGTGGCTCGTCATCGTCGGCGCGGGCCAGTTCCTGGTCTCGCTCGTCTTCGGTGAGGTGGTCTCGCAGTACCCCATCCACGGCGGCATCTACCCGTGGGCGCGGCGGCTGTGGGGCCGGCGCTACGCGTGGATGGCGGCCTGGATTTACATCTGGGCGATGATCGTGACCATCACCGCGGTGGCGTCGTACGGCAGCGGGTTCCTCGCCAGCCTGTTCGGCCTCCCCGCCACCAAGGAGGTCACCCTCGGGCTGACCGTGCTGCTGCTGGTCGTGGCGCTCGGGCTGAACTTCACCGGGACGAAGACGCTGGCGACGGTCGCCCGCATCGGGCTGTCGGCGGAGCTCATCGGCGTGATCGCGGTGGGCCTCTACCTGCTGATCTTCCAGCGCAAGCACCCGTTCTCGGTGTTCTTCGACACGATGGGCGTCCAGGGCCACGGCTCGTATCTGGTGGCGTTCCTCGGGGCGGCGCTCGCCGGGCTGTTCCTCTTCTACGGCTTCGAGGCGTGCGGCGACGTCGCCGAGGAGGTCGCGAACCCGGCACGGCGCATCCCGCTCGCCATGATGATGACGATCCTGGTCGGCGGCGTGTCCGCGCTGTTCGCGTTCGGCGGCTACATCCTGGCCGCGCCCGACCTGGCGAAGATCGTGGCGGGCAAGGACGTCGACCCGATCCCGGAGATCCTGCAGTCCGCCCTCGGCGACGTCGGCGCGAAGATCTTCCTCGTGGTCGCGGTCACCGCGTTCTTGTCCTGCGTGCTCAGCCTGCAGGCGGCGGCGAGCCGGCTGCTGTTCTCGTTCGCGCGCGACGGGATGATCCCGGCGCACCGGTGGCTCTCGCGGGTGTCGCCGCGCACCAAGGTGCCGGTGAACGCGCTGATCGTGGCGTGCAGCATCCCGGTGCTCATCAGCCTGATCGTCTATCTCGGGCCGGACGGGCTCATCACCCAGGTGACCGCGTTCGCGGTGCTCGGCATCTACGTGGCCTTCCAGTCGGTGGTGCTCGCGTCGCTGCGGCAGCGGATCAAGGGCTGGCGTCCTGCCGGACCGTTCTCGCTCGGGCGTGGCGGGATGGTCGTGAACATCCTGGCGCTGGCGTACGGGATCTTCGCGATGGTGCTGCTGGCGTGGCCGACGAGCACGGGCAACTGGTTCAACGACTGGATCGTGCTGATCGGGTTCGGGATCGTCGCGGGCGCCGGACTGCTGTACCTGTTCCTCGCGCGGCCGGACCGCGCGTCGGACGCGCCGGCGGGCGACGCCATTCGGGTGGCGGAGCTGCTGCGGGCGCACCGCAGCGGGACGGTCGCCCCGGCCGCCGCCGCGGAGCCGGCCCCGGCCGACTTACGCGGGCCGCGGGGCGGCCCGCCGCCGGAAC
>NZ_JBHTXK010000035.1:0-27578 GCF_042791795.1 Leifsonia sp. NPDC056665
TCGCCGCGGCCGTCCGCTTCCCCGTCTGACCCCACGCCGATGGGCACGTAAACGCCCCTAAAACCGCGTTTTAGGGGCGTTTACGTGCCCTTCGGCACGGGGTCAGTGGTGCTCGGCGCGGGCGAGGGCGAGCACGAGGAACTCCTGGACGACGGCGAGCCAGTCGTAGACGGCGAGCCGCGTCGCCGACTCCAGGTCGTGCACGTCGCCCTCGTCGCCGTCGAACTCGATGCCGAGGTGGGCGGCGAGCGCCAGCCGGATGTCGGTGAGCGCACGCAGCCAGGCCTGGGCCTGCGCACTGTCCAGGCGCACCTCGACGGCCCCGTCCGGCCGCGCCTCCTCCGCCGGGCCGCTGAGCGATTCGATCACCGTGCGCGCGTTCTGCACCTTCGACTCCGCCAGCCGCTCGGCCGTGAACCGGTGGAACTCGGCCGACGCCTCCGGGTCGTCCGGATACGCGTCGGGGAGCAGCCGCGTCAGCGTGGGATCGGCCGGCGCCCCGTCCCGCGTCTCGGAGCCCGCCCGCTCCGCGCGCTCGGCGGCCACGGCGGCGAACCGCCGGAGCACGTCGGCCTCGGCCGCCTCGAACCGCGCGTGGACGCCCCCGCCGCGCCGGTCGGCGCGGAACGGCCTCACGCGTCCGCCTTCGTCAGGGTGGCCCACAGCCCGTAGCCGTGCATGGCCTCCACGTGCCGCTCCATCTCCTCGCGCGTGCCGGTCGCGACGACCGCGCGGCCCTCGTTGTGCACGAGCAGCATCAGCCGCCGGGCCTCGGCTTTGGAGAACCCGAAGTAGCTCTGGAAGACGTAGCTGACGTACGACATCAGGTTCACCGGGTCGTTCCAGACGATCGTCACCCACGGCGCGCCGAGCTCCAGCCGCTCGCCGAGGTCGACCTCCTCCTCGGTGGCGGGCTCCGTGGTCGCGGTCGTCACCCCGCCTGCACCTCGGCAATGGCGTCGGCGGCGCGCACGAGCGCCAGGTGGGTGAGGGCCTGCGGCGTGTTGCCCACCTGCGACCGGCCCTCGACGTCGTACTCCTCCGACAGCATCCCGACGTCGTTGGCCAGCGAGACCAGGCGGTCCATCAGTCGCGTCGCGTCGTCGATCCTGTGCGACCTGGCGTACTGCTCGACCAGCCAGAACGAGCAGGCCAGGAAGGGGTGCTCGCCCGGCGGGAGGCCGTCGACGCCCTTCTCGGTGCGGTAGCGCAGGGGGAGGCCGTCGCGCAGCAGGTCCTGCTCGATCGCCTTCACCGTGCCGAGCATCCGCGGGTCGTCGAAGGCGCAGTAACCGACCTGCGCGAGCAGCAGCAGCGAGGCGTCCACCTCGGTGCTGCCGAAGTACTGCACGTAGCTGCCGCGGCCCTCGTCGTAGCCGTTCGCCTCGATGTCGGCGCGGATCTCGTCCCTCAGGTGCCGCCAGCGCTCGACCGGGCCGTCCAGCCCGAACTGCTCGACGCCGCGGATGGCGCAGTCGAACGCCGCCCACACCAGGCCGCGCGAGTGCGTGAACGTCTGCGGCTCCCCGCGGATCTCCCAGATGCCGTGGTCCGGCTTGCGCCAGTTCTGCTCCAGGTACCCCATCAGAGCGCGCTGCAGCGCCCAGGAGAACCGGGTCTCCTGCACGCCGGCCGTGCGGCCGTGGTCGAGCGCCAGCATGACCTCGCCGATGACGTCGGCCTGGAACTGGGTGGACGCGCCGTTGCCGATCCGCACCGGGTGGGCGCCCTGATAGCCGGGGAGGCTGTCGAGCTCGCGCTCGGCGAGGTCGCGCTCGCCGGCGAGGCCGTACATGATCTGGACATCGCCCGGGTCCCCGGCGATCGCGCGCAGCAGCCAGTCGCGCCAGTGGTCGACCGAGTCGTCGTAGCCGTGGGCCAGCAGCACGGCGATCGTCAGCGACGCGTCGCGCAGCCAGACGTAGCGGTAGTCCCAGTTGCGCTCGCCGCCGAACTGCTCGGGGAGGGAGGTCGTCGCCGCGGCGACGATGCCGCCGGTCTCCAGGTGGGTCAGCGCACGCAGGATGAGCAGCGAGCGCACCACCTCTGCGCGGTACGGCCCCTCGTGGTCGCAGCTCTCCGCCCACATCGTCCACCACTCCCGGGTGTTCTGCAGGGAGGTCTCGACGTCGAGGGCCGCCGGCGCCGGGCGGTGCGACGGGAACCAGGTCATCGAGAGGTCGACGGTCTGGCCGGCGTGGACGGTGAACCTGCCTTCGTGCGCGTGGTCCGCCGCATGCAGCGCCGACCCGCGGAACACGAGCCCGTCCGGTCCGGCGACGGCGACGAGCGCGGCCGGCTTCTCGTCGGTCATCTTGCGCACCCAGGGGATGGCGCTGGCGTAGCCGAAACGGATCCGCAGCTCCTCGCGCAGCTCCACGTGCCCGCTGACCCCGCGCACGCGGCGCACCAGGTCGGCGCGGTGGTCGCCCATCGGCATCGCGTCGACCACCTCCACCTCGCCGGTGGCGGTGCGCCAGCGGGTCACCAGGATCATGGTGTCCCGCTCGTACTCGCGCGTGCTGGTGGCCTCGGGATCGGAGGGCGCGAGCAGCCAGCGGCCGTGGTCCTCCGTGCCCAGCAGGGCGCCGAACGTGGACTGCGAGTCGTATCTCGGGAGGCACAGCCAGTCGATGCTTCCGTCCCGTCCGACGAGGGCCCCGGTGAAGCAATCACTGATCAGGGCGTAATCCTCGATGGGGAGCGACATATCCCCAGTATGGCCGTACTGTGAAGCGCATGACGCAGTCCGTGGGCACTCTGGTGATTCTCGGAGCGAGTGGCGACCTGTCGTCCAGACTCCTCCTCCCTGCCATCGGGCAGTTGCTCACCCACCACCCGGAACGGCGTTTCCACCTGGTCGGATCCGGGGCCGAGGAGTGGTCGGACGCGAAGTGGCGCTCGGTGGTGAAGAAGTCGTTCACGACCGTGAAGGCCAGCGGCCCAGCGGTGGAGGAGCTGCTCAAAAATACCACGTACCTGCCGGCGGACGTGACGAAGCCCGACGACCTGCAGACGATCTTCGACGCCTGCGAGGGCGCGCCGGCGCTGTACTTCGCCCTGCCGCCGGCGATCACCGCGAAGGCGTGCGAGGCGCTCGGCAAGCTGACGCTGCCGGCCGGGCTGACGCTCGCGCTCGAGAAGCCGTTCGGCACCGACAAGCGCTCGGCCATCGCGCTCAACAAGCGGCTCGCGACGCTGGTGCCGGAGGATCAGATCCACCGCGTCGACCACTTCCTCGGCAACTCCACCGTGCTGAACCTGATCGGTCTGCGCTTCGCGAACAGCATCCTGGAGCCGGTGTGGAACGGCGACCACATCCAGAGCGTCGACATCGTCTACGACGAGTCGCTCGGGCTGGAGGACCGCGCCCGCTACTACGACCATGCCGGGGCGCTCATGGACATGATCCAGAGCCACCTGCTCCAGGTGCTTGCGGTGTTCGCGATGGAGCCGCCCAGCGCGCTCGACGCCACGGACATGCGCGACGGCAAGGCGACGGTGCTGCGGGCGACCCGGCTGTGGAAGGACGACCCGGCCGCGTCGAGCCGCCGCGCCCGCTACACCGCGGGGACCATCGATGGACGGAAGCTCCCGGCGTACACGAGCGAGCCGGGCGTGGACCCGGCCAACGGCACGGAGACGCTCGCCGAGGTGACGGTTCAGGTCGACACCTGGCGCTGGGCCGGCGTGCCGTTCACACTGCGCTCGGGCAAGGCGCTGGGCGAGCAGCGGCGGGAGATCCTCGTCACGTTCAAGCCGGCGCGGCACATCCCGCGCGGGCTGCGCGGCCACCGCGAGCCGACGATGCTGCGCATCATGCTCGCCCCCGACGCGATGTCGCTGGAGCTCAACATCAACGGCCCGGACGACCCGCACGAGATCGAGCGCGTGGCGCTCAGCGCGAACTTCGGGCCGGGGCTGCTGCTGGCCTACGCCGAAGTGCTGGAGGGCATCCTCGACGGCGACCCGTCGCTGTCGGTGCGCGGAGACACGGCCGTCGAGATGTGGCGCATCGTCGCGCCCGTCATCGCGGCCTGGAAGAAGGACGAAGTCCCCCTCCAGACCTACCGCGCCGGCTCAGGAGGCCCCGCCTCCTGGAAGCACATCGGCTGAGCGCCCAGACGGCTGACTGCGAGACGGCTGATTCTCCGCCGTCTCGTGCGTTCGAGGGCGACTTTGCGCCGCCTCGCAGGCGAGTTACGCTGCGGAGCGCTCGTGGATGGCGGGGATCTCGCCGGTGACGGGCTTGCGCAGGTCGGTCCAGACGGTGATGGGAGCGGGCTCCCAGCCGAAGGCGGCGGGCTCCTCGTGCTCCTGCTCCGCGAGCTCCTGCACTTCGGCGACCGGGGCGGCCTGCTCGATGGCTACCACCTCGGCGGGCGCGCGGTGCTGCGGCTCGGACGCGACCACGATGGTGGCCTCGCCGGCCTCCAGGCGGCGGCGTGCCTCCACGAGGGCGGCGGTGATGCCGACCGAGACGGACTGCGCGAGGATGGAGTGGAAGATGGAGTCGGTGTCGTCGGTGGAACGGCGCGACACCGTCCATTCACCGCGTTCGCCGATCAACTCGGCGATCTTGGTGTGGACGACCTCGAGGATCTGAGCATCCGTGAGCTGAGGAACCGGAGCCGCCTGCACCTCGGCGGCGGCATGCCGCCTACGACCAAACATCGCAATACCCCTTCCAGGTTCTCCGTCAAGAACCAGTGTCGGGGTGCATGCGCCTCACGACGCGCGGACACGCCGGAAGAATCGCGGAAATCGTGCGGTCAGCGCCCGATTCAGCGGTCGTCGGCCTCCCGGGACTCCTCCAGGACGGTCCCGACCGCGATCACGATGCCGATCGCCGCGCTGATCCACATGAGCACCACCCGCCAGTCGCGCCGGCCCTCCTTGGTCTCCTGGATCGTGGACCAGAGTCCGATGACCGCGCTGATGATCGCTCCGTTGAAGATGAACTTGCGCATCCGCGTCCTTTCGCTCGTCCCGCCAGGGTACGCTGCCGAAGGCGCTCGGTTGAAGGTGTGGCGTGGAGAGGAGCGGGATGCGGACGGCGATCGTCGGCGCTGTGCTGCTCCTCCTCGGTGCGGTCGCAGTGCTCACCGGCCTGCTGCCCGCCGCGGACGCGCTGGCCCTCTGGGATCGCGTCTGGCCGATCCTGCTCTTCGTGGTCGCGGTGACGGTGGTGACCGAGCTGGCCGCGGAGGCCGGCGTGTTCACCGTTGTCGCCCAGCAGACCGCGCGCTGGGGTCGCGGGCGGGCGTGGCTGCTCTGGCTGCTGGTGGCCGTCGTCGCGACGCTGAGCACCATCTTCCTGTCGCTCGACACCACAGCGGTGCTCCTCACGCCCGTCGCGATCGTGCTGGCCCGGCACTCCGGACTGGACCCGCTGCCGTTCGCGCTGACCACCGTCTGGATCGCGAACACCGGCTCGCTGCTGCTCCCGGTCTCCAATCTCACCAACCTGCTCGCCCAGCACGCGATGGGCGACCCGACTCCGTTCGCCTTCGCCGCCCTGATGTGGGCGCCGGCGCTCGTGGCGATCGTCGTGCCGCTGGTGGTCGTGTTCCTGATCTCGCGCAAGCAACTGCTGCTGCGCTACGAGACGGGGCAGGAGGACGGGATCGAGGATCCTGTGCTGTTCTGGATCGCCGCCGCGGTGGTGGTCGCGCTGATGCCGCTTCTGGTCTCCGGCATCCCTGTGTGGATGCCCGCCTCGGGCGCGGCGGTCGTGCTGCTGGTGGTCTTCGCGGTGCGCCGGCGCTCCGTGCTGCGGTTCGGGCTGCTGCCGTGGCAGCTGGTCCTGCTGGCGTCCGGGCTGTTCCTGTTCATCGAGGCGCTGCACGCGAACGGCCTCGGGACGGTGCTCGCGCGGGTGTCCGGCTCGGGGGAGTCGCCGCTCGCGCTGCTGCGGCTGTCGCTGACCGGGCTGGTCGGCGCCAACGCGATCGACAACCTCCCGGCCTACCTCGCGCTGGAGCCGGCGGCGGGAAGCCCGGTGCGGCTGGCGGCGCTGCTGATCGGGGTCAACGCCGGTCCGCTGATCACGCCGTGGGCGTCGCTGGCGACCTTGCTGTGGCACCAGCGGCTGACGTCGTTCGACGTCCGCATCCGCTGGGGCCGCTACATGCTGCTCGGCCTGATCGTCGCGCCGGTCACCGTAGTGCTCGCGACGCTCGCCCTGGCGGCGACCGTCTGACCCGCCCATCGAGGGGACGCGACACGCCGTCGCGCGACAGCCGGCGCGGCGTGTTGCGTCCCCTGGATGGTGGCGGGGCTACTCCGCCGGGAGGAGTTGTGCGGCCGTGACGATGCGCCTGCGCGCGACCGCCGCGAGCGCGAGCGCGAAGCCGATCGCGGTCCAGATCAGGAGGCCGCCGAGCCCCCGCCAGAGGCCCGTCGACCCGTCCACAGCGCCCTGCAGGGCCGTGATCGCGGGCGACGTCGGCAGCCACGCCGTCACGCTGTCGAAGAACCCGGGTGCGGTCGACACGATCCCGGAGGCGAGCGTGACCACGACCACGAGCATCGACAGGAACCGCCCGAGGCCGCCGAGCAGCGCCACGAGCCCGTGGTTGACCGCCGCGAAGCAGACCGCGGCCGCCGCCGCCACCCCGGCGAAGCCGAACCACGCGCCGACACTCAGCTGCATCGCCGGCTGCATGATCGCCGCCACGAGCACGCCCTGGACGACGCCGATCGCGGCGGCAGGCAGGAGCCCATCGGACGCGATCAGCCCTGCGGCGCGGGAGGTCAGCAGCGCCCGCCGCGAGATCGCCTGCAGCACCAGGAACGACGCGAACGCCCCGAGCCACAGCGCGACGGCCCCGAACAGCGGGACGCTGGAGGTCCCGAACGCCGTGGTCCCGGACTGCTTCTGGCCGACCGGCTGCGAGGCCACGGACGCCAGGTTGGTGCGCTGGCCCGCGTCGTAGCTCGGGAGCTGCGCGACGGCCTGGTTCAGCCCGGACGCGAGGGAGGCCGCGCCGGCCGCGGACTGGTCGGCGCCGGCCGCGAGCGCGGGGACGCCCGCCGCGAACTGGTGCACGCCGGTCGCGTACTGGGACGCGCCGTCCGCCGACTGCTGGACGCCGGAGGCGAGCTGCTGCGCGCCGGAGGCCGACTGCGACGCGCCGGACGCGAGCTGCTGCGCGGCCGAGGCCGACTGGGCGAGCTGGCCGGGCAGGGGCGCCACGCTGTTCGAGAAGGTCTGGGCTCCGGCCGCGACCTGGGTCGCGGCGGCCTGGAGGCCCTTGGTGGGGTCCGGGTTCGTGATCCCGTCGATGGCCGCCTGGATGCCGGCGCAGATCGGGTCGGGAGTCGTGCCGACGCCCGGGTGCGCCAGTTTGCAGTTCGTCTCGAGCGTCTCGAGCCCGGCCACCGTCGCGCCGACACCGTCGCGCACCCCGGCCGTGCCGGTCGCGAGCTGGGCCGCGCCCGCCGGGAGCTGCTGCGCCGCGGCCGCCCCCTGCGAGACGCCGTTCGCGTACTGGGTCATCCCGTTCGACAGCGTCCCGAGCCCGCTCGCCAGCCCCGACGCGCCGCCGGAGAGTTGACCGAGCCCGCTCGCGAGCGAGTCCGCTCCCGTGGCGAGCTGGGTCGCCCCGTCCGCGAGCTGGTGGGTGCCGGTCGCGAGTTGCGTCAACCCGGTCGAGAGCGATCCAGCGCCGGCGGCCGCCTTGGCGAGCTGGTCGTGGAGCGTGTTGAACCCGACGTACACGTTCTCCAGATAGGTCGTCGTGAGCTGCTTGTTGAGCACGCCCGTGGCCGTCGTGGTCACGGCCTGGCTGATCGCCGGGTCCACGAGCTTGGACTTCTGGCTGGTGCGCACATCGATGGTCGCCTGGGTGGCGGCGCCGGAGGTCCCGGCGGTGGAGGTCGCCGCCTTCGAGAAGTTCTTCGGGATGGTCACCACGGCCACATAGCCACCGTCGGCGACGCCCGCGCTCGCGTCCTTCTGGTCGGTGAGCACCCACGTGAAGTTCTCGTTCTTGGCGCCGAGGAGCCCCGCGGCCATCTGCCGGCCGAGCGGCACGACCTGGCCGTTGACGGTCACCGGCTGGTCGAGGTTGACCACGGCGGCCTTGACCTCGCCGAGGCGGTCGGTCGGGTTCCACAGAGCCCACACCAGCAGGCCGCCGATGACGAGCGGCACGAGGACGATGCCCACGATGGTCAGCCAGGTCACCCGCTTGTCGGAGCGCATCCGCTCCAGCGAGAACAGCGAGCGCGGGCGGCGCAGGAGCGAGCTAGGGGTGGTCATCGGGCGTCGGCCTTCTCGAGGTGGGCGGCAGGGTGCTGGTCATCGAGCGCAGGGGCGCTCGCCGAAGGAGTGGAGGCGGTGCCGTGCGCCGCCCCGTCGGAGTCGACGGCGAGCTGCACCGTGGTGGGCTCGGCGGTGTCGGGGAGCAGGTCGTCCAGCCCGGACGGGTCCACGCAGCTCACGACCAGCGCGAACGGGCGCCCGGCGGCCGAGGCGTCAGCGAACGCGCGGCCGAGCTCGACCCGCACGCGCCGCCGCTCGACGGGATCGGTCAGGCTGTCGGCCGCGTCGAGGGCGAGGATGACCGGGGAGCTCGCCAGCGCGCGGCGCACGTCCTCCACCGGCGTCTCGGCGTGGTCGAGCCGGACCACGGAGGTCCGCGAGCGCACGGCCGAGCCGCGGGTCGGGAGGACGAAACCGGCGACCTTGACCGTTCCGCCGTCGACGCGCGTGCGGCCGGTGACGGCCATCAGCAGCGCGAGGGCGGCCGTGCGGTCCGGTCCGTGCACGACAAGGGCCTCCCCGTCGGCGAGCCGGAAGCTCACGTCGCGCAGGATCGGGGTCCGCCGCGCGCTGACCGACAGGCCGTCCGCCGCGGCGATGCTCCGGGAGCCCGGCGCCGGCCAGTCGGCCAGCTCCAGCTCCTTCTGCAGCCCGTCGCCCTCCACGTCGAACGAGGGGAGCACGCGGTCGAGCCAGCGCGGCATCCACCAGGCCTTGTCGCCGAGGAGCTGCAGCACAGCCGGGACGAGCGTCATGCGCACGATGAACGCGTCCACGAAGACGCCGACGGCGAGGCCGAGCGCGATCGGCTTGATGGACGCGTCGCCCTCCGGCACGAACGCCGCGAACACCGAGATCATGATGATGGCCGCGGCCGTGACGACCTTGGCCGAGCCGACGAAGCCGCTCTGGATGGCCCGGCGGGCGTCGCCGCCGTGCACGTAGTCCTCGCGGATGCGGCTGACCAGGAAGACCTCGTAGTCCATCGCCAGCCCGAACAGCACGCCCATCAGGATGATCGGCATGAAGCTGATCACCGGCCCGGTCTTGTCCAGGTGGACCGCGTCCCCGAACCAGCCCCACTCGAACACCGCCGTGACCGCGCCGAAGGCGACGCCGACCGACAGCAGGTAGCCGAGGGCGGCCTTGATCGGCACGGCGATCGAGCGGAAGACCATCGTCAGGAGTACGAGCGAGAGCCCGACGACGAGGATGCCGAACGGCAGCAGCGCGCCGGCGAGCCGGCTGGAGACGTCGATCTGGGCGGCTGTCGTGCCGGTGACCTTGAGGTCGACGCCGTACTCGTCGAGGAAGTGCTGGTGCTTCGACCGCAGCTCGGAGACGAGTTGCGCGGTGCGCGGGTCGTCCGGCCCCGTGGTCGGGACGACCTGCACGATGCCGGTGTCCGCGTTCTGGTTCGGCGTGGACAACGGCACGGCGGCGACGCCGGGGAGGTCGGCGATCTCAGCGCCGAGCTTCTTCATCAGCCCGAGCGGGTCGTGGCTGGAGATGATCGAGCCGGTCACGATCAGCGGGCCGTTGTAGCCGGGGCCGAAGTGCTCCGACACCAGGTCGTAGGCGATGCGCGCCGGATCGTTCTTGGGGTGCGATCCGGCGTCCGGGAGGGCGAGGCGGAGTTGGAGGGCGGGCACGGCCGCGATGCCGAGGACGACCACGACCGCGAGGACGGTCGCGATCGGGAAGCGCGTGACTGCGCGCACCCAGGTGCGGAAGGGGCCCGTGGGGATATCGGCTTTCGCGGCGTGCGCGAGCGACGGGTTGGCGCGCGTCACCGGCTCGGGAGCGGGCGTGGTGGCATCTGCCGACTCCACTGCCTTCGCGCGCTTCGCCGCCCGCTTGGCTGCGCGGCGCCCCGGAGTGATCCGCGCCCCGGCGAAGCCGAGGAACGCCGGCGTCAGGCTGAGCGCGACGAGCACCGCGATGCCGACCGCGACCGACGCCGCCAGCCCCATCGTGGTCAGGAACGGGATGCCCGCGACGGCGAGCCCGGCCAGCGCGATGATGACCGTGATCCCTGCGAAGAGCACCGCCGACCCCGCCGTCGCCACCGCGCGGGCGGCGGACTCCTCCGGGTCGACGCCCGCCTTCAACTGGCTCTGATGCCGCGAGATGATGAACAGCGAGTAGTCGATCCCGACCGCCAGCCCGAGCATCAGGGCCAGCAGGGGAGTGGTCGAGGAGATCGGCCCGAACAGCGTCGCGAGGAAGATCAGCGCCATCGACAGCCCCACCCCGAGCAGGGCGGTGGCGAGCGGCATCCCGGCCGCGAGGATCGACCCGAACGTGATGATCAGCACCACGATCGCGATCAGCAGCCCGACGCCCTCCGTGGGCGAGATCGTGGGCAGGGATTGCGAGAAGAGCTGGCCGCCGACCGCGGTCTGCGAGCCGGACGGGAGCTCCTTCTGCAGCGCGGCGCCTGCGTCCTGGATCGCGGTCTTGGTCGCCGCCGTGACGGTGGTCTGCTGACCGTGGAGCTGCACGGTGATGATCGCGGCCGTGCGGTCGCCCGAGATGAGGTTCTTGACCGTCGTGCTGTACGGGGAGGTCGTGCCCGCGACGCCGTCGGTCTTGGCGAGGTCGGCGACGGTGCTCTCCACCGGGTCCTGGATCGCAGCCTGGTCGACCGTCTCGCCCTTCGGCGCCACCACGACGATCTGCGCGCTGGTGCCGCTGACCTGCGGGAAGGTCCGGCTCAGCGTGTCGAGCGCGTCCTGCGACTCCGTGCCGGGGATGCTGAACGTGTTGTCCGTGCCCTGGTTGAAGGCGACGGCGCCGCCGGCGAGGAGGACGAGCAGCAGCAGCCACATCGCCAGGACCAGCTTGCGGGCGCGGAAGGCCCAGCGGCCGATCGAATACAGGAGCGAGGACACGCGTTCTCCAGTAGTGAAAAGGGAACGACGGCGCGGGGGACGACCGTCGAAAAGGTTTCGATACACCGTCGTATCCGATGCCCGACTGTATCGGATACACTCGTGTATCGGGAACTCGGCACAGGAAGGTTTCAGCTTGAACAGCACGGCTCTCAGAGACGACGCACCTGTCGAGTCCGCACGCCGGCAGCGCACCCGCACGCGCCTCCTCGACGCCGCCTTCGACGTCTTCGCCGAGCAGGGTGTCAAGGCCGCGAGCGTCGAGACGATCGCCGAGGCGGCGGGCTTCACCCGGGGTGCTTTCTACTCCAACTTCTCCAGCAAGGAGGAGCTGTTCTTCGCCCTGATGGAGCGCGAGAAGTCCATGCGCCTGGAGCAGCTCGACGCCGGCGTCGAGCAGTTCCTCCGGCCCCTGGTCGGCTCCGGGGGCGTCGAGCTCGACGACGCGGACGTCCTCCGCACGATCACTCGCATCCTGGAGCTGCAGTCCGACGACCGGCGCTGGTGGCTGGTGCAGTCGGAGTTCCTGCTGCTCGCCCTGCGCGACCCGGCCATCTCCGCGGACTTCCTGCGCTACCAGGACGGCTTCTTCCAGGAGCTCACCGAGACGGTCGTCGCCGCGCTCGCGAGCGCCCGCCGCCGGTTCACCATCGACCCGGAGGAGGCGGTGCGCGTCATCGCGGAGCTGTGCGCCAACGGGGAGGCCAGGGCGCTCCTTTCCGGCGACGAGCGGAAGTTCGCCGAGCGGCTCTCCGAGTCGGTCCCCGCGATCCTCCTGGCCCTCACCGAACGGGTCTGACCCGAAGGTCTGATCGAACGCCGAGCATCACCCGGTAACGTGTGCTCGATGCGTTCTCGACTGCTCCGTCCGGCCCTCGCGACCGCGCTTTGCGCGGCCGTGCTGCTGGTCGTCGCCGCCTGCGCCGCGCCGGCGAATCCGGAGGCGACGCCCGGCGCGGCCGCGAGCGCCACGCCGTCCCCGAAGTCGACCCACGACCCGTTCCCGAAGCAGCAGCTCACGGCGCAGACCCGGTACGTCGCACTCGGCGACTCGTTCGCCGCCGGGATGGGCGCGGGAGACGAGACCGGCAAGTGCCGCTCCAGCCCGTTCAGCTACCCGAGCCTGTTCACCCGCGCCTCCGGGGTCGACCTGGTGGTCAACGCCTCGTGCGCCGGAGCGACGACCTCCGACCTCCTCAAGCACCAGCTCATCGCCCTGGACGACCGCACGAACCTGGTGACCGTGAGCATCGGCGGCAACGACCTCGGCGTGGCCGCCAACGCGGCCGAGTGCTCGTCGGGGAAGGCGGTCGCCTGCCGCAACGGCGTCTCCTCGGCGCTGTCGCTGCTCAACGTCCTCCCGGAGCGGCTGGCGGCGGTCTACGGCGCCATCCACCTCGCCGCGCCGAACGCCCGGATCGTCGTCACCGGCTACGCGGTGGTGTTCGACAACTACGATCCGAAGTCGCCGAGCTTCGGAACGGACACCGCGATCAACGCGGCGACCCTCGGCCTCAACCAGACCATCTCGGACGTCGTCGACTCCCAGCGGGCGCAGGGCGTGCCGATGACCTACGTCGGCGTCGACTTCGCCGGGCACGGCATCGGCTCGAAGAAGCCGTGGCTGAACCTCAGCGGGATCGACGCCTTCCACCCGACCGCAGGGGGCTACGCGCAGTACGCGAACGCGCTGGTGCGGCTGCTGGGTCGAGCGAAGTAGCCGGGTCGTCCTCCGCCGCCTCGCCGGAGATGTGGCTGCCGTCGATGTTGGCGCGCGCGAACTCCAGCGTCTCGCGGAGCATCGCCGCGCGCTCCCCGGCGTCGCGGGCCTTGCGCGTGTTCACCTCCGCGACGATCGAGCCGTCCCAGCCCGAGGCCGCGAGTGAGCGCAGCACCTCGGCGACCGGCTGGCTGCCCCGCCCGGGGATGAGGTGCTCGTCGAAGACGCGCGAGTCGTCCAGCGGACCGGAGCCGTCGCACAGGTGCACGTGCCGCAGCCTCCCGCCGAGCTCGTTCGCGAGATCCAGCCCGTCCACCCCGCTCAGCGCCGCGTGCGAGAAGTCGAGGGTGACCGCGTCGCAGTCCATCCCGGCCGGGTTCCAGTGCGGGACGTAGCCGGCCATCGACCGGCCGGCGACCTTCCACGGGAACATGTTCTCGACCGCGACGGTCACGCCGGTTCGCGTGGCGGTCGACCAGACGAGGCCGAGGAAGTCCTCCGCGTAGCCGGACTGCCAGCGGAACGGCGGATGCACGACGACCGTGTCGGCGCCCAGCTCCGCGGCGAGCTCGGCCGACCGCTCCAGCTTCACGCCGGGATCGCGCCCCCAGACGAAGTGCGTCAGCAGCAGGACGGGCGCGTGCACGCTCAGGATGCGCGTGCCGTAGCGGTCGGCGAGCCGGCGGAGGGGCTCGGCGGACTGCGTGCGGTCGTCGCGCGTGACCATGACCTCCACGCCGTCGTAGCCCAGCTCGGCGGCCGTGCGGAAGGCCGTCTCGACCCCGAGCGGGTAGACGCAGGTCGTGCCCATGCCGATGCGCATCACGACCGCCACTCTAACCACGGCGCCTGAACGAGCAGTGTCCTGAGAGGGAACGGGTTCGGGGCCGGCCGTTGCGGGCGCTGGTACTGTGGCAGGCAGACCATCGCATCAACTGGGGGAGTTGACCCACCATCAGCCAGACGTCCGAAGCTTCAGCAACCGATACGTACGACCTGGTGATCGTGTCCAACCGACTGCCCGTGGACCGTGTGGTCGACGAGGCGGGGCAGGCGTCCTGGCGGCCGTCGCCGGGCGGTCTGGTCACCGCCCTGCAGCCGGTCATGCGCGCAGAGGACGGCGTGTGGGTCGGCTGGGCCGGCGTCGCGGGCGAGGAGATCGAGCCCTTCGAGGCCGACGGCATCAGCATCCTCCCCGTCGCGCTCAGCGAGCAGGAGCTGCAGGAGTACTACGAGGGCTTCTCCAACGACACCCTCTGGCCGCTGTACCACGACGTCATCGCCCAGCCGAGCTACCACCGCGAGTGGTGGGACAGCTACGTGCGCGTCAACCGGCGGTTCGCCGACGCGGCCGCGGGCGCCGCCGCGCACGGTGCGGTGGTCTGGGTGCACGACTACCAGCTGCAGCTCGTCCCGGCGATGCTGCGGGAGGTGCGGCCGGACCTGGTCATCGGCTTCTTCAACCACATCCCGTTCCCGCCGTACGGCATCTACTCGCAGCTTCCGTGGCGGCGCCAGATCATCGACGGCCTCCTCGGCGCCGACGTCATCGGCTTCCAGCGGGTCGCTGACGCGGGCAACTTCTCGCGCGCGATCCGGCGGCTGAAGGGCTACGAGACCCGCGGCCCCATCATCGAGGTGCCGATCGACAGCGACGACCCGGAGGCAGGCTCGCACCGGCACGTG
Organism: Leifsonia sp. NPDC056665; assembly: GCF_042791795.1. Classification (NCBI taxonomy): domain Bacteria; kingdom Bacillati; phylum Actinomycetota; class Actinomycetes; order Micrococcales; family Microbacteriaceae; genus Leifsonia; species Leifsonia sp. NPDC056665. The sequence continues at coordinate 14,570 of NZ_JBHTXK010000035.1, forward strand.
ACCACCAACAAGCACGGCGGCCTGGTCCGCACCGTGCTGGCGCGGGCCTTCCCGATCTCCATCGACGCCGACGCGTACCAGGAGCTCGCCCGCCGCCCGGCCATCCAGGAGCGCGCCAGGGAGATCCGCGAGGAGCTCGGCAACCCGGAGACGATCATGCTCGGCGTCGACCGCCTCGACTACACCAAGGGCATCGGGCACCGCCTCAAGGCTTTCGGCGAGCTGCTGCGCGACGGCGGCCTGAGCGTGGAGGACGTCACCCTCGTGCAGGTGGCGAGCCCCAGCCGCGAGCGCGTCGAGACGTACCGCCAGCTCCGCGACGAGATCGAGCTCACGGTGGGACGCATCAACGGCGACTACGCCACCCTCGGGCACACGGCCGTCGCCTACCTCCACCACGGCTACCCCAAGGAGGAGATGGTCGCGCTCTACCTCGCGGCCGACGTCATGCTGGTGACGGCTCTGCGCGACGGCATGAACCTGGTGGCCAAGGAGTACGTGGCGACCCGTGTCGACGAGGACGGCGTGCTGGTGCTGAGCGAGTTCGCCGGCGCGTCCGACGAGCTGCGCCAGGCCCTCCTGATTAACCCGCACGACATCGAGGGACTGAAGGACACCATGCTGCAGGCCGTCGCGATGCCGAAGCGCGACCGCGTGCGCCGCATGCGCGCCCTGCGCAAGAAGGTCCTCACCAACGACGTCGCCCGCTGGTCCGCCAGCTTCCTGGAGGCGCTCACCCGCAGCGCCCACGGCGATCACCCCCTGCAGAACCCGCCGGTCAACCGGCGCTGAGCCCTGCCGTCACCACAGAGAGTCGCATGACTGACACCGCACCCTCCGCCCAGCCCGCCGCCATCGCCCTCGCGACCGCCGTCGCGCGGCTCGCGGGAGCCGAGCGGCTCCTGCTCGCGCTCGACTTCGACGGCACGCTCGCGCCGTTCGTCGACAAGCCCAAGTCGGCCCGCGCCCTGCCGGAGGCCAAGGCCGCCCTCGACCGCCTCGAGGCCCTGCCCGGCACCTGGGTCGCGTTCGTCTCCGGCCGCCCGCTCTCCAGCCTGGAGATCGTCACCGAGGCCGACGAGGACGCCCTGCTCATCGGCTCCCACGGCGTCGAGATCCGCTTCGGCCGCGACGGCGTCTCCCTCGACCTGACCGACGACGAGCGCGCGACCCTGGAGAAGCTGGGCGAGACACTCGGCGCTCTGGTGGAGAGCGTCCCCGGCACGCGCCTGGAGGTCAAGCCGGTCGGCTTCGGCGTCCATTACCGCCTGCTGGAGGGCGACGAGGGCGCGGCCGTCGTGTCCCGCGCCTACGAGGCCGCGGCCTCGGTCAGCGACGCGCTGACCATCCGCGACGGCAAGGACATCATCGAGTTCTCGGTCCGCGGCGCGAACAAGGGCGACGGCATCGAGCGCCTCCGCGAGTACACGAAGGCGACCGCGGTGCTCTTCGCGGGCGACGACGTGACGGACGAGGACGGCTTCGCCGTGCTCCGGCCGCAGGACGGTGACCTCGGGATCAAGGTCGGGACCGGCGAGACGGCGGCGCAGTTCCGCGTGGCGGATGAGCGGGCGGTCGCGGTGCTGCTGGGGCTGCTCGCGGATGCCCGGGCGGCGTCACGCGAGGACTGAAGGCGGGTCAGTTCTCGATCGCGACGCACTCGCTGCTGATCCAGATGCTCATTCCCTTCTTGTTGGCGTGGAAAGTGAGGACGCCGTTGTGCTCGAGGTCGACGCCGATCTCGACGTGCACCAGCTCACTCGTTTCAGTCGGGCCCAGTTGATCGACCGAGTAGCCGCGACTCATCCAGTGCGAGCGAACGCGGTCGATCACCGCCAGCGGGTCCTCGATCGGTTTCACCTGAGAAATGTAGATCGAGTACTGCTCCGCGACAGCGTTCATGTCGCACGGGTCGGGATTCCGCCACGCGGAAACATCGGTGGGGTCGAAAGCGCTAGGCGGTAAGCCGAGGTCTAGCCACTCGCCTCCGAGGAGCTGGACGAGGTCGTTGGTCTGTTGGACCGTTTCGTCAAGGAGCTCGGCGTGGGTTTTGGTGGAGAGTCCGTCGGGTGGGCGGAGGGCGTCGTGGTTGGGGTCGGTCAGGTATGCACATCCGGTCAGCAACGCGAGAGTGGCGACGGTCGTTGAGGCTGACGTGAGCGCAGAGCGCGCGCTCATCCGTCTATCGCGACGCACTCGCTGCTGTTCCAGATGGCCATTCCCGTGGTGCTGGCGTTGAATGTCAGCACGCCGTTGTGCTCGAAGTCGACGCCGATCTCGACGTAGACCTGGTCATCCGCTTCGTTCGGGCCCAGTTGATCGACCTTGTAGCCGCGATCCATCCAGTGGGAACGAACGCGGTCGATTACCGCCAGCGGGTCCTCGATCGGTCTCACCTGAGAAATGTAGATGGAGTACTGCTCGGCGACTGCATTCATGTCGCAGGCGACGAGGTGCCGCCATCCGGTTCGATCGGTGGGGTCGAAGGCTTTCGGTCGCGGTCCTCCGGGGTACAGCCATTCGCCGCCAAGGAGTTGGACGAGGTCGTTGGTCTGCGCGATGGTTTCGTCGAGGAGTTCGGCGTGGGTTTTGGTGGAGAGTCCGTTGGGTGGGCGGAGGGCGTCGTGATTGGAGTCGGTCATGATTCCTCCTGGCGAGTAGCAGCCGGTCAGTGCGAACACGATCAAAATCGCGGTGAATGCGCCTCTCATGGTGCGGCGTGTCATTGTTCTTGCCGTTTCCGGGGTTGGTGGCGCCGCCGTTGATCCGATTGTCGAGCCCAAGGCTGGCTGCCGCGGTGTTGCGGAGCGCCTCGGTCTTCCGATTCAGGTAGCCGTGACCCTTGGTCGCGTGCGGATCGAACAGGCCACCGTTGTCCGTCCCGTAGCCGCTGGGGTCGTGCCCGTCGGTGGGTTCGAAGCCGTGGACGTGGTCGCCCTCGGAGGAGAACCGACGCGCCCCGAACGAGTCGTCTCTGGGGTCGTTGCGCCCGGACAACCCACGACCCGTATCGGCGACGTTGTCGCGCGACGACTGGCTGGCATAAACGTTCTGTCCGCTGCCGTCGACGTGCAGAGCGCCAACGTTGGGAATGTCCTTTTCGACTCCGGCAGAGGCCAGCAAAACGACGGACTGCACGTTGTGGCTCAGGTCGCTGACCGCGTTGGCCACCACTGTGGTGCCGTAGGAGTGGCCGACGACGGCGGTATGCGGAGCGGGGTTGCCGCCGAGGACGGTGTCGGCCGCCCACTGGCCGTCCAACTCGTGGGACAAGCGGGTGCCCCCTGCTCGCGCTCGGTCACCTTCGAGGACGGTCAGGTCGGCAGGCGAGTCATAGCCGATCCAGGCCACCACCAGGTGGTCAACACCGCGCTCCAGTGAATTCTGCTCTTTGTAGACGTTGATTATTGTGTCGGTCCAGCCCGTCAGACGACCGGGTTCTCCGAGCCCGCTGTTCATTCCGGGCACCGTCCAGGTGATCTTCCCCGACTTCTCGGCGCTGGTCTCGCCGATCGCGACTGCTGCCAGTGGTGGACGGTGAAGGAGGTTGTACGCCAGCAGCCCGCGCGCCGGCCACTGCTCTTTCGCAAGCCTCTCGTAGTCGAGCCACGGGCCCGAGAACTTCTGCACGTTGAGTGCCGTCAGAATGTCCCGCAGCACGATCCCCTCCGGCGAGTCCGCCGCAATGCTCGCGTCATTCAGATCCCGCCGGAACTGGATCATGTTCGCGTGGATGCGCGTCTCCGCGTCCAGCCCCGGGAGGTTGCCGATGATCGTCGGCGCGGCCTGACACCACGCTTCCCGGACATCCGAAGGCAACCCCTTCCACCAGGACGCCACCCGTTCCGGCGCCGGCGGGTCGTCCCAGAACCGTTGGGCGAGCTTCGGGTCCTCGGCGAGCAGCTTCCCGAGCTGTTCGGGGGTGAGGGCGGTGAGGAGGTCCAGCAGCCGTGGCCGGGCAGTGGTCTCGACTCCGGTCAGCGTCCCGAAGACGCCGACGAAGTCCTCGAGCTCGGGCATGGTCGCGTGGGGGAGGGCGCCGTACAGGGTGGCGTCCAGGCGCCGGACGAGCGCTTCTTCGGCGGTCTCGTACTGGTCCCTGGCGGTCCGCGCCCGCGCGCGTGCATCCTCCAGGCGCAGCTGCGCGTCCGCGTGTCCGGGCAGCGCACCGCCTGAAGCCTCAGCCAGCGCGAGCGCGGACTGGGCGTCCTCCAGCGCCCGGTCCGCCTCACGCTGCGCCTCCGACATCGCCCCCGACCAGGAGCGCGCGGCGTCCGCGCCTTCACGGTGGCAGGCGGAGGCGGCCCGGAGGCCCTCGATGACGTGCCTCAGCCTTTCGGCGAACACCTCCGCAGCGACGCCCGACCAGTACGGCGCCGCGATCGTGGCGTGCACGCCGTACAACGCGTTGGACTGATGCCACATCCGCTCCGCCGTCGCCCCGAGTTCCGACGCGAGCGACTCCACCGACTCCACCGACCCAGGGGTCGGGTCCGCGTCGAGCCCGACGGGTGACCAGTCCCACCCACTAGAACGCACGCGCGGCACCCCCGAACGCCTTCGCGTCCTCGGCGTCACGCCGCTCGAACGCGTTCGCGGCGGTGCGGAGGACATGCGCGAGGGCGTCGATGCTGTCCGTCAGTGCGAGGCGGCCGGGATGCCAGTACCCGTCGAAACGCTCCAGCGCGCTCGCCGAACGCTGTGAGCCGAAGCCGTCCGGGTCGAGGAGGGGGCCGCGGCGGTCTTGGTTCGCCTCGGCCAGTGTCTGCGCGCTCGCCCGGAGATGCTCCGTGTCGGCTCCGACGGGTGTTCCCACATCGCCTCCATCCGTGATGAGGAAATGATATCCGCAACTGCAATGGAAGATGTCAATGTCACACGAATCGTCGATTTCGACCTTGTCCACCGCTTCCGACTCATGGCCGGACCGGCATCCAAACGGTTCTAGAGTTGTCACATGCCAGAGATCGATTGGAAGCCGCGCTCGCGCGTGGTCACGGACGGAATCGAAGCCACCACGAGCCGCGGGATGCTGCGGGCCGTCGGCATGGGCGACGCGGACTGGGAGAAGCCGCAGATCGGCATCGCCAGCTCGTGGAACGAGATCACGCCCTGCAACCTCTCGCTCGACCGCCTTGCGCAGGGCGCGAAGGAGGGCGTGCACTCGGGAGGCGGCTACCCGCTCCAGTTCGGCACCATCTCGGTCTCCGACGGCATCTCGATGGGCCACGAGGGCATGCACTTCTCGCTGGTCTCCCGCGAGGTCATCGCCGACTCGGTCGAGACGGTCATGATGGCCGAGCGGCTCGACGGCACCGTCCTCCTCGCGGGCTGCGACAAGTCGCTGCCCGGCATGCTCATGGCGGCGGCACGACTCGACCTCTCCGCGGTCTTCCTCTACGCGGGCTCCATCGCGCCGGGCTGGGTGAAGCTCAGCGACGGCACCGAGAAGGACGTCACGATCATCGACTCGTTCGAGGCGGTCGGCGCGTGCAAGGCCGGCAAGATGAGCGAAGAGGACCTCAAGCGCATCGAGTGCGCCATCGCCCCGGGCGAGGGCGCCTGCGGCGGCATGTACACCGCCAACACGATGGCCTCCGTCGCCGAGGCGCTCGGCATGAGCCTCCCGGGCTCCGCCGCGCCGCCCTCGGCCGACCGTCGCCGCGACTACTTCGCCCACCGCTCGGGCGAGGCCGTGGTCAACCTGCTCAAACAGGGGATCACCGCGCGCGACATCCTCACCAAGAAGGCGTTCGAGAATGCGATCGCCGTGGCGATGGCCTTCGGCGGCTCGACCAACGTCGTCCTCCACCTGCTGGCGATCGCGAACGAGGCCGAGGTCGAGCTCACGATCGACGACTTCAACCGGATCGGCGACAAGGTGCCGCACATCGGCGACCTCAAGCCGTTCGGCAAGTACGTCATGAACGACGTCGACCGGCACGGCGGCGTCCCCGTCGTCATGAAGGCCCTGCTCGACGCGGGCCTGCTGCACGGCGACTGCCTCACCGTGACGGGCAAGACCGTCGCCGAGAACCTGGCGGAGATCAACCCGCCCGCGCCGGACGGCAACGTCATGCGCTCGCTGGACAACCCGATCCACCCCACCGGCGGCCTCACCATCCTCAAGGGCTCGCTCGCCCCGGAGGGCGCGGTCGTCAAGACGGCCGGCTTCGACGCCGACGTGTTCGAGGGGCCGGCGCGTGTGTTCGAGCGCGAGCGCGCGGCGATGGACGCGCTGACCGAGGGCCGCATCGGCGCAGGCGACGTCGTCGTCATCCGCTACGAGGGCCCCAAGGGCGGCCCGGGGATGCGCGAGATGCTCGCGATCACCGCCGCCATCAAGGGCGCAGGGCTCGGCAAGGATGTACTACTATTGACGGACGGACGATTCTCAGGCGGCACAACCGGCCTGTGCATCGGCCACATAGCACCCGAAGCGGTGGACGCAGGTCCCATCGCCTTCGTGCGCGATGGTGATCTGATACGGGTCGATATCGCGGCTCGCTCCCTCGACCTACTTGTCGACGAGTCAGAGCTGACCGCCCGCCGTGACGGCTGGGCGCCTCTTCCTCCGCGCTATACCCGTGGCGTTCTCGCGAAGTACTCCAAGCTCGTGCACTCCGCTGCGGAGGGCGCGGTCACGGGGTAGCCCTTCGCCTCATTCAGATTCATCAACCGCCTCGCACGTAAGGGATCGATAAGGCATGACGCCGGATGCAACCCCCAGTTCAGTGTTGCCCCCCGCGGCGCCCGGTAAGGCGTCGCCTGAAATCCTGACCGGCTCCCAGTCGGTCGTCCGCACCCTCGAGCTCCTCGGCGTCACCGACGCCTTCGGGCTGCCGGGCGGTGCGATCCTCCCCATCTACGACGCGATCATGGACTCGTCCAAGATCCGCCACATCCTGGTCAGGCACGAGCAGGGCGGCGGCCACGCGGCCGAAGGCTACGCCGTGGCCTCCAACCGGGTCGGCGTCGCCCTGGCGACCTCCGGCCCCGGCGCGACCAACCTCGTCACCGCGATCATGGACGCGCACATGGACTCCGTCCCCGTCGTGTTCATCACGGGCCAGGTGTTCTCCACGCTGATGGGCACGGACGCGTTCCAGGAGGCCGACATCGTCGGCATCACCATGCCGATCACGAAGCACTCCTTCCTGGTCAAGAAGGCCGAGGACATCCCGGCCACGATCGCAGCGGCGTACCACATCGCCGGGACGGGCCGACCGGGCCCTGTGCTGGTGGACATCACCAAGGACGCCCAGCAGAACGCGGTGCCGTTCGTCTGGCCGCCAAAGATCGACCTGCCCGGCTACCGCCCGATCACCAAGGCGCACGGCAAGCAGATCCTCGCCGCGGCGCAGCTCATGGTCGAGGCGAAGAAGCCGGTGCTGTACGTCGGCGGCGGGGTCATCCGCTCGCGGGCCTCGCAGGAGCTCCTGGAGCTCGCCGAGGCGACCGGCATCCCCGTGGTCACCACGCTGATGGCGCGCGGGGCGTTCCCCGACACGCACAAGCAGCACCTCGGCATGCCCGGCATGCACGGCACGGTGCCCGCGGTGCTCGCCCTGCAGGAGTCCGACCTCCTCATCTCTCTCGGCGCGCGCTTCGACGACCGGGTCACCGGCAACACCTCCCTCTTCGCGCCGGACGCGAAGATCGTGCACGTCGACGTCGACCCCGCCGAGATCTCCAAGATCCGGGTCGCCGACGTCCCCATCGTCGGCGATGCCAAGGACGTCATCGTCGATCTGACCGCGGCCTACCAGGAGGCCACTCGCACGGCCGTGCCCGACCTGGTCGAGTGGTGGACCTACCTCAACGGGCTCCGCGAGGAGTTCCCGCTGGGCTTCACGCCCACCAGCGACGGCCTGCTCGCCCCGCAGCACGTCATCCAGCGGATCGGCGAGCTGACCGGGCCGGAGGGCATCTACACCGCCGGCGTCGGCCAGCACCAGATGTGGGCGGCGCAGTTCATCAAGTACGAGCGCCCCAATTCCTGGCTGAACTCCGGAGGAGCCGGCACGATGGGCTACTCGGTTCCGGCCGCGATGGGCGCCAAGGTCGCCCAGCCCGACCGCGTCGTGTGGGCGATCGACGGCGACGGCTGCTTCCAGATGACCAACCAGGAGCTGGCCACCTGCACGATCAACGACATCCCGATCAAGGTGGCGATAATCAACAACTCGTCGCTCGGGATGGTGCGGCAGTGGCAGACGCTGTTCTACGACGGCCGCTACTCGAACACCGATCTCAACACGGGTCACGACACCGTGCGCGTGCCCGACTTCGTGAAGCTCGCCGAGGCGTACGGCGCCCTCGGCATCCGCGTCACGAAGGAGGAGGAGGTGGACGCCGCCATCAAGCTGGCACTGGAGACGAACGACCGGCCGGTCGTCATCGACTTCGTCGTCAGCGCCGACGCGATGGTGTGGCCGATGGTGCCGCAGGGCGTCAGCAACAGCTACGTGCAGTACGCACGCGACCACAGCCCGTCCTTCGGAGAGGAGTGACCCCCATGAGCACACACGTTCTGAGCCTCCTCGTCGAGGACAAGCCCGGTCTGCTGACCCGGGTCGCCGGCCTGTTCGCGCGGCGCGGCTTCAACATCCACTCGCTGGCGGTGGGCACGAGCGAGGTCGACGGCCTCTCGCGCATCACCGTCGTGGTGGACGTCGAGGAGCTGCCGCTGGAGCAGGTCACCAAGCAGCTCAACAAGCTGATCAACGTCATCAAGATCGTCGAGCTGGACCCGGCGCAGTCGGTCCAGCGCGAGCACCTGCTCATCAAGGTGCGGGTCGACAACTCGACCCGCTCCCAGGTGCTGGAGGCGGTCAACCTCTTCCGCGCCCGCGTCGTCGACGTGGCCACCGACGCCCTCGTGATCGAGGTCACCGGCGACAGCGGCAAGACCCAGGCGCTGCTCAAGGTGCTGGAGCCGTACGGGATCAAGGAGATGGCGCAGTCCGGCCTCCTCGCGATCGGCCGCGGCGGCAAGTCCATCACCGAGCGCGTGTTCAAGAACTAAGCCCGACCCGGGCGTCAGAACCACATCAAGAAGGAGAACCCACACAGTGGCTGAGATCTACTACGACAACGACGCGGACCTCTCGATCATCCAGGGCAAGAAGGTCGCGGTCATCGGCTACGGCTCGCAGGGCCACGCACACGCCCAGAACCTCCGCGACTCGGGCGTCGAGGTCGTCATCGGCCTCAAGGCAGGCTCGAAGTCCACCCCGAAGGCCGAGGAGGCGGGCTTCCGCGTCCTCTCCGCCGCCGACGCGGCCAAGTGGGCCGACGTCGTCGTCATCCTCGCGCCCGACCAGGTGCAGCGGAACCTCTACACGGACGACATCCAGGCCAACCTGGAGGAGGGCAACGCCCTCGTCTTCGGCCACGGCTTCAACATCCGCTTCGGCTACATCGAGGCCCCCGAGGGCGTCGACGTGATCATGGTCGCCCCCAAGGGCCCCGGCCACACCGTGCGCCGCGAGTACGAGGCCGGCCGCGGCGTCCCCGTCATCGTGGCCGTCGAGAAGGACGCGACCGGCAACGCCTGGCCGCTCGTCCTCTCCTATGCCAAGGGCATCGGCGGCCTCCGTGCCGGCGGCATCAAGACCACCTTCACCGAGGAGACCGAGACCGACCTGTTCGGTGAGCAGGCCGTGCTCTGCGGCGGCGTCTCGCAGCTCGTCCAGTACGGTTTCGAGACCCTGACCGAGGCCGGCTACCAGCCGCAGGTCGCCTACTTCGAGGTGCTGCACGAGCTCAAGCTCATCGTGGACCTGATGTGGGAGGGCGGCATCGCCAAGCAGCGCTGGAGCGTCTCCGACACGGCCGAGTACGGCGACTACGTCTCGGGCCCGCGCGTCATCGACCCGCACGTCAAGGAGAACATGAAGGCGGTGCTCTCCGACATCCAGGACGGCACCTTCGCCAAGCGCTTCATCGCGGACCAGGACGCGGGCGCGCCCGAGTTCCTGGAGCTCCGCAAGAAGGGCGAGCAGCACCCCATCGAGGCCACCGGCCGCGAGCTGCGCAAGCTCTTCGCCTGGAACGCGTCGAACGACGACGACTACGTCGACGGCGAGGTCGCGCGCTGACCGCGACGCGCTGAGCCACGGCATCCCGGACGGGGCCGCACCGGAGGATCGGTGCGGCCCCGTCCGCCGTTCGCGCGCGCCGTCTACGCCGCGCTGTGCTCGATGACCGCGTCGGTGCCCGGGTAGACGAGCGTCTCGTGCCCGTCGTCGAACCGGACCAGGAACGGCGGGCCGCCGTCCGGGCCGCGCACCTCGACCACCGCGCCCCAGCGGTCGGCGGACTCCACATGGGTGCCCCGGATGCAGATCCGGTCTCCGATCGTCGCCTGCATGACGCCTCCTCCCTGAACCCTCCCTTCCGACGTTACGCCGGGGCCGCCGCGGCGGGAATGCCGCTATCGTGGCCGCATGCCCGAACCCCGTCGCACCGTCGTCGAGATCGCCGTCCAGGATGTCGCGGGAGTGCGCGTCGCGCTCGCGGAGGGCGCCGACCGGATCGAGCTGTGCGTCGCTTTGGGGCTCGGCGGGCTGACCCCCTCGGCTGGGCTGGTGCGCGCTGCGGTCGAGGAGGCCGCACAGGAGTCCGCGGAGGTGTCGCGCGCCGGCTTCGTGCACGTGCTGGTCCGTCCGCGCGGCGGCGGCTTCGTCTACGACTCCGACGAGCTGGACACGATCGTGGCCGACATCCGCTTCGCCCGCGAGGCAGGCGCCGCCGGTGTGGTCATCGGCGCCCTGAACGAGGTCGGCCGCATCGACCGGGAGGCCGTGGCACGGTTCGTCGCGGAGGCCGGCGGGCTCGACGTGACGTTCCACCGCGCGTTCGACACCCTCCCCGACCCGCTGGGCGCGGCCGACGCGCTCGCGGAGCTCGGCGTCGCACGCGTCCTCACCTCCGGCGGGGCCGCGCGCAGCATCGACGGCGTCGACGGGCTGCGGGCGCTGGCCCAGCGGGTCGACGGGCGGCTGCAGGTGATGGCGGGCGGGGGAGTGCGCGTGCAGGACATCCACGCGCTCATCGCCGCGGGCGTCGACGCGGTGCACCTCTCTGCGCGCGAGTCGGTCTCCGGTGCGCCGAGCGGGCCGGGCGGCGGGGACGCGGCCTACGACATCACCGACCCGATCACGGTCAGGGAGGCGGTCGCCGCCGTCCGTGACGCCCGGTCGTAACGCGGCGAAAGGCGGGGTTGCGCTCCCGCTAGAGTTAAGCAACCCGCGCACCGACGACTGCTGCGCGTCTTCTCCCAAGCCAGCCTCCCTGTAAGGAAACTGCCACGTGACAAAGCCGGTCGTGCTGATCGCCGAAGAACTTTCGCCCGCCACCGTCGACGCCCTCGGGCCGGACTTCGAGATCCGCAGCGTCGACGGCACCGACCGGCCCGCGCTGCTCTCCGCCGTCGCCGACGCGGACGCCATCCTGGTGCGCTCCGCCACCAAGGTCGACGCCGAGGTGATCGCCGCCGCGAACAAGCTGCGCGTCATCGCCCGCGCCGGTGTCGGCCTCGACAACGTCGACATCAAGACCGCCACCAGTGCCGGTGTCATGGTCGTCAACGCGCCGACCTCCAACATCATCTCGGCCGCCGAGCTCACCGTCGGTCACATCCTGAGCCTCGCCCGGCACATCCCCGCCGCGCACAGCGCGCTCGCTCAGGGGCAGTGGAAGCGGTCCAAGTACACCGGCGTCGAGCTCTACGAGAAGACGGTCGGCATCATCGGCCTCGGCCGCATCGGCGCGCTCATCACGGCCCGCCTGCAGGCGTTCGGCACCAAGGTGATCGCGTACGACCCCTACGTCACGAGCGCGCGTGCGCAGCAGCTCGGCGTCCAGCTGGTGAGCCTGGACGAGCTGCTCACCGAAGCGGACTTCATCACCATTCACATGCCGAAGACCCCGGAGACCACCGGGATGATCTCCGACGACCAGCTCGCGCAGATGAAGCCGACCGCGTTCGTCGTCAACGTCGCCCGCGGCGGCCTGATCGACGAGGACGCCCTGTACCGCGCGCTCAGCACCAAGAGCATCGCCGGCGCCGGCCTCGACGTGTTCGTGACCGAGCCGCCGACCGAGTCGCCGCTGCTGGAGCTCGAGAACGTCATCGTCACGCCGCACCTCGGCGCCTCGACCGACGAGGCACAGGAGAAGGCCGGCGTCTCCGTCGCCAAGTCGGTGCGTCTCGCGCTCTCCGGCGAGCTGGTGCCCGACGCGGTCAATGTCGCAGGCGGCGTCATCGACCCGTACGTGCGTCCGGGCATCCCGCTGGTGGAGAAGCTCGGCCAGGTATTCTCCGGCCTCGCCCACAGCCCGCTGACCAGCGTCGACGTGGAGGTGCGCGGCGAGCTGGTCGACTTCGACGTCAGCGTGCTGAAGCTCGCGGCGCTCAAGGGCATCTTCACGAACATCGTCTCGGAGACGGTCTCCTACGTGAACGCGCCGCTGCTCGCCGAGCAGCGCGGCATCGAGGTGCGGCTCATCACCGACTCGGTGAGCGAGGAGTACCGCAACCTGATCACCCTGCGCGGCGCGCTCAGCGACGGCTCGCAGGTGTCGGTCTCGGGCACGCTCACCGGCACCAAGCAGATCGAGAAGGTCGTGGAGATCAACGGCTACGACGTGGAGGTGCCGATCGCCGAGCACCTGATCGTCATGGTCTACGACGACCGCCCCGGCATCGTCGCCGTCTACGGCCACGAGTTCGGCGAGGCGCGGATCAACATCGCCGGCATGCAGATCGCGCGGACCTCCGCAGGCGGCAAGGCGCTCAGCGTCCTGACCGTCGACTCGCGCGTCCCGGAGGGTCTGCTCGAGAAGGTCCGCGTCGCGATCGACGCCGACCTCCTCCAAGAGATCGACATCACCGAGTCCTGAGTCCGCCGAGGGGCACGTCGTTGTCACTTTTCGCCCCCCAAACTTAAAAACACAGGGCCCACGCGGCGGTGTTGTGGGGCGGGGGGGTGTTGGTCGGGTG
>NZ_JBHTXK010000036.1:0-26614 GCF_042791795.1 Leifsonia sp. NPDC056665
GGCTCGACTACTACAACCTAGACAGACCCCACCTCGGCATCGGAGGCCAAACACCCATCGACCGAATCAACAACGGTCGAGGTCAGTACAGCTAGACCGCTCGCAGCGCGGGCGCGCTCTCCACCTGCTGGACGACGCCCTGGGCGGGCTTGTCCGCGCGCGGGAGGGCGATCATCAGGCTGGTGATGACTCCCGCGTTCATCCACGTGAACAGATCGAACGAGAAGAACATCGCGAACAGCATCGCCAGGACCGCCTTGATGGTCCGGTCGGCGAAGCAGAACGCGACGGTCCAGAATGCGAGGAGGGCGATCAGGCCCACGATCCCCGTGGTTCCCAGCGCATAGACCAGCATGTCGTCGACCGCCCGGAGGTAGGTCTGCTGCATGAGGCCGCGATCGTAGAGGATCGCCTCGCTTCCGAACCCGTTACCGAACCACGCCTCCATCGGCGGGCGGTCCAGGAGCGCCCGGACGGATTCGAGCGCACCGAGGCGGTGCGTCCACGAACCCGAGTCGAGCAGGTTGGCGACGATCGTCCCGATTCCGATGTCGATGTTCAGCAGCACGATGACGACCGCCCCGACGCCGATCAGGGAACGCAGCCAGGACGTCAACGAGCTGTTCAGAGCCACGTGCACGAGCAGCCCGACAGCGACCGCGGCGACGGCGCTGCGCGTTCCCGAGAGTGCGAGGCCGACGGTCGCGACCGTCAGGTTGACCAGTCTCCACTTCTGAGACCAGCGCGCCGGATTGGACCACGCGACGATCAACGCGATCCCGATGAAGACAGCGAAGACGATGGGGTGCCCGAACGTACCCTGGGCCCGGGCGTAGACATCGTTGGTGAACGGGTTGTACCGGATCTTCCCCGTGTACCCCCAGATCGGCTCCGACAGGACGAGGATCTCCACGAACGCCAGGCCGACTTGGACCGCGGCCAGACCGGCGATCGCGGCGTAGACCATCCTGAGCTCAGCGCGGTCGAGCGAGGAGGCGACGTACGCCGCCAGCGTCGCCAGACCGAAGTACAGCACGATGCGATTCGTTCCGTAGCTTCCGGTGAGCAGCACGCTCAGCGAGATGAATCCCCACCAGGCGGTCACCGCCCAGAACCGGACACCCCCTGACGTGACGGCACGCGAGCGGACCAGGGCGAGCACCAGGACGCCGATGGCGGCCATCGCCACGGGAGGACGCACCGAGTCGGGTGCGAAGGTCGCGAGCCCGAACGATGCCGCCACCACCGTGAACGACACCGCGACACCGCGGATCAGCCGCGGAGGCACCGCGATCATGAGGAGGACGACCGCCAGGATCGCGACCGCTCCGCCGAAGAGCAGCAGCGGGCTCACGAGCGGACGGCCGGCCCGGTGAGCCGCCGGTACGCCTCCAGCACCGGGCCGAAGACGCGCTCGGGGGACGCCTCGGTGTCGGCCCAGCGCTTGGCCTCCTCGACCACGTCGGCGCGGGCCGCGGTGTCGTCCGCCGCCCGGGCGATGATGGCCGCGAACTCGGCGTCCGTGGCCTCGTCGGGGACCTCGTAGCCCCGTCCGTCGGCGAGGAGACCGTTCGCCGCCGACGCCGTCGCGACGACAGGGCGGCGGCGGTCGAAGGCCTCCAGCACCGCGAGCGGCGTGCCCTCCCAGCGGGAGGTCATCAGCAGGAAGTGCGCGGCGTCCAGTCGCGCGGGGACATCGTCGACCTGGCCGGCGAAGTCGACCGGCGCGCCCCGTTCGGCCGCCGCCGCGCGGGCGGCGTCGCGGAGCTCGCCGTCGCCGGCCCACGTCGCCTCCACGGGTCGCCGGCGCGCGAGCTCCGCCACGACGCGGACGAAGCGCAGCGGGTCCTTCTGCTCGACCATCCGGCCGACCGCGAGCAGCCGCAGCGGTGAGGTGACCTCGTTCGGAACCGGGTCGGGCGCTCCGGCGCGCTGGGCGGGCACGTTTCCGACGATCACCACGCGTGCGGCCGGGCGGCCGGCGTCGGCCACGACCATCCCGGCGACGGCGGGACCGACCGCGAAGACGACGCGGCTGCGGAACGACAGGACCCGCGGGCGCACGCTCGGCAGCCGCGTGTGCGCGTGCTCCACGACCGGGATGCCGAGGAGCCGCCCGACGATGAGCGACTGCAGGGCCTCTCGGCGCTGATGGGCGTGAAGGACGTCAGGCCGGATCCGACGTGCCGCGCGCAGCAGCCGCGCGGTCTGGGCGACGAAGCCGCCGGTGTCGTGCTCGATGAAGCGGACGGGCGCCGCCAGCCGGGCGACGGCCGGGCCTCCCGTCCCGAACACCCATACGGCGACGTCGCTATCGACGGCCAGCCAGTTGGACAGGTCGACGACCACCTGCTGAGCTCCGCCGTGCCCCATGCTGTCGACCACGTGCAGCACACGGAGCGGGCCGCGGCCCAGGGAGTCGGCTGTCACGGACGACGGCTCACCGCGACTCGATGACCTGGACGTCGCCGAGCGCCCTGCGGGCCATGTCGAGCGCCTCGCCCACGTTGCGCGCGTCCATCACGACGACCGCGGAGGAGCCGTTGGGGAGGCGGAGCCGCAGCTCGAACGGGCGGAGCGGAGCCTGTGCGCGGGTGCGGGTACGTATGGACACGCTGACGACTGTAGGTGCGCGTTCGGCGCCGATCGGGACCGATCCGCGCCGGCCTCCCGGGCGGACGCCACCTTTTCATCTCCTCGATCACCCGATGCGGGTGCCCGCTGTCGCTGCGGGAAAAGTCCTCCACAGCTCGCCGATCCAGCGACCTTTCCACAAATTCTCCCGCACCGGTCGCGACGTCGGCCCCGTCTGGAACGATGGCTGCATGAGCACCACAGACACCGTCCCCGAGGCCACCCGCGATCGAGCCCTGAGCCGCCTCCGCGCGCTCGTCGGCCGCCCCGACGCGGCGTTCCACGACGGTCAGTTCGAGGCGGTGTCGGCGCTCGTCGACGATCGCAGCAGGGCACTGGTCGTGCAGCGCACCGGATGGGGCAAGTCCGCGGTGTACTTCGTGGCGACGATGCTGCTGCGCGAGCAGGGCGCGGGGCCGACCATCCTCGTCTCGCCCCTCCTGGCCCTCATGCGCGACCAGGTGGAGGCCGCGGCCAGGGCGGGCGTGCGCGCGCTGTCGATCAACTCGGCCAACCGGCACGAATGGGACGACGTGGCCGCCCGGCTGCGCGACGACACCGTGGACGTCCTCCTCGTGTCGCCGGAGCGCCTGAACAATCCGGACTTCCGCGACCAGCAGCTCCCGGCCCTGGTCGAGCGCTGCGGCCTGCTCGTCATCGACGAGGCCCACTGCATCTCCGACTGGGGGCACGACTTCCGGCCGGACTACCGGCGGCTGCGCGACCTCGTCGCCGCGCTGCCGGAGGGCATCCCGGTGCTGGCGACGACCGCGACCGCGAATCAGCGGGTGGTCGCCGACGTCGAGGAACAGCTCGTCGGCTCGGCGCTCGCGGCGACGGTGCGCACCATCCGCGGGCCGCTGGCGCGCCGGTCGCTTCGGCTCGGCGTCCTCGCACTCGAGGACGCGACGGCGCGCCTGGCCTGGCTCGCCGGCCATCTCGCGGACCTCCCGGGCAGCGGGATCGTGTACGCGCTCACCGTGTCGGCGGCGGACGACACGGCGCGTGTGCTGCGGCGGGCCGGCCACGATGTCGCCGCCTACACCGGGCAGACCGATCCGGCCGAACGGGAGGAGCTGGAGGGGCGGCTGAAACGCAACGAGGTCAAGGCCCTCATCGCCACCAGCGCCCTCGGGATGGGCTTCGACAAGCCCGACCTGGGATTCGTGGTGCACCTCGGAGCGCCGTCCTCCCCCGTCGCCTACTACCAGCAGGTCGGCCGCGCAGGACGGGCCACGGAGTCGGCGGACGTCCTGCTGCTGCCGGGCCCGGAGGACCGCGCGATCTGGCGGTATTTCGCGACGGCTGCCATGCCGACGGAGGAGAAGGCGACAGCCCTGCTCGGCGCCCTGAGCGATCAGGTGCAGTCCACTCGGGTCCTGGAGAGCCGGGTCGACCTGCGCTCGTCCACGCTCGAGCTGCTGCTCAAGGTGCTCGACGTCGACGGCGCGGTGCGGCGCGTGCCGGGCGGCTGGGTGTCGACGGGACAGCCGTGGGAGTACGACCGCGACCGCTACGAGCGGATCGCGGCTGCGCGGGAGGCCGAGCAGCAGGCGATGCTCGACTACGAGACCACCTCCGGGTGCCGCATGGAGTTCCTGCAGCGGCAGCTCGACGATCCCGACGCCGGCCCGTGCGGCCGCTGCGACCGTTGCGCCGGCGATTGGTATCCGGCGGGGGTGGCCGCAGACGCGCGGCAGGCCATCACGGCGGAGCTCGACCGGGTCGGCGTCCCCGTCGAACCGCGCAAGTTGTGGCCGACCGGCGCCGACAGCCTTGGCGTGCCGGTGCGGGGCAAGATCGCCCCCGGCGAGCAGGTCGAGCCCGGACGGGTGCTCGCACGACTCACCGACCTCGGCTGGGGCGGACGGCTGCGGCAGCTCCTCGACGCCGACGCGCCGGACGGGGAGTGCCCTCCGGAGATCCTGAAAGCGTGCGTGCAGGTGCTCGCCGACTGGGACTGGACGAGCCGCCCCGCTGCGGTAGTCGCCATGCCGTCGCGCGGCCGGCCGCGCTTCACCGAGAGCCTCGCGCGCGGTCTCGCGCAGATCGGGCGGCTCCCCTACCTCGGCGCCCTCGCGCTCCGCGGCGGCGGCCCGTCGGGAGGTCCCGGCGGCAACAGCACGTACCGGCTCGCGGGAGTCTGGGACCGGTTCGACGCGTCGGGGCTCGATGTCCCCGCCGGTGCGCCGGTACTGCTCGTCGACGACCTCATCGACAGCCGGTGGACCGTCACCGTCGCCGGGCGCGAGCTGCGCCGGGCAGGTGCGGGCGCGGTGCTGCCGTTCGCGGCGGCGCTACGGGCGTGACCGAGGTGCGGTCACAGCGTCAGCCCGACCAGGATCGGCTCCGGGTGCAGCAGCACCCCGAACTCCGCCTGGACCCTGGCCTGGATGAACGAGGCGAGCTGGCCGATGTCCGCCGCGCTCGCGTGGCCGCGGTTGACGATCGCGAGCGTGTGCTTGGACGAGATGCCGGCGCCGGAGCCCGGCAGGGAGAACCCCCGGCGGATTCCCGCGTTCTCGATCAGCCAGGCGGCCGAGAGCTTGACGTCGTACGGGCCGTGCGCGAGCGGCGGGATGTCCAGCGGGTGCACGCCGCCGGCCGGGAGGCCGATCACGATGTCCGGCTCCAGAGGCGTGACGGGCCAGCGGGGCGCGTTCGCCGGCAGGCTGCGCGCGAACGACTCCGAGACGATCGGGTTGGTGAAGAAGCTTCCCGCGCTGACCGAGTCCGGATCGGCAGGGTCGAGCACCATCCCCTTGGAGGCGCGAAGCGCGAGCACGGCCCGGCGGAGCTCGGCGACCGGCACGCGCGACCCGAGCGGCACGCCGAGCGAGTCGGCGAGCTGTGCGTAGGCGATCGGGGCGCTGAGCGGCGCCCCGACGCCGCCGGGCACCGAGTTGTCCGCGAGTTCCAGCTCCACCGTGAGCACGATGCCGAGCAGGCCGCGCTTGAACGCGGAAGTCCGGTATCCCAGGTCCAGGTCCGCACGCGTCAGGCGGCGGACCTCCCCCGTGCTCGCGTCCAGGAAGTCGACGCCGAGCAGCGCCGACTCGAGCTCCTGTCCGTACGCGCCGATGTTCTGCACCGGAGCGGCGCCGGTCGACCCCGGGATGCCGGACAGCGCCTCGATGCCGGACCAGCCGTTGCGGACGGTCAGCGCGACGACGTCGTCCCAGGGCTCGCCGGCCTGCACCCGCAGGCGTACGCGTCCCTCCGGCGCCTCGAGGCGCTCGACACCGCGGGTCACCACGCGGATCACCGTGCCGTCGAAGCCCTCGTCGCTCGCGACGGTGTTCGAGCCGCCGCCGAGCAGCAGCCAGTCCACGTCAGACGCCCAGACCTCCCGGGCGGCCGCGACGAGCGCGTCGGTGTCGGCGGGCGCGACCAGTGTCTCCGGGACGCCGCCGACCCGCATTGTCGTGAGCTCCGACAGGGGTGGCGTCGCGGTCATCTCGTCGTTCACGCGAGCGAGACGCGGACCTGCGCCTTGCCGAGCACGGTCTCGGAGTTGAACGTCGTCGTGAGGTCGATGCGGGCGACCCTGGCCTCCGCGTCGAGCTGCCCGACCTTGGCCGTGACCTGCACGCTCGCGCCCTCCGCCGGGTCCACGACCACCGGGCGGGTGAAGCGCACTTGGTAGTCCACGACACGCGCCGGGTCGCCGGCCCAGTCGACCACCGGCTGGACGGCGATGCCCATCGTCAGCATCCCGTGCGCGATCACGCCGGGAAGGCCCACCGAGGTCGCGACGTCGTCGCGGTAGTGGATCGGGTTGAAGTCGCCGGAGGCGCCCGCGTAGCGGACGAGGGCGTCGCGGCTCAGGTCGAACGAGCGCTCGGCGACGACGTCGCCGACGGTCAGGGCGTCGAAATCGGGTGCGGCCATCACTCGTCTCCTCGCACGACCATGGTGGAAATGGACGTGACGACATGATCGCCGGCGCCGTCCACGATCACCGACTCGGCGGTGACCATGCTGTGCGCGCCGAGCGACTTGACCGCGGTCACGGTCAGCGTCGCCGTCAGCTCGTCGCCCGCGATCACCGGACGCGAGAACGTGAACCGCTGGTCGCCGTGGACGACGCGACTGAAGTCGATGCCCGCCTCCGGGTCGGCAAGGAGCTGGTCGAGTGTGAGCTGCTGCACCACGACCGCGAAGGTGGGCGGCGCGACGAGGTCGGCGTGGCCAGCGGCCTGGGCAGCCGCCACGTCGAAGCTGATCGGATCCGTCGCGAGCACGGCGGCGGCGAACTCGCGCACCTTCTCACGGCCGACGAGATACGGAGGGGTGGGCGGGAAGCTCCGACCCACGAGCTCTGGATTCACTGGCACCCGACGATTCTACGCAAGCGCCCCGGGCTCCCCGGGAAAAAGGAAAACCCCGGCGCACTCGGCGCCGGGGTTCTCGAAGCTGTCGTCAGCGGACTACTGGCAGCTGTCGCACTGCAGCAGGTCCATCGGGTCGACCGGAACCGCATAGCCGCCGACGGTGTCGTTTTCGTAGTCCATGATGGCCTCCCCAGAAATCTTGTCACTCGCGTGTCTCGCGGTGTTTACCCACTATATAACCCGAATGACACGATTGTCATTCCACTACATGTAGTGTTTGGGCGATTTTTTCGGGACCTCTTCCGACACCCCCGACAATACGCGGGACCACCGACAGACCCACCTCCGAACTGGGTACATCGACACGGCGTGTCGCCCTCCCGGGGGCGCGTGTCGCACCACAAAAGGGCGTGTCGCGAGCGGCCTCCCCGACCACTACTGTCTGACTATGCGACTCGGAGTCCTCGATGTGGGATCGAACACCGTCCACCTTCTCGTCGTCGACGCGCACCCGGGCGCACGCCCCCTCCCCGCTGCCACGCACAAGTCCGTGCTGCGGCTCATGCGATACATCACCGAGGACGGCGCGATCAGCGCCGAGGGCGAGACCGCGATCCTGGAGGCGATCCGGTCGGCGGTCGAGGTCGGCCGCGCCGAGGGCATCGAGGAGCTGCTGCCGTTCGCGACTTCGGCGATCCGGGAGGCCGCCAACGGCCCCGCGATCCTGGCCCGCATCCTGGACGAGACGGGTGTCGACCTCCAGGTGCTCTCCGGCGAGGACGAGGCGCGGCTGACGTTCCTCGCCGTGCGCCGCTGGTCGGGCTGGTCGGCCGGCTCCATCCTCCTGATGGACATCGGCGGCGGCTCGCTCGAGATCGCGGCGGGCGTCGACGAGTACCCCGACACCGCGGTCTCCCTTCCGCTGGGCGCCGGCCGCAGCACCATCGGGTTCCTGCACCAGGACCCGCCGACCGCTGAGCAGGTCACGGCTCTCCGCGACCACGCCAGGACGACGCTCGCCGACGCGGTGGGACGCTTCACCGACAGCGGGCCCGCGCACGTGATCGGCACCTCCAAGACCATCCGCTCGCTCGCCCGCCTGGCCGGTTCGACCGCGAGCGGCCCTGGCGGGACCGAGCGCAGCCTCCTGCGCCGCTCGGAGCTCGCGGACTGGGTGCCCCGCCTGGCGCAGCTCACGGCCGACGCCCGCACCGCGCTGCCGGGGATCACGGCGGACCGGACGTTCCAGATCGTCGCGGGCGGGGTCGTGCTGCGGGAGGCGATGCGCGCGTTCGACGTGCCGGTGCTCGAGGTCTGCCCGTGGGCGCTGCGCGAGGGGATCATCCTCCGCTACCTCGACCACCTCGACTGAGGAACGCCTGGCGAGGGGCAGCAGCGGCGATCGGGCAGCCGCGGTTGCCGGTCAGGGCTGGAGACGTTCGATGCCCTGAAGGATGAGGTCGAGGCCGGTGGCGAACTCCTCGTCGTAGTCGTAGCCTTCCCGGGCCAGCTCGGCCACGACCTCCAGGAGGTACGGGAAGCGGAGGGCCACCTCCGGCGGAACGGTCTCGCGCTTGGCGGCGGCGGCCTCCCCCGACTCCTCCGGGGTGTCGAACGGGAGGGTCTTCTCCTGCAGGGCGAAGCCGTAGACGTAGGCGTCGAGCACCGAGGTGGCGTGCACGGTCCCGCGGAACGAGAATCCCGCCTCGCGGAGGCAGCCCATCATGGCGTTGTGGGCGGCGAGGTTGGCCAGGCCGGGACGCATGCGCGACTCCATCAGGCCGACGGCCCAGGGATGGCGGCGCAGCGCCGCCCGGAGGGAGACTGCCCGCGCGCGCATTGCCTCGTGCCACGGGACCGCGGGGGCAGCGGTGCCCCGGGCCTCGGCAGCGGCCCCACCGATCGCCGGCGGCTCGACCTCCGCCCAGACCAGGTCGACCATCCCGTCGATCAGCTCGTCCTTGTTGGCGACGTGCTTGTAGAGGGCCATCGGGACGACGCCGAGCTCGGCGGCGAGGGCGCGCATCGACAGGGCGTCGAGGCCGGCAGCGTCGGCGCGGGCGAGGGCGCCGGCGAGCACGACGTCACGGGTGAGGCGCGGGCGCGGGGGCTGCGGCATCGGCGGCTCCTCGGTCGATGGGCATTGACAAGGTGTACGCCGTACACCTATTCTTCCAGGTGTACACCGTACACCCATTATCCTAGGTCACTTTCCACCCGATCCGAGGCCATCATGACAACCACTTCGACCGCAGGCGTCGCAACGGATTTCGTCGCCGACCGACAACGCTCGCTCACCGCGGGCGTGCTCTTCCTCGTCACGTTCGTCTCCGCCATCGCCGGGGTCCTGCTCTACGCGCCGGTGCTCGACGACCCGCACTACGTGCTCGGCGCCGGCGCTGATGTGCGCGTGCTGTCCGGCATCCTCTGCGAGGCGGTGCTCATCGCCGCCAACCTGGGCACCGCGCTCGCGCTCTTCCCGGTCCTCCGCCGCCGTGCCGAGGGGCTCGCGCTCGGCTACGTCGTGGCCCGGGTGATGGAGTGCGTGTTCATCGCGGTCGGGATGCTGTGCCTGCTCACCGTCGTGACCCTCCGCCAGCACGCGGCGGCGCTCGGCGACCCCGACGCGCTCACTGCGTCCGCGCAGACGCTGGTCGCGCTGCGGAACTGGACGTTCCTGCTCGGTCCCGGCTTCGTCGCGGGGATCGGCAACGGCGTCCTCCTCGGCTGGCTGCTGCTGCGCTCCGGGCTGGTGCCGCGGCCGATGGCGGTGGTCGGGATGGTCGGCGGGTCGCTCGTCGCGCTGTCCGGGATCGGCGTGCTGTTCGGGCTGTGGAGCCAGGGGTCGCCGGTGTCGGCGGTCGCGACGCTTCCGGAGATCGTGTGGGAGGCGTTCCTGGGGGTGTATCTCGCGTTCGTCGGGTTTCGGGGGCGCGGACGGGTGATCGCTGAGGTTCGCGGGGCGGCGTGACGGCCGACCTGACAGCACGGACCCCGCGCCCTCACCCCTCCGCAGCGTGACGCCCGTGGCGCTTCGGCGGATGCCCCAGCCGGCCGTCGTGCAGCTCCAGCACGCGGTCGGCCCTGGCCATCAGGGCCGGGTCGTGCGTCGTCACCACCGCGGCCACGCCGCTGCCGTGGACGAGGTCGACCAGGAGGTCCATGATCTGGCGGCCGGTCACGCTGTCGAGCTGGCCGGTCGGCTCGTCGGCGAACAGGAGCGGCGGGTCGGCGACGAGCGCGCGGGCGATCCCGACGCGCTGCTGCTGGCCTCCGGAGAGCTCGGTCGGACGCTGGCGGGCGTGCGCGGCGAGGCCGACGCGGTCGAGGAGGTCGGCGACGCGGGCGTCGCGCTCGGCCGGGTCCACGCCGAGGAGCCGGAGCGGGACCTCCACGTTCTCGGCGGCCGACAGCACGGGGATGAGGCCGAACGACTGGAACACGAACCCCACGCCGCGCTGGCGGAGCCGGACGAGGGCGGCCTCGTCGGCGGTGGCGACGTCCACGCCGGCGACCACGACGGAGCCGGCTGTGGGGCGGTCGAGTCCGCTCAGCACGTTGAGCAGCGTTGTCTTGCCGGAGCCGGATCGGCCCTTGACGACGACCAGCTCGCCGGGGTGGACCTCCAGGGTCGCCTCGGCGAGCGCGACGACGGGGCCTGCGGCGGTGTCGAAGACGCGGCTGACGGCGTCGGCGGCCAGGAGCGGGGCGGCGGGGGCGGCCCCGGGGCGGTCGGTCACGGTGTCCAGACTCGTCATGAGGTCGCCTCCCCCTTCTCCTCCTGCGACGCCGGTCCGTCCGAGCGCGCGTGCGGCCACACCCCCACATGGTCGGCCTCGAGCGCCAGCCGCACGCGCTCGCGCATCCCGAGCGACGTCAGGTACTCGTGCGGGAGCTGCAGCCGGCCGACCCGGTCGAGCACGGCGTACTCCTCCGCGACGGTGTGCTCGTCGCCCTCCGCGGTGACGCCGGTGCGGCGCAGGACCTCGGTCGAGGTGCGGCCGTCGCGGATCTGAACGGTGCGGGCGACGTGCTCGGAGACGGTCGGGTCGTGGGTGACGATCAGGGTGGTGACGCCGAGCTCGCGGTTGACGCCGCGCATGGCCTCCAGGACCTCCGCGCTCGTCGCCTCGTCGAGCTCGCCGGTGGGCTCGTCGGCGAGGAGTACGCGCGGCTCGTTGGCGAGTCCGACGGCGATGGCGACGCGCTGCTGCTCGCCGCCGGACAGCTCCGATGGGCGGCGGTCGGCGCAGTGGGCGACCTCCAGCAGGTCCAGGAGGTCGGCGGAGCGGCGGTCGCGGTCGGGGGTCTTCGCCAGCGACATCGCGAGCGCCAGGTTCTCGCGTGCGGTCAGGTAGCCGAGGAGGTTGCGGGAGGTCTGCTGCCAGACGAAGCCGACCGTCCGGCGCCGGTAGTCCACCCGGTCGCGCGAGGACAGGGCGAGGAGGTCGCGGCCGGCGACGGAGACCTGGCCGGCGGTCGGCTTGTCCAGGCCCGAGAGGATCCCGAGCAGCGTCGACTTGCCGGAGCCTGACGCGCCGACGATGGCGACCAGCTCGCCGCTGTCGACGCTGAGGGTGAGGCCCTGCAGCGCCTGGACCTCCACGCCGTCGGCGGTGAAGATACGCACGAGGTCGGCGCACCGGATGGCGGCGTCGGCGTGCGGGGTGGTCATCCCGGTCATTGTCCTCCTGTCGTGGGATGGTCGCCCGCGGCGCGCAGCACGGCCGACGGCGACGACCGGCGCGCGCCGGCCAGCGCCACGAGCGTCGCGAGGGCCGCCACGGCCGTGAACCCGGCGAGCGCCGCGGCGCTGAGCCACGGGTCCCGCACGATCGCCGGCTGGACGGGGCTTCCGGTGAAGCCGCGCAGGTCCAGCGGCCCGAGGACCACGCCGGGCAGCAGCAGGCCGACCACCGTCCCGGCGATCAGCCCGACCACGAGCACCGGGCCGAGCTCCCAGGCCAGGACGCCCGCGGTCTGGCGGGCGCTGAAGCCGACCGTGCGGAGCGTGGCCACGAGCCGGACCCGGGCGGCGGTGTTCATCACGAGGGTCAGCAGCAGCGCGGCGATGCAGAGCAGAGCCGTGAGCGCGATCGAGAGCAGGGCGACCGCCTCGGTGCCGGCGACGAGCGGGGACGCGTGCAGGGCGGCGCGCTCGGCGACGGCGTCGCCGACGAGGGCGCCCTTCCCGCCGATCCGGGCGAGCGCGGCGTGCACGGCCGCGGCGTCGGCGCCGGGCGCCAGCGCGACCAGCACCGTCTGCGGCGTCCCGCTGACCTCGCTGGAGTGCGGCAGCGTGGTGCGGTCGATGATCGCCCAGCGGGTGTCGCGCACGTAGACGCCAGGGGCGAAGTCCAGCTCGGTCACAGCGAGGTGCACGTTGCTGCCCTGCCCGATGATCAGCGCGCTGGTGACCGGGATGCGACTATCCCAGCCGCCGAGCACCGCCCCGGTCCGGCCGGGGAGGCCTCCAGTCAGGAGGGTCGAGAGCCGCGCCGAGGCCGGGAGGTCGCGCTGGACGGCCTCCAGTTGCCTCGGATCGACGAGGTAGGCGGAGACGACCTCCCCGGATCCCGCGGCAGTGATCGCGACGCCGCCCGCCCAGTCGACGGTCGCGGTCGCGGCGACGCCGGGGAGGCGCTTCACCTCGGCGAGCTGGTCCGTGGAGAGGCCGGCGGCCGCGGTCAGGGACAGGTCGGCGCCGACGCGGGCCCTGGCGCCCTGGTCGAGGCCGTCGCGGGCGGTCGCGAGCACGCTCACTGAGAACAGGGCGATGCTCGCGCCGGCGATGAGGGCGAAGACGGGCCAGAGCACATGAGAGCGTCCGCGCCGTCCGGCCGCGCCGAGCGAGCCGGCCGCACCGAGGAAGGCTACGGCTCCGCGCCCGCGCCGCAGCGCCCCGGTCAGCCAGGCGAGCGGCACGGCGGTCACCCGCAGCACGACGACGCACGCGGCCAGGGCGACCAGGACCGGGGTGAGCGCGGCGAGCGGATCGACCTCCAGCCCGGCGCCCGGAGACGACAGGCCCCGGCGCGCGAGCAGCACGACGCTGAGCGCCGCGAGGCCGAGCACGATCACCTCCGCGACCCACGCCCAGCGCGCGGGCGGGGCGACCGGGCGCGGGACGAGGGAGCCGGCGGCGAGCACGAGGGCGAGCGGCGGCGCCAGCGCGCAGAGGAGGGCGAGTAGGACAGGGAGCAGCACAGGCGCGGCGTCCGGGGTCGCGGCGAACGCGATCCCGAGTCCGACGGCGGCGGCCGGGACCGACGCGAGGGCGCCGTCGAGCGCGAGGCTGCCGCGCAGCCGCCACGGGGATGCGCCGCGCGCCGCCATCAGGGCGAGCGCCTCCCTGCGCCGCGACACGACCAGCCGCGCGCCGAGTGCCAACACGGTCAGGGCCACGACGAGCGGCCCGGCGGCGAGGATGGCGAACAGTGTGTTCGCTGGCTGGGCGCGGGACTGGAACGCGTCCAGCGGGGTCGGGAGGCTGGTGGCGAAGGTCAGCGGCACCTGCGCGTCGCCCACCCGGGCGACGGGCGGGAGGGCCAGGAAGCTGCCGAGCGCACCGCGGACGGCGGGGAGGTCCTCCACCCGGAGACCGCCCGGCGCGACGGGGAACCAGAGCGAGGCGACGGTGTCCGGGATGGCCGGGAGGACGCGCGGCCACGAGTCCGCGTCCACCCAGACGACGGCGCCGAACTGCTTGCCCGCGTCGCCGGCGTCCAGGAAGTGGCCGCGCGCGCGGACCGCGTCGAGGTTCCAGAAGTCGCTGCTCGCGTCCCTGGGCTCGACGAGGCCGGAGAGCTTCAGGGTCAGCTCGGTGGCGATCGCGCGGGACGCGCCTACGGTCCAGCCGAGGAGCTTCGCCGCCTCGGGGGTGAGGACGACCTCCACCGTCGACCCGGGCACGACCGGCGCGGGGATGGCGCTCGGCCAGGCTCCGCTCACCAGCTTCGCCTGGTCGCGGAGGCCGCGGTAGGCCTCCACGCCGACCGCGAACCGGCTGTTGCTCGCGGCACCGGCAGGCGGCGCGATCGGGAGGTCGTAGCTGCGCTGTGCGCTGTCACCGGGTCCGACGACGGCGCGGAGGGGCGCCTTCATCCCCTGCCTCACCCGATCCGCGATGCCCGGAAGGTCGCGCCACACCGCGGTCGAGTCGAGGGCGGGACCGGCGTTGAAAGTCCCGGACCGGATGGCCGTGGTCACGTCCCGGCCGCCCGCGCCGGCCTGGGTGAGCTCGTGCTGGAGCTCGCTCGTCAGAAGCTCGCTGGAGACGCGGGGCCAGGCGGCGAGGGCCGTGGCCGCGACGACCGTCACGAGCGCGAGGAGGAGCAGGCCGCCGCGGAAGGCGCGGAGCGCCCGGAGGGCCAGCCCGGCGTCGGAGAGACGGGAGGTCCGCGCGCGGGCCGTCACCGCGTCTCCTCCCGATACGCGGTGTCCGCGGCCTGCCTGCGCACCGCGACCCCGTACCCCCACACCGCGACGGCGAGCGCCGCGGCCAGCGCGACCGCGCCGACGGCCATCCCGATCGGGTCCACCCGGCCCTGCACCGACAGGGTCGACGGGGCGGTCACCACCGAGAGCCGGGCCAGGGTGTTCCCCACGAGCAGCACCACCACGATCCCGCCGAGGAGGCCGAAGACGCCGGCCGCGCACGCGACGCCGACGACCTCCAGCCGCCGCGCCCAGGCCTGCTGGCGTCCGGACAGGCCGACGGCCCGGAGCACGATCACTTCTCCCCGGCGGCGGCGCAGCGCTGCGGTGATCGCCGCGGCGACGGCGGCGACCGCGAGCAGCGCGCAGCCGGCGGCGCCGAGCCAGGTGCTGGCGACCGCGCCGCCGAGGAACCGCGCGACGAACGCCCCGGACGCCGTGGTCACCGACGCCTCCGCGCCGACGGCCGAGCGCACGGCGCCCGCGACCGCGTCGGGATCGTCCGCCGCGAGCCAGACGGAGGAGGCGCGCGGCACGGAGGCCGACGTGCGCAGCAGCACCGCGGTGAGCGCGGGGAGGTCGGCGAAGACCGCGCGCTCGGACGTCGTCCCCGGCAGCGCCGGCACGATCGCCGCGACCGTGCCCTGCACGTCGCCGGCCGGGCTGCGCACCTCGATGCGCTGGCCGACCTGGAGGGAGTCGTCCTGCGCCAGCGCGGTCGTGACCGCGAGCGGGAGGGCGGCGTCGCCGGGCGGAACGAACCGCACGCTGCCGTCGCCGGTGAGGGAGGCCGCGCGTGCGGCGGTTCCTGCGCCGTCAGCGCGGAACGGGCTGGCCGAGCCGAAGGCGGAAGACGCCTGCACCCAGCGGGCGGCGCCCGTGGGCAGGCCGCTCAGCGTCACCGTCACGGCGTCGGCGCCGGCCACGGACTCCACGTCCGTGTCCACCGCGACCAGCCGGTCCGCTCCCGCCGGAACCGGGAAGGCGACAGAGCCGTCCGGCCCCGGCGTTGCGGTGACCGGCACGACCTCGTCGCTGGTCGTGGCGAGCCACGCGGTCGTCCCCACGACGGCGGCGGCACCCGCTCCCGCCGTCACCGTCACGGTCGCGCGCAGCTCGTGCGCTCCCGAGGGGAGGGGCGCGCCGGCGAGCGCGTCCTTCGGCGTGACCTGGCGGGACAGCGCCGCCGTGTCGAGCAGGTAGCCGCCGACGGGCAGCAGCGCGGGCAGCTTCGCGGAGTTCGCGGCCACCACGGCGACGTCGGTGTCCCCGACCGTCCCGCTGTCGACGATCGCCGGCGAAACGGCGGTGACCCCGGGAAGGCGCCCGAGCCGCGCGGCGCCCGACACGTCGCCTGTGCCGTGCGGACTCCCTCCCACACCGAGGTCCGCGCGCACCGACGCGCCGTTGACCAGCAGCGCGGAGTCGCGCAGGAAGCCCCCGAACGTGCCCGCGTAGCCGGCAGCGAAGGTCAGCGATCCGACCGCGAGCACGATCAGCGCGACCGGCCCAGCGAACAGCGCGACCCCGCGGCCGACCTGGCGGGCGGGCAGCACTCCCGCGACGCCGCGCCCCCGGCCGGCCACCCGCTCGACCGCGGCCGACGCCGGGCCGAACAGCAGGAGGCCGACCAGCGCGATGGCGCACAGCACGGCGGCGGGCGCGACCACTCCGGTCGGGTCGACCGCGTCCACGCCGCCGCCGACCGTCGGACCGAAGGCCACGAACCGCCACAGGGTGACGGCCGCCGCGACGACGGCGAGCACCGTGAGGCCGGCGGACACGACGGTGCGGCCGCGCCCCGCCTCCACCGCGCCGGGCGAGTCGGAGGCGGCGCGGGCTGAGACGACGGCGGTCAGGGTGGTCGCGGCGATCGCGACCAGGACGGTCAGCAGCGGCGGCAGCAGGAGGTCGAGGGCGCCGGACGGCGGACCCACCGTCGCGAGGAGGACGACCTGCGCGACGAGCGTGCCGACGATGGTGGCCGCCAGCGCGACGAGGCCGGACTCGACCGCGGTCGCCCGCGCCAGCGCAGGGATGGTGACGCCGCGCGAGCGCAGCAGCCGGGTCTCCACCCGGCGCGCCCCGGCGAGAAGCTGCGCGAGCAGCACGAGCGCGATGGCCGAGCACGCGGCCAGGACGGCGAGCGGCACCGGGATGACGGCGTGCAGGGCCACGACCGACCGCTGCATGGCGGCGACCGTCGCGACACCGTCGCCGCTGGTCGAGAAGGGGCTGCCGCCCGCGGCCGAGTCGCCGCTGAGCTGTCCGGCCGCGCCGCCGAGCGCGGCCTGCAGGCGCGGGAGGTCGGCGGCGGACGTACGGCGGGCATCCGGGGTCAGCACCCAGCGCCCGACCACGCCGTCGCTCGCCGCCGCCGCGGTCGCCGCCGAGACGACGATGCGGCCGTCGCCGGTGGTCAGGCCGAGCCAGGCCGGCGCCGCGGGATCGGTCGCGCGCCACACACCGACGACGGTGACGGTGACCGGCGCGGCCGGGCCGGACATCGTCACCCGGTCGCCGACCGAGACCGAGTGCCCGCGGGCGAAGGCGGCGTCGACGGCGGCCTCCGTGTCGGCGCCGGGCCAGCGGCCCTGCGTCATCGTGACGCGCTGCTGGAGTCCGTCGCCGGAGACCAGCACGAGCGCGCCGCGGCCTCCCTCGACCGGGACGGACGGCGCCGAGAACGAGGACGCGACGGCGACCGGGAGGCCGGAGAGCCGTTTCGCGAGCGCGCGGCGGACGTCGGCATCCTGGGCGTCCAGGTCGGACAGCGCGCTCGACTCCAGGGCCACCGAGGTGACGGCGGCGGGCTCCGCGGCGAGGGTGGCGTGGACGGCGGAGGTCGGCGAGCGGAAGGCGAGCCCGGTCATCACGGACGCCAGCGCGGCCACCACCACGACGACGAGCCCGGTCGCGACGAGCGTGCCGGCCTGCGCGCGGGCACGCTGCAGCCAGAACGCCCCCATCGCACGCATTTGTCCAACCTAGCGCCCGGGTGCGCAATCACTGTGCGTATCCGGCCGCCGAAGGGCACGCAGTCACGCCGAAGGGCACGTTGTCGCCCCTAAAAGCGACGTTTAGGGGCGTTTACGTGCCCCTCGGCGAGCCGGCGCGATCAGCGCGCGGCGGCCGCAGCCTCCTCGTGCAGGTTCGCCCCGCCGCGGTACCGCGTCGCCGGGTGCCCTTCCGGCAGCCGGTTGTGGCCGTCCCCGAACAGCCGCTCCCGCAGCGTGCCCGACCGCTCCCCCTCCTGCGGCAGCCGCCCGCGGCGACGCAGTTCCGGGATCACCAGCTCGGCGAAGTCGCGTGCCGTCTCGAAGGAGTGGTACTGGCGGAGGTTGATGCCGTCCAGGCCGTCCTCGTCCAGCCAGCGCTCGATCTCGTCGGCCACGGTCTTCGGGTCGCCGACCACGAGGAAGCGATCGTCGCGGCCGTTCTTGATGAAGTCCAGGGCCTGGCCCACGGTGCGATCCAGCGGCAGGAACGGCACCCGCTCGGCCGGGAACTCCGCCCGGGCCAGCGCCTCCCGCACGGTGATGTCGCGCGGGAACGCCGTCAGATCCACGGGGAGGCTGCTGTGGGCGAGGATGCCGTCGAGGCTGGAGTGCTGCTGGTACAGCCGCCACTTGTCCTCGGCCTCCTCGGTCGTCCGGCCGACGATCACGCCCGCCATCGCGATGAACTTCACGTCGTCGCGCTGCCGATCGTGGCGCTCGGCGGCGTCCCGCATCCCGTCGGCGTTGCGGCGGAACTCCTCGCTCGTGCGGCCTCCCGTGAAGACCACCTCCGCGTGCCGGCCCGCGAACTCGATCCCCGCGGGCGACCCAGTCGCCTGGAACAGCACAGGCGTGCGCTGCGGCGACGGGTGCACGATGTGCGGCCCGGCCACCCGGTGCCGCTCGCCGACGTGGTCGATGTACCGCACCTTCGACGGGTCGGTGAAGACGCCGACCGCGCGGTCGGCGATGACGGCGTCGTCGTCCCAGGAGCCCTCCCACAGCTTGTAGAGCACGTCCAGGTACTCCTCGGCGCGGCGGTAGCGCTCGTCGTGCGGCACCTCGTCGTCCAGCCCGAAGTTGCGGGCGGCGTTCGGGAGGTAGGAGGTCACGATGTTCCACCCGATCCGGCCCTTGGTGAGGTGGTCGAGGGTCGACATCCGGCGGGCGAACGCGAACGGCGGCTCGTACGTGGTCGAGAACGTCACGCCGAAGCCGAGCCGGTCGGTGACGGCCGCCATCGCGGGGACGAGCAGCAGCGGGTCGAGGTTCGGGCTCTGCAGGCCCTCCCGCAGCGCGGTCTCGGGGCCGCCGCGGAAGACGTCGTACGCGCCGATCACGTCGGCCAGGAAGATCCCGTCGAAGCCGCCGTGCTCCAGCAGCCGGGCGAGCTCCAGCCAGTAGTCGAGGTCGGCGAAGCGCTCGCGGTTGTTGCCGGGCAGCGGCCAGAGGCCGTGGGTGATGTGGCTCACGCACGCCATCTCGAACAGGTTGACGAAGAGCTGCTTGGGTTCGGTGGTCATGCGTCGCCTTCCGGGCTGCGGGGTCCGCCGGCCGGAGCGAACTCCGGGATCGCGGCGATCAGGTCACGAGTGTACGTCTGCTGCGGTCGTTCGAAGACGTCCTCTGCCGTCCCCTCCTCCACGACGCGGCCGTCCTTCATCACCAGCACGCGGTCGCTCAGGTGGCTGATGACGCCGAGGTCGTGCGAGATGAAGAGGTAGGCGACGCCGGACTCCCGCTGCAGCGCCACGAGGAGATCGAGGATCTGCGCCTGGATGGTGACGTCGAGCGCCGACACGGCCTCGTCGAGCACGATCACGTCGGGCCGCGGGGCGAGGGCGCGCGCGATGGCGACGCGCTGGCGCTGGCCTCCGGAGAGGCGGAGCGGGAAGCGCGGCAGCACCTCCGCTCCGAGCCCGACCTGGCCGAGCAGCTCGCGCAGGCGGGTGTCGCGCGCGGCTCCGTCGGCGAAGCTCTCCGGGCGGAGGGCGTCGAGCAGGATCCGCTCGACGGTCCAGCGCGGGTCGAACGAGCTCAGCGGGTCCTGGTAGACGACCGAGATGCGGCGGCGCAGGGCGCGACGGCGCGACTCGGGCAGCGCCGACCAGTCCTGGCCGAGGAGGCGCACGTCGCCGCCGTCGAGGTGTTCGAGACCGAGCGCCAGTTTGGCAGTCGTGCTCTTGCCCGAGCCCGACTCCCCCACGATGCCGAGCGTCTCGCCGGCGCGGAGGGTGAAGGAGACGCCGTCGACCGCGCGGGTGACAGTGCCGTCGGAGGAGTGGAAGCGCTTGACCAGCTCGCGCGCCTCCAGCACCGGCTCACCCAGAGGTGGCCGGGGTGAAGGAGCGGGTGAGCCGGGGGTGAGCGCGCGTCCTCGGGTGGCCTCGCCGGGAACCGCGGCGATGAGGGCGCGGGTGTACGCGTGCTCCGGTGCGGCGAGCACCCGGTCGGCCGGCCCCTGCTCCAGCACCTCGCCGCCGCGCATGACGAGGATGTGGTCGGCCAGTCGCGCGACGACGGACAGGTCGTGGCTGATCAGGACGAGGGAGGCGCCGCGCTCCTTCATGGCCTCCAACTGGGCGAGCACCTGCGCCTGCACGGTGACGTCCAGAGCGGTGGTCGGCTCGTCGGCGATCACGATGTCCGGGTCGAGCGCGATCGCCGAGGCGATGAGCGCGCGCTGCCGGAGGCCGCCGGAGAGCTGGTCGGGACGCTGCCGTGCGCGGACGGCCGGGTTCGGAACGCCGACGCGCTCCAGCAGCTCCCGCACGCGGGCCTTCCGGGCGGTGCGGTTCCCCCAGCCGTGCAGGCGCAGGGCCTCGGCGATCTCCGCGCCGACCGGACGCAGCGGGTCGAGGGAGACGAGGGCGTCCTGCAGCACGAAGCCGACGTCCCGGCCGCGGACGCGACGCCACTGCCGCGGGGTGAAAGCGCGGGCGTCCTCGTGGTGAAGCTCGAGCTGGTCGGCCTCCACGGTGGCGTTGCGTCCCGCGAGGCCGACCAGGCTGCGCGCGGTGACGGACTTGCCCGAGCCGGACTCGCCGACGATCGCGACGCACTGGCCGGGGAGGAGGTCGAAGGAGACGCCCGCGACGATGGGACGGTGGACGCCGTCCACGGTGAACCCGGTGCGCAGGTTGCGCACGCGGAGGCGTGCGGCGGGCCAGTCGAGGCGGCCCAGGTCGGTGGAGGTGTCGGCGGTCCTCTGCTCTGCGATGCTCACGATCGCTCCCCTTTCTCCAGGCGCGCCTGGATGTGCCGGCCGATGGTGGTCGCGGCCAGCGCGACCGCGACGATGACGAGGCCCGGGATGACGACCAGCCACCAGGCCGTGGTGAGGTAGGCGCGGCCCGCGTCGAGCAGCGCGCCCCACTCGGACGCGGGCGGGGCGACGCCCAGCCCGAGGAACGACAGGCTCGACGCCCACACGATCGACTGCCCGATCGACAGCGCGAACACCGCGACCAGCGGACGCAGCGCGTTCGGGAGGATGTGCGCGCGCACGATCCGCAAGCGCGAGTGCCCGAGCGCCGTCGCGGCCTCCACGTACGCCGAGTTCCGCGCGCCGAGGATCTGGCCGCGGATCATCCGCGCGTAGCCCGGCGCCGTGCCGACGCCGACCGCGAAGACCTGCGTGGCCGCACTCGGGCCGGCGATCGCGATGAGCAGCAGCGCGAGCAGGAGGGCGGGGAACGCGAACAGGATCTCCACGAACCGGTCGATCACGACGGCGACCGGCCTGACGCCGAGCGCCGCGAGCGTGCCGAGGATCAGCGCCAGTCCGATGCTCACGGCCGCGGCGCCCACCCCGATGGTGAGGGAGTCGCGTGCGCCCCACACGATCCGCGTGTAGAGGTCACGACCGGACTCATCGGTGCCGAACGGGTGGGCCCAGCTCGGCGGTTGGAGGGCGGCGCCGTAGTCGACGGCGGTGGGCAGGTGAGTGGTGAGGAGCTGCGGGGCGATGACCGCGACGAGGAGCAGCACGGCGAAGGCGACCGCGAGGGAGAGGCCCCACGGGGCGCGGGTGAGGCGCGTCGCTGCCGAGCGTGCGACACGCTGCTTCGAGGGTGAGGCGACGGAGGTCATGACAGCTCCAATCGGGGGTCGATCACCGTGTAGACGACGTCGACGATGAGGTTCGCCACCACGTAGACCACGGCGACGAGGGTGACGATGCCGGTGACGACCGGCAGGTCCTGGGAGTTGACGGCGGTGACCAGCACCGAGCCGATGCCGGGCCGCGAGAAGATCGACTCCACGATCACCGCGCCGGAGAGCGTCGCGCCGAGCGCCCAGCCCGAGAGGGTGACCGCGGGGATGACGGCGTGACGGAGGACGTGCCGCAGCCGGATCCCCCACTCCCCCATCCCGCGCATCCGCGCCGAGAGCACGAAGGGCTGGTCGAGCGAGCGCTCGAACTCGGTGCGCACGCTCTGCGCCATGAACCCGGCCAGCGGGATGGCGAGCGTCAGCGCCGGCAGCACGATCCCGTTCGGCGCCGAGCCGCTGATGATCGGGAACCAGCGCAGCCCGAGGCCGAACACCAGCAGCAGGATGATGCCCAGCCAGTAGGCCGGGAGGCCCGCGGTGACGACGTCCACCGTCGAGCCGAGCGCGCCGATCCGCGAGCCCCGCCCGGCGGTGAGGGTGACCCAGACGACCATGATCACCCAAGCCAGGGCGATCGCCGCCAACGAGAGGGTGACCGTGCTGCCGAGCTGCTCGCCGATGATCGCGGTGACCGGGCGATACTGCTGGTACGACGTCCCGAAGTCACCCGCGACCAGCCCGCGCAGGTAGTCGAGGTACTGGAGGATGACCGGGCGGGTGAGGCCGTACTGGGCGCGGATCTGCTCCAGCTCCGCCGGGGTGCGCAGCTGCACCTGTCCGGCGCGGATGTTGAGGATGGTCGTCGCCCGGTCGCCGGGGAGGGCGAGCTGGGCGAAGAACGCCACGGTCGCCGCGCCCCAGAGGACCACGACCGCCGCGCCGGCCTTCTTCAGGAGGGTGAAGGCGACGGACCGGCCGCGCCGGGGGCGGACGGTCGTGATGACCGCCGCGCCGCCGGCTGCGACCTCCGCCTCTGCGAGCACCGGCTCACTTGGTGAGATACGCGTCATAGAACGTCGGTCCTCCCTGTGCGTGCTCCTGCCAGACGTCGTGGAGCTTGGGCGAGACGGCGAGCGTGCTCAGCCGGTCGTAGACGCCGATGGACAGCGCGTGCTGGGCGATGTAGTCCTGCGCCTTCTGGTAGTCGGCGTTCTGCTGCTCGACGGTCGCCGCCGAGTTGCCGTCGAGGATGTACTGCGCGAGCACGGGGTCATTGGTGAAGCTGCTGTTGCTGTAGTTCGGGTCGGCTGCGGTGGACGGCCTCCAGTTGATGTAGAGGATTCCCGCCGTGACGCTCGTCCAGTAGCCGGCCTGGAGGTCGTAGGCGTCGGGCCCGGAGTACTTGCCGGAGAAGAACTCGCTCTGCGGCACAGGGATGAGTTCGACGTCGAAGCCGACCTTGCTCGCCTGCTCCTTCACCCCCTGCAGGATCGCGGCGCCGTCGGCGTTGATGATCGAGCCGGCGCCGTACGGCAGGCGCACGGTCAGCGGCTGGCCGTTCTTCACCCGCACGCCGTCGGAGTTCTTCTGGCTCCAGCCGGCGGCGTCGAGGAGGGCGTTCGCCTTCTTCACGTCCTGCGTGTACCAGTCCGCGGCCTTCTGGCTGTAGCCGGGGGTCGCCTGGCTGACGCCGCCGTTGCCTTCCGACGGGATGACGCCGCGGCCGATCGTGTTGACGATCTGCGGGCGGTCCAGGCTGTAGGCGAACGCCTGGCGCACCTGCTCGTCGGTGAAGGGGCCCTTCGCGGTGTTGAAGGAGATCTGCTGCGGACGGCCAGGCGTCACGAACTTGTCGAGCTGGTAGCCGCCGGCCTTCAGCACGCTCCACTGCACGGAGGGCACGTCGTAGATCGCATCCACCTGGCCGCCCTGCAGCGCGGCGACGCGGGTGGTCGGGTCGGCGACGAACTTCCAGTCGATCGTGTCGACGTAGGCCGGCCCGGTGTGCTTCGCGTTCGCGGGCGGGGACGTGTAGCCCTTGTTCCGCTTGAGGATGATGTCCTGGCCGCGGTTCCACTTGTCGACGGTGAACGCGCCGGAGCCGATCGGGGCCTCGCAGTTCTGCTCCTTCGTGCGGGTCTGGAGCGCGTGCTGCGACTGGATGCCGAAGTAGCCCTGCGTGAGGTTGTCGGCCAGGCGCGGGTACGGGTGCGACAGGTCGATCTGGAGGGTCTGGTCGTCGATCGCCTTGGCGTCCTTGTAGTAGCCGTCCAGCCAGAATTTCGCTGTGCTGTTGCCGCCGTTCACCCAGTAGGCGAAGTTGTAGGCGACGGCCGCGGCGGTGAGCGGCGTGCCGTCCGTGAACTTCACCCCCTTCTTCAGGGTGAAGGTCCAGGTGAGGCCGTCGTCGGACTGCTTCCACGCGGTGGCGAGCCACGGCACGACCTTGTGGTTCTCGTCGAGCGAGGTGAGGTTGTCGAGCACCTGGTACGAGAGGTAGGCCTGCTCGATCCAGCCGCCGAACACGCAGGCGGGCTCCTGCTGGTGGGCGTAGACGATGGTGCCGCCGTCGACCTTCTGGCCGCCGGTCGCGGCGTCGGAGGCGCCGGCGCACGCGGCGAGCGCCAGCACTCCGGTGAGCGCGACGGCGGCGCCGGCGAGGGTGCGGAGGGAACGGGAACGCATGTGGACTCCTGGATGCATCGGGGTGCGGGACGGGATGTCGCCCAGGATGCGGGCGAATCGCAAGCGCGGTCGAGCCGGCGTGACACTGTGTTTCGCGGGTGAAACACCCCGTCACGGAAGCTGGCGCGACAGGGGGTGGCACCGGTATCGGCCGGGCTCGTAGGCTCCAGCTGACATCCCCGCCTCGCGAACGGAGGACGCGATGAGGACGAGCGGAACCAGCGGCCCACTCTCGGCTCAGGCGATCGCCGGCAACGACGTCGTGCTGATCGGGATCGACCACGACGAGGCGGCGATGCCGGGCGTCCACGGCTTCGGCATCGAACGGCTCGACCACACCGAGGGCGAGCACCGCTGGCTCCCGAACCGGCTCCGCTTCACCGGCGCGCCCGCCGGGACGTGGACGACCGACGTCAACCCGCTGCAGACCTTCCTCTGGGGCGACTACACGGCGAAGGAGGGCCACGACTACACGTACATCGTGCACAGCATGACGGGCACGGCGGGGCAGCCGCTGACCTCCGCGGCCTCCGTCACGCTGGCCGTCTCGACCGGGCAGCCCGCGCAGCAGGGGGTCTGGTTCAACCGCGGGGTCATCTCGTCGCAGGCGTACGCGGAGCGGTTCCAGAACCGCCTGCCCGCCGACGTCCCGGGCGACGCCGCGTGGAAGTGGCTGTCACGTGGGCTCCAGGAGGCCATCCTCGCGTTCATCGGCCGGGCGCAGGACGCGGGCTGGGAGCTGCACGGCAGCTTCTACGAATTCCAGCTGCCCGCAGTCCTGCAGGCGTTCGGCGTCGCGGACCGCGCAGGCGCCTCCGTGAACCTGATCATCGACGACGGCAACCCCAAGAACCACGACGCCGTCACCGCGGCGGGCATCGACGGCCTCGTGAAGCTCTGGCGCGCCAACGCGAAGATCCCGCACAACAAGTTCGTCGTCGCGTCGCACGACGGCGCGCCCGTGGCGGTGTGGACCGGCTCGACCAACATCACGGCGAACGGCGTGTTCGGGCAGTCCAACGTCGGGCACTCGATCGACGATCCGGCGATCGCCGCCGCCTACCTCGCCTACTGGTCGCAGCTGCTGGACGATCCGCCGTACAGCACGCTGAACGACTGGGTGGACGCCAACGACGCGCTGCCCGACCAGTGGCCCGCCGGCGTGTCCGTGGTGTTCAGCCCGCACACCCGCAGCACCGCCCTCGACCGCTACGCCGCCCTGTTCGACGGGGCCGGAACGATCGCGTGCGGGACGTTCCCGTTCACGCTGGACTCCCGCTTCGGCGACGCGCTGCCCGGCGCCCACGACGCCCTCCGCTACCTGCTCTTCGAAGACCCGAAGGCCGCTGCGAAGGCGAGCGCTGTGGTCACCGACCCCGGCACGACGATCGTCGCCGGCGCGTTCCTGCCCGCCGGAGCGCTGGCGGGATTCGCTCCGGAGCTGGAGAATCCGTTCTCCAACAACGTGGAGTACGTGCACAGCAAGTACCTGCTGATCGACCCGCTCGGCGACGACCCGGTCGTGGTGACCGGCTCCGCGAACTTCAGCGTGGCCTCCACAACGGGCAACGACGAGAACATGCTCGTCATCCGCGGGGACGCCGCGGTAGCCGAGCTGTACTTCACCGAGTTCATGCGGCTCTTCGACCACTACCGGTTCCGGTACTCGCTCTCCCTCGCGCCGCACGATCCGACGCCGGGACCGCAGAGCGGGGTGGAGGCCGCGGTCGGCCTCGACGCGACGGACGCGTGGTGGGCGAAGTACTACGACCAGCCGGGGCGCGCGCGGCAGCGGGAGGTGCTGGCGGGGACCGCCCGCTGACCGGCGCTGTGCTGTCGGCGGCGCGCGGTAGCGTCGCCCCGTGACCGAGTCGTGCGCACTGTGCGGGGCGCCCGCCCATCCCGGGGCGCCGCTCCGGCTGTGCCTCGCGCATCTCCTGGAGGCGCACGAGTGGGTGGAGGGCGAGTTCGGCCAGACCGACCTGCTGCCGTCGCCGTGCGCATTCTGCGGCTCGCGGCTCGGCGTGCGGTACCCGTCGGGCTGGCTGTGCGCGGTCTGCGAGTGGCGGGTCGGTGAGTCGGCGCCGGAGGGCGCGGCCGCCTCGCGCGTGGACGTCGTGTACTACCTGCGCTACCGCGACCGCATCAAGATCGGCACCACGGCGAACCCGGCGCAGCGGTTCGCGAGCCTCCCGCACGACGAGGTGCTCGCGTTCGAGCGCGGCGACCGCACCCTGGAGCATCGGCGGCACATCGAGTTCGCGGCTCTGCGCATCCCCGGCACCGAGTGGTTCGAGACGGACGCCGGCCTCCTGGCACACGTCGCGGCGCTGCAGGCCGGGGACCCGTGGCTGCTGCTCGCGCGCTGGCGCAGCGAAGCCGCCGCGCGGCGGTGACGACATCGGCGGCGCCACGCCGCCCGAACCGCAGCCGCGAACGGAGGAGACCGGCCGCGGGTCGCGGCCGGTC
>NZ_JBHTXK010000037.1:0-23288 GCF_042791795.1 Leifsonia sp. NPDC056665
CGACCACACGGAGCCCTCGCAGGCCAAACCCCCTACGAGCGACTCAAGCAGAAAACACAGGACCCGCTGTCATAGGCCTCCGTCAGTTGCACACACAAAACGGCGGCTGTTCAACAGCCGCCGTTCCCAGTGATTCACTGGTCTGTAGCGAGGGCGGGACTCGAACCCGCGACACCACGATTATGAGCCGTGTGCTCTAGTTGGCAGCGTCGATGTACTGGCAACGCCGTCAGATTCCGCGGAATTCCGGGAGTTTCAGCGTCGTCGTCATCACCGACGTCACCTGCTTTGCAAACAAGTTGTGGGCAAAATGTGGGCAAAGAGATTGAGCCGTTGTCCGGTGTGATGTGTGATGTATCAAGACATCTCTGACAATTCTGCATCAGGACATCTCTGACAAACCGTGAATCAGGACATTCCTGACGGAAGCTGTGTCTGAACATCGCTGACGGTTCTGACGCGTTGGACGTGGGTTGGTGGCGCGTATTGTGCGTGAAGTGAATCGCGGTTGGCGGACCTGGTTGTCGGGGCTCTTTTATGTTGTCGCTGCTTTGTGGTTCATTGCGGCAATAGTCGGCTTTGTCCACGGGCATTCGTTCGTCTTTCCGCTTGTCATGGCCGCTTCGTTTGCCGTCATCGGGACCGGGTGGATGGTTCTGGCCAACCGGAGGCCGCGACTGTAGGGGCTTTGGGGCCCGCAGACGCCAAATTGGAGACAGCTCTGCGACAGGACATCTGTGACAGCTAGAGCGTGTTGGGCTTGCGGCCACGTCGTTGGCCGCTGCCGACGTATTTGGTGCCGGACTTGGGCCAGGGGTACTCGGCGGTCAGCGACGTCGGTGACCAGCTGTACATCAGAACTGCCGGCATCCGGACCGGCGAGCCGGGCGCGCTCGCTGCGCTGGGACGTGGCGAGGACGTCGACCCCTCGTCGTACTACTTCCGCACCAACGTCCGACTCGAGTCATCCGATCCAGCGTTGCCGAACCGGCTGTACATCGGGGCCCGACCCCGCCATCGACACCGCGTGATCTATTCGGCCTACCGCGTCTCGTAGGGTGCCGGGACCATGTGTCTCGTGAGACCCGTCGATCGGCGAGCCTGGACGCTGGTTCAGGAGACGAGAGCCGAAGCTCCCGGGCTAGCGCTCGGACGTTTGCCATGCCGTCCCAGTCGGTGTCGGGCCAAACCGACACTCGCCAGGGGTGCGGTGTCGGCAAGACCCACGAGCGCAGCCGTCGTGCCGAGGGCGAGCTCGGGAAATGCAAGCAGGATCATGTCGACCATGTCCTGCGACGGGCGGGTGAGCGGATCGGTCACGGGGAGCTCCAACTCGGCCTCGTGCTCGCTGATGGTGTCATCGAGCTCAGCGTTCGTCAGTCCCTCGTGGTTGATCGTGACGCCGATGACAGTGGTGTCGCTGAACGCCTCGATCAAAGCGATCTCGCTGGCCGCGGTGGGCATCGGCATCATCGGGAAGTCGCCCAGCATCACCCGCCCCGGCGCGTGCTGCAGGATGACGCCCTCGGGCCGACTCCCGCGGAGGATGGCGCCGGAGCTGAGGTACGCCGGATGGCTGAGCGCGCCCTGACCCTCGACGATGATCACGTCGGGGTCTTCTTCCTCGAACGCGGCGACGACTTGTGCCTCGACTTCACCCGAGCAGAACTGGGGAATGGTGGCATCCAAGGCGACCGCGTAGCGGGCGCCCTGGATCAGAGCGGTCTGTCCGGTGCCGACCATCACGGCCCGGATCCCCTGGTCGTTCAACGCTCGCGTGAGCAACGTCGCCGTCGTGCGCTTGCCAACCGATCCGTCCGTGCCGAGCACAGCGATGCGCGGACACGTGACATCGAAGATGCGACCGCTGAACAGCCGCAGCTCCTTGATCCCCTTCGGTCGGCGTATGTCGGCGATGGTCACGCCAGACACCAGAGCGGCAGCGGCGAACTCGGCATCGTCGTTGAGGTACTCGTGCAGGCCGTTGACCAGATTCATCCCGCGGCCGATCGCGTCGAGGAGCACAGCGCGCTGACTGTCCGTAAGCAGCCCGTCCGTCGGCGCCATCCCCAAGATGAGCGTGTCCGGCATGAAGCCGGCGACCGCGATTGCCTGGTCGACACTGGCCAGCAAAGGGATGCTGTTCGGGATCCCGTCCAGGATCAGTCCAGCGTCTTCGCCGGCGCACGTGCTGTCGACGACGCTCAGGATCTCATACTTCTCGGAATGACGGACCAGCCCGTTGGCGGTCTTCCCATCGAGCTTCCCGAACAGCCCCTCGCAATAGACGACGGCATTCACGGACGCGGACATAGCGCTCCTCTGATAGACACAGAGGAGGCGACGGGTTCGTGGCCAGGGTCCGAGGGACCCTTTCTTGTCATCGAGACGT
Organism: Leifsonia sp. NPDC056665; assembly: GCF_042791795.1. Taxonomy (NCBI): domain Bacteria; kingdom Bacillati; phylum Actinomycetota; class Actinomycetes; order Micrococcales; family Microbacteriaceae; genus Leifsonia; species Leifsonia sp. NPDC056665. Next base: position 2,393 of record NZ_JBHTXK010000037.1, read on the forward strand.
CTTCCCTGAAGCCGGCGCACTGCCAGCTGGTGAACCTTAGCAGTGCAACCTGGACTGCGCGCCCTGGTTGCGCCGGGTACCTGACCGCGTCAGGGTGTCGATCGGGTCCGACTGAATGGTCAGGCGACTGCGACGGGCGTCCGTGGTGCAACGCGCGACGCGGCTACGACGTCCGCTAACGTGATCGCCTGCTGCGGGCGGTCCTTCATGAAGACCACTGCTCGGCGAACTGCGGAGGGCATGGGCCGAGGTTGGTGGAGGTGCCAATCCAGGCTCACGAGACCGACATCTGTCACGAAGGTAATTGAGCCCCGGCGCGTCGTCGCAATTCGCACGATCTGCCATTCGAGAGCACTCAACTCAGGCATTGGAGGATCTGCCTCCTTTTCATTGTCTGGTTCGGAAACGCAGCCGACGCGGAGTCATGGTCTTGCCCTCAGCTGCGCGTGAGCGAGTCCTCGACGAAGCCTGCGATTGCCGTGCGTCCCGAGTCCACGCGCCGCGAGGAAGTGCTCCGCGTCGAGCGAGACGGCACAGCCGGTTTCGGCCGCGGTGATCGCGTGCCGGTAGCGGCGGTCGACGAGGTCACCGCAGGCGAACACGCCGGGCAGGTTTGTCTCAGTTGCGGGGTGATTCACCTTCACGTAGCCGTCCGGGTTGAGATCGATCTGCCCGGCGACCAGCGCGCTGCGCGGATCGTGACCAATGGCGACGAAGAGGCCGGTCGTTTCCAACGTGCCTGCTTCACCGGTGATGGTGTTGCGAGGGTCAGACGGCTGAGCTTGTCGTCGCCGTGAGCTTCGGCGATCTGAGCGTTGCACCGGAAGTCGATCTTCGGGTTCTTGTGCGCGGGCTCACCGGCGGCTCCGCCCCCCGCTCGTGGCCAGACCAGGGGGTCATACCGGAGGGAGCGGCGACTTCCGGTGGTCGCTACTCCCTCACCCCTTCCGGATGAGAGCCGGTCCGTCAAGGTGCGATGTACCCGCGGGGCGGCCCTATCGTCAGCGTACGAACGACCTGCCGCAGTATCGCGGCGGTCAGCGAGCAAGGAGGCACCCCTGACGCACATCTTCGAGTTTGAGAACGCGATCCGGCCACCACAGCACGGCGCGATCGTGCACCTGGTGCGCTGGCACCACACCGCAGACGAATGGGTCAGCGAAATGGTGCATGGGGAATTCGTTGGAACCCTGGGCTCAAAATGGGTAGTCATCACCGGCACGGGATCAACCCAATATGACATGACCATCTGGGCGCCCGCCACGTATCGGTAGTTCCACGACTACCGAATCCTGGTGTGGTCACCGAAACCGCACCCGCCTGCCGGAACGAGCCCATAAATTCAAACAGCGGTCCGTGCCCACAACCTCATGTTGTCCAGATGCGGGATCACGCCGTGGCGTCGCGGACCTCACGGGTAGTGGCCGCTGCCGGCCACATAACCGCAGCGGCCCTTCCCCACCGCCTCTAGCTGTAGTGCCCAGGGACGTTGTTTGATCTGGCACCCGTGACATAGCGAGAACCTCCGGGCCAGAGTGGGAGTTGCTTAGACACTCACTCGAAGACCAGGAGGTTCTCGTGTCTCACGGTAATGCGGCTTTGACGCCACGCGAAAGACTGCGCGTTGCGCGGCTGATCATCGACCAGGGGTGGACGGTCGCTGCGGCGGCCGACTTCTTCCGTGTCTCGTGGCCGACGGCGGCGAAATGGGCCGCGACGATATGTCGAGCTCGGGTCGGACGGAATGGCCGATCGGTCCTCGCGCCCGCATACACATCCGAACCGGACCCCGCAGCTGCTGGTGAAGAAGATCGTGCACCTGCGGATCAAGAAACGCCTCGGGCCAGTGCAGATCGCCGGGCGCCTGGGGATGCCGGCCTCGACCGTTCACGCTGTCCTGGTCCGGTGCCGGCTCAACCGTCTCACCCACGTCGATGTGAGAACCGGGGAACCGGCACGTCGTTACGAGCACGACCATCCCGGGTCGCTGATCCATGTCGATGTGAAGAAGCTCGGCAACATCCCCGACGGCGGCGGCTGGCGGTTCGTCGGCCGAGCCCAGGGCGACCGGAACCGCGCCGCGACACCGGGCAAGGAACGCAACCAGCACTACAACCCGAAGATGCGGCACGCGTTCGTCCACACCGTCATCGATGACCACTCCCGCGTCGCCTACGCCGAGATCCACGACGACGAGACCGCCGCCACCGCCATCAGCGTGCTCCACAGGGCCGTGTCCTGGTTCGCCGACCGCGACGTTACCGTCGAACGCGTGCTTTCGGACAACGGCCCCGCTTACCGCTCACACGCCTGGCGACACACCTGCAGCGAGCTCGGCATCAGACCCAAATTCACGCGCCCACGACGCCCACAAACTAACGGCAAGATCGAACGATTCCACCGCACCATGAGCGACGGATGGGCCTACTCCCGCCACTACAACAGCGAGTCAGCCCGCCGAGCAGCCCTCCCCGCCTGGCTCCATCACTACAATCACCACCGACCCCACACCGCCACAGGCAAACTCCCGCCCATCACCCGACTATCAAGCAACCTGCCTGGGCACTACATCTAGCGGTTGTCTTTGATTCAGCAGCGTGTGGGGACCTCTGCACGGCGGCGTCACTGTGCGCCCAGCCCTTGACTTCTGGTCCGCCCGCCATCGGAACCCAGTGACATCGGGAGAGTTCACTCCCACCGTCTACATGGGCAGACTTCGGTTTCCACACGCTGACTTACAGCCTTACCTTGAGTGCATCCCGCCGATTGGTCACGCCGAGCTTGCGGTAGATCGAGCGCTGATGCGTCTTCACCGTGTTCACGGAGAGATGCAAGGCGAGGGCGATATCTGCAGTACTCATCGACGTTCGGAGGAAGGCGAGTATCTCTCTCTCCTTCGGAGAGAGAGCGTTGCCGAGCACGGCCCGACGCGACGGCACTGCCTCCGCGCTGGACAGCTGTCGCGCGATGAAGCCGTCGTGACGCGAGCCCCAAGCCGTGTGCTCGATGAGGAGCTCGCGAAGCTGTGCTCCGCCGTTCTGGAAGGGCTGAACGACATCGTCAGCGACGGCGAGGTCGATCGCCCTTTCCAGGGCAATATGCGCGCTGTCGACTTTGCCGCGCTCCGACGTCAGTATCGCGCGGGTCACGAGTGCCGCCACCGCGACATACGTCGGGCGCGGTCGCGATTCCAGAAGCGTGATCAGCCGCTCGCACTCAGCGGTCTCCCCCGCGCGCCGGAAAAGCTCCGCGAGCTTCGCCACGGTCACAGGAACATTCCCGTCGCGCGGGACCTGCCGGGCGATGGAGATCGCAGCTTCGGTCCGTCCGGCGGCGAACGCCAACAGTGCTCGCGCGAGCGCGACATAAGTCGGCCAGGGCACCCCATAGGCGTGGGTGCTGGACACCTCGTTGAGACCCACCAGGGCGTCCGCGACGAGACCGGGCTCTCGCGTGTCTGCGGCGATGAAGGCGAGGTGCACGCGCGCCAGATCCGCGTATGGGAGCCGGCTGCCGCCCATCGCGGTGGCCGCGAGGAAGTGCTCACGAGCGTGCTCGGTCCTGCCCTGCCAATAGTCGAGATAGCCGCGCGCCACCTGCTCGAGGCCGCCGTCGTACGAGACCCACTCCACCGAGGAGCCGGCAGCCGGCAGCGCATCGATGGCATCGCGAGCGGCCGAGAACCGCCCGGCGAAAGTCAGCGCGAACGCCGAATTCGCGGCAGCGCGATGGGCGATGAGATCGAGTCCGAGTCCTACAGCCTCTCGGTAAGCCATGCCGAGCAAGTCGATCGCACGGGCCGGGTCACGTCGCAGCCTGAGCTCAGCCCAGCCGAGGATGAACAGCGTCGCCGCGTACGTGCGGGGCGACCACGGCTCCCGGCCGAGGCCGCTCGCAATGTGGTCGCACGCATCCTGGAGTTGCTGCGGGGAGTGCTCCGTGAAGAGAGTGGCCAGGGCGAGCGTGTCCCCTGTTTCCGGATCGTCTGCGTCCGCATGCCGCGCTCGCTCGGCGAGCATCTCGCCGGCGGAGCGGGACCCGAGCGCCCCGGCGCAACAGGCACGGATGGCGAGGACCTGAGAAAGGCTAGCTAGGTCGTGCGGTAGGCGTTGACACATCCGGTCGACCGTCGCTGCGCCCGACTCCAGCACAAGAACGAGCCACTGGTCCTTCAGCACACGAAGCGCTCGCTCCGGCTCACCGGCGGCCAGCGCATGTTCGACGGCGGCGGCCGGGCGATCCGCAGCCAGCTCCTCTGCGGCCCGGAGATGGAGCTGCCGGAGCCGCTCGGGACGGTTGCGTACCATGCGCCGCCCGCACTCCTCGGTGAAGAGATCATGCCAGCGATAGACCACTCGACCGGCGTCGGCAAAGGAATCGATGAGAAGGCCCCGACGCGCGCACTCCTGCAGCAGCGGGGCGGCGTCGCCACGACCGGTGACCGCTCGGGCGAGGTCGGCGTCGAGCACGTTTAGCACGGCCGTCTCCTCGGCGAACTCCGCGAGCTCCGGCCCCAGGGTCTCGAGGATGCGGCCCACAAGGCGTCCGAGTGCCTCATCGTTCCCGGTGTCGGTGGCCGGCGGACGTGCCAGCAGGGCCCGAACGGCGGCAGCCCACCCGCCGCTGCGGGTCAGCACCAGCGCGGCCTCGGCGTCCGACCCGGATGCGCGCGCAGCAGCGACGATCTCCCCCTCCGTGAAATCCAGGTCGGCACGTCCGAGGGTCGCCGATTCGACTCCCGCATCCAGGTCAAGGGGTGTGCGACTGATGAGGAGGAACCGCGTGGCCGGGGTGAGTGCGATCAGCTCGGCAAGCGCCGCGACCACGTCCCCTCCGGGATCGCGGTGGAGGTCGTCCACGACGACGGTGGTCGGGCCGGCCTGAGCCCGGAGCACCTCGGCGATAGAGCGCACCGACCAGGCGACGTCCGAGACGTCGAGTTGGAGGGCCGGTTCGAGCACACGCGCCGCGGAGCCGACGCCGCGGACGAAGTCGGGGGCGCCGGTGTCGAGGCGGCTGACCGACACCCACAGCACAGGGGCCCGCTGGGCACGGGCCCACTCGGCGCAGGCCGTCGTCTTCCCGGAGCCTGCGGGGGCCACGACCGCGACCACGCGCGATCGGGCAAACGAATCGTCCAGAGCAGTGGTGACGCGGTCCCGCTCGACGATGGCCGGCTGCGGTGCCGGCGGCTCAATCAGCGCCCCTGGGGACGGCTTCCAGCCCGCCACAGGTCCGCTCATGCGTCGATCATAGGGTTCTGTGGATGTCCGCTGCGCACCGGAAACCGATGTGTGTCGTCGCGGTGTCCTCGGCCTGGGGGATGCGCCCCGCCGGGCGATAGCGGAGCGAGTGCTCCGGCGCGCACAGGTGGGAGCCCCCTTTGAGCACCCGCCGGGGCATCCCCGATCCCGGCCCTCCGCTGGCGGCGGCATCGATATCGGCATCGACTCTCGAGGAATCGCCGGCGGAGCGGGTGGCTGTGTAGAAGTCGGACGTCCACTCCCACACGTTTCCGATCAGGTCGTAGAACCCCAACCGGTTGGCCGAGAAGGCCCCGACGGGAGAGGTGCCGTGCCACCCGTTGGCACCCAGGTTCTGGTGCGGGAAGCGCCCATGCCACGTGTTCGCCATCACGATGCCACCCGGGTCGCGTTCGGCACCCCAGGCGTACGGAGCGGGTCGCCGTCCTCCCCCGGCGGCGTACTCGTACTCGGCTTCGGTCGGGAGTCGCAGGCCAGCCCAGTCGGCATAGGCGACGGCGTCCGCGTAGGCGATCTGCACCACCGGATGGTCTTCGAGTCCGGTCGTTGAGCTCCGCGGACCAGAGGGGTGACGCCAGTCCGCTCCGGGAGTCCACGACCACCAAGACTGCCAGCTCATCCTATCTACCGGACCTGTCGTCCCATGGAAGACAAGAGATCCCGGCCGCCGGCGCTCCGCGGGGAGGAAGAGGAATTCCTCCGGCGACAGATCCCGCTCGGCGATCGTCGCGTATCCAGTGTCCGCGACGAAATGCCCGAACTGGGCGTTCGTGACCGGGTACGCATCGAGGCGGAAGGGTCCCACCCGGCACATCCGCGCCGGCGCCTCTTCCGGATAGAAGTCGTCCGACCCCATCAGGAACTCCGCCGCGGCGACCGAGATCATGAGGTGAGCCATCGTCTCACACCTCAGAAGGCGAAGAACTGGGCGAGGACGACGACGAGCACTACCAGCAGGGCGACTCCGGCTCCGACGACGGCGAGGACGCGCCCCGACAAGCGGGCGATGCCGAAACCGACCGCCAGGGGGAGCGCTGCGCAGAGGAGGGCCGTAACCCACCAAAAGGCCTGGAACCCTGCCTGCGACGCCGACGACAGGCGCTCCCCGAACAGCCGCCGGGTCGCCGGATGCGTCGCGAACGCGATGCACGCGGCAAGAGGATAGGCGACCAGCGCCGCGGCGATCACACCGGCGAGGACGCCCCACATCGTGGGATTCGAACGGGATGACAGTGACGGAGAGGTACTCACAGTCCAAGACTGTAGGGCCGCCGCTCGCGCTGGTGGCACGGGCCTCACCCTCGGAGCATGAGGCCCGCTCGCCGATACCGCCCAAGCGACGCCGCTCCGGCGTGCGCTCACCTATGCTCGCTCACATGCCCATCACCGTGAACATCGACAATTTCCCGCGGGCCGAGACGGACGCGATGATCGCCGGACTGCTGCCTTATACGGGCGGTCTGGGCACCTTCCACCACAACCGTGAACTGGAGCCGTTCGATCGCCAGCCGGTCATCCGCCAGAACCGCGACACCCTGTACTCGGTCGCCGTCGTCGACGTCGCGGAGGGCGCGACACTGACCGTCCCCGACGCAGCGGATCGCTATCTGTCGGTGATGGTGATCAATCAGGATCACTACATCAACCGGGTCTTCCACGAGGCCGGGACCTACGAGCTGACCACCGCAGAGTTCGACACGGACTACGTCGTGGTCGCCGTCCGCATCCTCTTCGAGCCCGGCAACGCAGCCGACCTCGCCGAGGTGCACCGCCTCCAGGACGGCCTCTCGATCAGAGCGGGCGCGCAGCGTCCCGTGACGAACCCGGACTACGACCTCACCAGCCACCGCGACGTGCGGGACGCATTGCTCACTCTCGGTCGCACCATGGGCGGGCTCACGTCGTGCTTCGGCCGGCGCGGGGATGTCGACCCGGTCCGTCACCTCGTCGGCACGGCGGTCGGCTGGGGAGGCCTCCCGGATGACGAAGCAGCCTACATCAACGTGGAACCGCGTCTCCCGCTCGGCCGATACACCCTGACGCTGGACGACGTGCCCGCCAGCGCGTTCTGGTCCGTCAGCGTGTACAACGCCGAAGGCTATTTCGAGCCCGACGAGAGCGGCGTCGCCAACGTCAACTCCGTCTTCGCCGTGCGTGAGCCGTCCGGGAGGACCGTGATCCACCTCGGCGACTGGGGGGACGACGTCCCTAACCGCATCGCGCTTCCGAAAGACTGGAACTACATGATCCGCCTCTACCAGCCGCGGCTGGACAGTCTGCGGACTTGGGCACCGCCCGCGGTCGTCCCCGCCTGAGCATCGCAGGGGAAGGCATGGGCGAGCCGGGGCAGGCTGCGGGATTCCTCAGCGGCCTTGAGCCGTCGAGCGTAGTCCTCGCTCTGCTGTCGGTGACAGTAGCGGTCATCGTCGGGATGCTAGCAAAACGGGCGGTCGTCAAGGCTCTCGGGAAGGTCGACGGCATCGCTCCCGCGATCCGGGTCGGTATCGCCCGGACGGTGCGGCTGACAACCATCCTCCTCGGTGTCGGCACCGCTCTCGCTTTTCTCGGCGCCCCACTCCAGCCGATCGTGGGGCTCTCGCTCATCGCCGCCGCGGTCATCGTCATTGCGTTGCGCGGCGTTTCGGAAAACTTCGCCGCGGGCGCGGTCATCCAGACGCGACGCCCCTTCGTCGTCGGGCACACGCTCACCGTGGGTGAGCACTCCGGCACTGTTGTGGAAATCAACGGTCGCAGCGTCCATCTACGGACCCTCGACGGGCGGGTAGTCCACATCCCGAACCGCGAGCTGCTGTCCTCGGTCTTCGTCAACGAGTCGAGCACAGGCCGGCTGCGGGCCTCCGTCCGAGCCCGGCTGCGACGAACGGACGGGGCCGGTATCGACACTGTGCGCCAACTCCTGATGGACGCCTGTGCCTCCGTGCCGCTGCTACAGCCCGACGGCATCACGGCGCTGCTCGTGCACGCAACCGCCGGTGAGCTGACATTCGACGTGCGCTTCTGGCACGGGCCCGACGACGGCCCCAACGCCGCAGCAGGCGCAGTGGAGGCCATCGCCGCGCTCGGCGACACCGTGGTCGAGGTGAGCTCCTTCGTCCCGACCGCGGTGTCGATCAGCCGCCGTTAGGCCAGCGCCCGAGACTTCAACTGCGCGAACTCGTCCGGTGAGATGGTACCGGCGTCGAGCAGGGTCTTGGCCTTCGCCACTTCGTCGGCGGAGCTGACGGCTGCCACAGCGCGAATGTAGTCGTCGGTCGCCCGCTTCGCCTCGCTCGCCTCCCGCTGGCCGCGTTCCGCCATGCCATCACCGCGGGCGACGAGGTAGACCAGCGCCGTCACAAAGGGCACGAAGAGCAGGAACACGATCCACAGCGCCTTCCACCACCCGTTGAGCGCACGGTCGCGGAACAGGTCGCCGATGATTGCGAACAGCGCGAAAAGGTAGGCGATGAATGCGAATGCCCAGAAGAACGTCCAGATGACGCTCCAGAAGTTGGACCAGAATTCCACGGGTAGTGCTCCTTACTGATGATCGATCCCGCCACGGCGGCGGGCAGACCGAACCTAGCGTCGGCGCCCCGGTCGCCGAGCGCCGGCCCACGTCCGGTGACCCAGATTCACCCTCTGAGAGTGACATCGGGCCGGCCGTGAACCGATCGCCGGTGCGGCGCTTGCTGCGATCCCAGCTCGACTGAGGAGGCGGCGGCCAGAAGCCTCGACCTGGCCTTCGTTCGCCCGGTCTCGTCCTCGGCGTCAATCGTCGTCTGCGCTCCGGTTGGCGCTGCGCTTGTCGTCGCCGCATTCGCGCTGATCACGCTCAACGTTGGCGTCATGGTCGGCGCTGCTCCTCGCCCTCGGCATCGTGATTCTCGGCAACGGGCCCGCGACATTCTGAGCCTCACCAGTCCGGGGAGGAGGCGAGAAGGCGAAATCCGCGTCGCGCCTCTAGCGTCCCGCATGAGCACTCAACTGAGAATCGGGACCGACGTGGACACGGCGGGCCACGCCACGCTGCTGGCGGACAGGTTCGACCGCCCACTCGTTCTGCTGCCGGCGGAGCGGCTCCGGCAGGACGTATGCACTGAGAGTTGCGCTGGAGCAGCTGATACTTCAGAAAAGGGTGCCCGTCCTGTTGCTCGATCCGAACTCGGATTTCGTCAATGTGCGCAGGACGCGCTCCGAGACGCACCGGGGTCCGCATCGTTTTGGAGCGAGTGCAGTATCAGCATTCTGGGCCCAAAAGGAGACGAGCCGCTCGTGCGAGACTCAAGCTCCGTGACCGCAAGCCGGCCGCCAGGATCTTTGCTGACGGACACCTGGTCGAGGAGCCGGAGCAGTCCGTTAGCGAGCAACTCATCGATGGCGGCGAGAGCGGCGATGACGGGCCGCTCGCCTTCGGCTCCGAGCAAATGCGAGTCGACGGGCCCGAAGCGATGCTCGGTCACGGGCCCTCCAGGGTGAGATCGATGTCAAACGGTTCTGGGTCACCACGCGGCGGACCGCAGACTCACCCTTCAAGCATGAGGCGATGTCGCCGGGACTCGATTCCGGCGGCAGCTGCATTGCTGGGCATCGGCGCGGTGCAGAAGGATGGGACCATGTCGGTTTCCCTCCAAGACCTTGCTGCCAGGGCCTACCTCTTCGGCTTTCCGCTGGTATTCAACCTGGATCAGGTAAACAGGTACGTGACGACCGGAGTCGGCAAGAACGCGGCCACGCCCTGGAATCGCTTCAGCCACGCACGGTCGCTTGCCGGCCCGGCTGACACGTTCGTCACCATTAACAACGACACTGTGTATTCGATGGCTCAGATCGATCTCGGGGTGGGACCGGTGCGGCTACGAGTTCCGGATACGGCGGGCCGGTACTACGTGCTGCAGTTCGTGTCAGCGTGGACAGACAACTTCGCTTACATCGGCCACCGCGCGACCGATACGAAGGCCGCCACATATCTCCTCGTCCCCCCTGAATGGGACGGCGAACCGTGTGAGGGAGAGACGGTCATTCACTTCCCAACTCGCACCGCGTCGATCGTTGGCCGGTGGGCGGTCGCCGGCGATGACGATCTCCCCGCCGTGCACGCGCTGCAGGACGCCGCCATCCTCACGCCCAGTACGGATGCAGTGCCCGAGGGACTTCCGGAGTACGGCACCACGCTGTCCCAAGCCCTGCAGTTCTACGACAAGCTCCGGGTCTGGAGCCAGGCCTTCCCGCCAGCCTCACGAGACGCGAAAACACTCGCCAGTTTCGAGGCGATCGGGCTGGCCGCAGTCGGACCCACGCCGTATGGGACGGACCCGCAGTTGGATGCGGCCCTGCAGGCCGGGTACGCCAAAGGTCAGGCCATGCTCGAGGAACTCGTTGCCTCCGGCGGTGGCAACAGAGTGGTGAACGGCTGGAACCTCACCTACCATTCGTTCGACTACAACCTCGACTACTTCGAGGTGGGCTCCCTGGACGATCCAGCTTTCAAAATCGTTGACCCCGAGCGAAGGATCGTGCAACGAGCTGGCGCGGCCCTCGGCGGACTGTGGGGCAACCAATCATTCGAAGCCGCCTACATCGCCACCTACGTCGACGACCGAGGCGACCGCCTCACCGGCGACCACACCTACACGCTCACGCTGAACCCACCGCCGCCCGTCGACGCATTCTGGTCACTCACGATGTACGACGTGCCCGACTATTACCTCGTCGCGAACCGGATCAAGCGATACTCGATCGGAGACCGCACCCCTGGCATCCGATACGAGGACGACGGTTCGCTCATCATCACCATCAGCCACGCCGAACCCACCGAGGGTACTGCCCGTGCCAACTGGCTTCCAGCCCCATCCGGCGAATTCCGGCCGATCCTGCGGATGTACGAGCCGCGCAGCGAAATCCTCGACCAGACGTATCTCGTCCCGGCGATCACGCGCGTCTGAGCCGCGCAGCCCGGACTTCGAGCCAACGGGGCGCCCCTGGATGACCTGAGGGACGGCTGGCCGACGGGTCGGTCATCGCGAACGAATCGCGCTGCCAACGAACGTCTCCTGGGCCGGGAAAATGGCGCGACACATCCTCATCGAGCAGTCATTCGAACAGCGGTCCGCACCCCTTCGCGCCGCGCTACCCTGAGCGCACCGGAGGGAGGCGCTGATGCACACGGAATCGCTGCTCGGCCTACGTCGACAACGGCCCCTATCTGCCGATCTGGCAACTCGTCCCATCCTGGCTGTTCTGGTTCCTGCCCGCGATCGTCGGTACACCCCTCATTGTCAGGGCAGTGGTTTGGCGCCGCCACCCTCAGCCGTCGAACTAGTAACGAGCTTCCGCATGGAGCCGCCTGCGTCGGCGCTGCCTATCCGTCTTCTCCCCGCTCCGGCCTGCGATCGTAACGACCTCCGGCTGCTCCGCTCCCGACCCTCGCTATTTGCAGACTCCGTCGCTGCGCTCCTGCACTTAGCAACCGCTCCTGCCGGTCGCTGCCCTGCCTCCACCCGTTCTTGATCTTCGTGCCGGAACGGCGAGAAAGACGAGTGGACAAAGGAGCAAGCAAATCATGGCGAACACGACAGTCACCCGAAACGCGCAGGCCCGACAGGCAGAAGCGGAGGCACTGCACGCGTCGATCGTTGAGCAAGTCCAGCGGCTCGCCGAAAGCGGCCAGTGGCGGGCATTCCTAGAGTTCGCCCGCTCCTTCCGCAACTACAGCCTCAACAACCTCCTGTTGATCCTCGCGCAGAACCCGGAAGCGATCATGGTCGCCGGTTTCCGACAGTGGCAGGCAAAGGGCCGGCAGGTACGCAAAGGCGAGACGTCGATCAAGATCTTCGGATACCGCGAGAAGAAGACCGAAACCACCGCCAACGATGAGAGCTCAGATGACGAGACGCGCCTGATCCGATACTTCCCGACACTTTCCGTATTCGACATCGCACAGACCGACCCGATCGAGGGGGCCGACCCGCTCCCCGTAGATCCCACCCAGCGACTCATCGGCGACCACGACCACGGCGTCATCACCCCGCTGACCAAACACCTTGAGTCCCGGGGATGGAGGATCACCCGCGAACCGCTGACCCATGCCAGCGGCTACACCGATCCCGAGACCCTGCGTGTGGTCCTGGCGGAAAGCGTCAGCGTCGAGCAGTCCGCGAAGACTCTGATTCACGAGACAGCACATATCGAGCTCCACCACATCGACAGTGTCGAGGACTACCGCCAGCACCGCGGACGCATGGAAGTCGAAGCCGAATCGGTCGCCTATGTGGTCGCCGGCCTCTGCGGGTTTGACACCAGCGCGTACAGCATCGGCTACATCGCCGGGTGGAGCGGTGAAGACGTCACCGTGATTCGCGATTCGGCCGCTCGCGTCCTCGCGGCGGCACACAACATCTTGGGAATGCTCGACCAGTAGTCAAGCGACCGGAGGAAAGCACGGCGGCAAACGTTGGGCGGCAAAGTCACGCGCGCTCACCCGGCTAGGGGCGGTACTCCTTGCGTGGCATGTAGAGCGTGCGGGCTTGTTCGTCAACGCTGGGCCCACCCTTGAGCCTGCTTCCGAGGATCATCAGCACCGTCCCGATCCAGCCCAGAATTATCGAGAGGACGTGGCCGACTGTGAGGAACGCATGCCCCATTCGTTTCCAGATCATCGATGTTCTCCTCGTCGCCCGGTGGTTGCGAGCAGGGTCAGAAAGGTGGATCGAGGCGCCCTCATCAGCCTAGGACGCCGCGACGCAGAGTGGCATTAGAACGGAAACTACGAGTTCCGGTTGTGATAGTCAAAGCACGTTAGCTTTCAGCCTGCGGGATTGCCCGTGTTGAACCGGTGAAGCAGGGCAGTGAACTGCTCGAGCTCCTCCACCGACCACGATTGCGTTCGGCTGAAGAAGGTGGAGCCGCGCAGATCCAGCGCCTCGACCACGCGGGCGACTCCGGAGCTCGTCAGAGAGAGGATGACGCCGCGACGGTCGGCCGGGTCAGGCTCGCTAGTGACGAACCCCAGCTGCTTGAGCCGACCGATCAGGTTACTGGTCGAACTCCGGTCCATCGCGACCGCTTCCGCGAGGGTGCTCGGGTTGGCCGGACCGTACGCGTACAGCCATCGGGCGAGGTGGAAGGCGGCGGGCTGCAGGCCGGGGTGGAAGGCGGCGGCCGAGCGTTCCGTCAGGGCACGGGATGCGCTGAGCAGGGCATTCAATTCGACGCCGAGTGCGAGCTCCCGTTCGCGACGGACCGAGTCGCTCGAGCCGCCCGTCGGAGCGGCACCGTCGGATGAAGTAGTGGACATTTCCCCATCACATCCATATAGTTGGTAAATCCCCACTATACGTGAAGGAGCGCCATGTCCACACAATCCTCGACGCCGGAACCAGCATTGTCCGCTCGCTTCGGCTGGCTCTCGCTGACAGCCGTGACGCTCGGAGCCCTGATGCCGGGCCTCGCGACCACGATCCTCGCCGTCGCCAACGGCGCGATCGCCACTGACCTGAAGATCGGCCTCGGTGATCTGCAGTGGATCACCAGCGCCTACCTGCTCGGCTTGACCGGCTCCCTGGTGCTCGCCGGGAAACTCGGCGACAGGTTCGGTCGGCGGCGGATCTTCCTGGTCGGGATCATCGGATTCGGCCTCGCCTCTCTCCTGATCGGGTTCGCCACTCCCGTGGTGCTCATCGTTGCCCTCCGCGCGGTGCAGGGCGTCTTCGGCGGCTTCCTGACGACCAACGCACTTTCGCTGCTGCGGGTGAACTTCCCCGAGCGGCGGCTTCCGACGGCGATAGGGATCTTCAACTCGGTGCAGGGCCTCTCGATCGCGGTCGGCCCGATCATCGGCGGATTGATCGTGCAGTATCTCGGCTGGCGGTGGACGATGTTCGTCAACCTCCCGATCGCCGTGCTGTGCCTCATCCTCGGTCTCGTGCTGTTGCGCGAGGTCAGAATCCCGACTTCCGCACGGTTCGACTACGCCGGAACGGTGCTCCTCGTCGCGGCCCTCACGGCGCTCGTCTACGCACTGATCGACGCGCCCACCAGCGGGTGGGGCGCGCCGAGCACACTGGTGCTCTTCGCCGTCGCGCTGGTCGCCTTCGTGGCCTTCATCCTGGTCGAGCGCCGCGCCGCCGACCCCCTCGTTCCGCTGACGCTGTTCCGGGACCGCTCCTTCGCGGCCGGGTCCGCGCTCAGCGTGCTCGCGTTCTTCGCCCTAAACGGCGGCCTGTTCCTCGTGTCGTTGTTCTGGCTGCAGATCCAGCACGTCCCCGCCACGACGGTCGGCGTCTGGTTGCTGCCGCTCGGTGGGGCGATGCTCGTCTCGGCCGTGCTGTCAGGGCGGGTCATCGGCCGGATCGGGGATCGCTGGTCGCTCGTTCTCGGGTCGCTCCTCCTCGCCTGCGGCCTGGTCTTCATGTCGTTCGCCAGCATCGTGGGCGGCTACCCCCAGGTCGCCGCGGGCCTCGCACTGGTCGGGCTCGGCCTGGGTCTCCTGGTCACGGCGACCGTGAACGCGACGGTCGGGAACGCACCGGTCGAGCTCGCCGGGCCGGCCGCAGGCGTGCAGCAGACGGCCAGCCGGTTCGGCGCGGCCCTGGGCGTCGCCGTCCTCGGCGGCATCATGGCGGCGGCGACCGCGGCAGCCTTCAGCGCGAAACTCGACGCGTCCGGCCTGCCCGCCGCGCTGAACGCCCCGCTGAAGAAGCTGGGCAGCACCGCCGTCGCCGGCGGCATCCCACCCATCCCGCCCGGAACGCCCGGCCATGCCGCCGACCTGATCACCGGTGTCACAAATGCCGCCTTCCTAAGCGGGATGAGCCTGACGATGCTCATCGCCGCCGGCATCTGCGTGCTCGGCGCACTCGTCGCGCTCGTCGTCCGCCCTCGGACCGTCCACGAGGAAGACGCCGAGCTCGTCGAAGCCGACCACCCCTTCGTCACCGACTGAACCGACCAGACCGACCAGCCGAACCAGGAAACCGGAGTCCCATCCATGCCCGCACGACCCACCATCGTCATCACCGGGGCGACGAGCGGTCTCGGCCGGCTCGCCGCCATCGAGCTCGCACAGCAGGGAGCCCGGCTCGGCCTCACCGCACGGAACGCCGAGCGGGCCGAGTCGACGCGCGCCGCGATCCGAGCCGCAGCGCCCGGAACCGAGGTCGATGTCTTCCTCGCCGACTTCACCCGCACCGCCGACGTCCGCAGGGCCGGCGCGGAGATCGCCGAACGCTACGACCGGATCGACGTGCTCATCAACAACGCCGGACTCCACGCGTTCGAACAGCGCATCACCTCCGACGGCTTCCCCGAGATGGTCGCCGTCAACTATCTCGCTCCCTGGATACTTACCCAGGCGCTGCTGCGCCCGCTCGGCGCCGCCGGCCGCGCGCGCATCGTCAACGTCGCCTCGGAGGCCTCCAGACGGCACGGCACCCTCACCCTGCCCAACGACCTCACGGACACCTCCCGCTTCAGCGCCCGCGGATCCTCGGAACGCTACGGCAAGAGCAAACTGCTGGATATCCTCTTCACCCTCGAACTGGCCCGCCGCATCGAAGGCACCGGCATCACCGCCAACTGCCTCGATCCCGGGTTCAACGTCACCGGACTCGGCCGCGAACTCCGCTTCGCCGCGCCGCTGGAGAAACTCCTCACGCGCCTGCGCATCGGCGATCCGGCGCGCGGCTCCGGACTCATCGTGCGCCTGGCAACAGATCCGTACTTTGAAGGTCAGAGCGGCGGCTACTACACCGTCAAGAACACCGCGCGGCTCGTACCAGCACACCCCGGCGGTGACGCCGACACCCAGCGAGGCCTGTGGGAGCAGACCGAAGAGCTTCTTGACCGGGAGGAGCGAGGACCCTCCCACCCCGCCTAGCTTGGATCGTGCTGGATTTGCTTCAATCTGTGGGGTAAATGCGGGGTCCAGAGCGACCAAATGGACCTCCTTCGACCGCATGAGGGTATGGATGCGTTTCGCGACCACGATCACGTCTGGCTCGCCGGCTCCGATGGCCTCTCCTGATTCAGTAAGCATGACGATCATTTCCGCGGGCTTCGCGATCGGGCACGTTCACGTGTTGTGGAAGTTCACCGGCGGCGATGAGGGATATGAGGTCGTATGCCACGTGTGAGGCGGCGATCCCGGTGATGTCGGCGTGGTCGTAGGCGGGCGCGACCTCGACGACGTCGGCGCCGATCAGGTTGAGTCCGTTGAAGCCTCGCAGGATCTCGAGCAGTTCTCTGCTGGTGATGCCTCCCGCCTCCGGGGTGCCGGTGCCGGGGGCGTGGGCTGGGTCGAGGACATCGATATCGATGGAGATGTAGAGGGGACGACCGCCGATCCGGTCGCGGAGCTTCGCCGCCACCTGGTCGGCGCCTTCGCGGTAGACGTCGGCGCTGGTGACGATACCGAATCCGAAACGGCGGTCGTCTTCCAGATCGCGCTTGCCGTAGAGCGGACCGCGGGTGCCCACGTGGCTGAGCGCCTCCGTGTCGATGATGCCCTCCTCGAACGCCCGGCGGAACGGGGTTCCGTGAGTGTATTCGGCACCGAAATAGGTGTCCCACGTATCGAGGTGGGCGTCGAAGTGCAGGAGAGCGACCGGGCCATGTCGTTCGGCCGCGGCCCGCAGCAGCGGCAGCGCGATCGTGTGGTCGCCACCTATTGTCACCAGTCGGGTGCCGTCCCTGGTCAGGTCGAGTGCCGCTTCCTGGATGGCATCGATCGCTTCGTGGATGTCGAACGGATTCACAGCAATATCGCCGGCGTCGGCGACCTGCGCAACATCGAACGGTGCAATGTCGAGCGCCGGGTTGAACGGACGCAACAGACGCGACGCATCCCGAATGTGAGAGGGGCCGAAGCGAGCGCCCGGCCGGAAGGAGACGCCTGCGTCGAAGGGTACGCCGGCGACGACGATATCGGCTCGTTCCACCTGGTCGAGGCGGGGAAGCCGGGCGAACCCGGCCTGCCCCGCGTACCGCGGCACCTTCGCGCTGTCGATGGGGCCGATCGTGTCGGACATGTGTTCTCCTCGCGGGCTCATCGACGACGGCCGAGGTCATCGAGGTGGTCTGGCTCGCCGGCTGTCGGGGTGGGCGCTGGGACTGCGGGGATGCCGCGCGTCTCAGGGTCGGGGAGTTCCGCCCCGGTGTCGTTCAGACGCATTGAGGGTGTCGGTCGCCGGAAGCCGCGGGTGAGCCAGAGCAGCCAGAGGAAGCCAGCCGCGAGCCAGCTGAAGCCGATGATGAGCGCCGTCGGGCTGAGCTGCGTCAGCAACCAGATCGTCACACACGCTCCGACAGCCGGCAGCACCACATATCCGATCACGCTGAGCCCGGACTTCGTGCCCCGTTTTCGGATGAAGAAGGCGATCACGCAGATGTTCACGATGGTGAACCCGGTGAACGCCCCGAAGTTGATGAACGAGTAAGCGACATCGGTGGTGAGCCCCATGCCGACGAAACACATCAGTCCGGTGAACGCGACCGCCCAGATCGGCGTCTTCGTGCGCGCGTTGACCGTCCCGAAGAACCGTTTCGGCAGCACGCCGTCCCTGCCCATGAAATACAGCAAGCGGCTCGAGCTCAACTGAACAGCCAGTCCTGAGGCGAAACCGGCGACGATCCCCGCGAGATTCGTCCAATCCGCGAATGCTTTCCCGCCGACATCGATCGACAGCGTGTACCCGGCGACCTGCTCTGCCCCAGCTTTGCCGAAATCGAATCCGGGATGCACAAGCTGCATAACATAAGCGACCGCGGTGAAGAGCACACCGCCGATGACGATGACGAGCACGACGGCACGTGGGATGTTCTTCTTCGCGTTGCGGGTCTCCTCCGACAGTGTCGTCACGGCGTCGAATCCGAGGTACGAGTATGCAGCGATCGCGCCGGCCGCCGATACCCCAGCGACGGTGCTTGTCGGGTTCCACAGCGGCGCCGTGTATGAGGCCGGCTGATGGTGCACGAGGAAGACCAGGCAGTATCCGACGAAGAGGAGAACGAGGAACACGGCGAAGATCGTGAGCACCATGTTCACGCGGTCGCTGAGCACCAGACCGACGATGTTGATCAACGTTGTGAGGCCGGCGTTCAGGAGCATCCACGCCCACACCGGGATGTCGGGGAACTGTGCGTTGAGGTAGACCGACTGGACAAGCCAGGCGACCATGGGCAGAAACAGATAGTCGAGCAGGATGCTCCACCCGACAAGGAAGCCGATCGGCGAATTCAGCAGCCGGCGCGCATAAAAATAGGCGGAACCGGAGACCGGGTAGTGTTTCGCCATCTTCGCGTAGCTCAAAGCCGTGAGAAGCATCGCTCCGCTGGCCACGAGGAAGGCGGTCGGTGCCGTCCCCGCGCTTTCCACGGCGATCACGCCGAAGATCACCATCACCAGGCTGGGCGCCATGTATGCCAGCCCGAACGCGACGACCGAGGGAAGGCCGAGCCGCTTCTCGAGCTGGGCGGGCTGTTGGGCGGTCTGCTCAACGCTCATCACGCGACCGCCTCTCCGGACGGCCTGGTGAAGGAGACCGGGCCATCTGGTCTCAATTCCTCCGGGGTCTCCGGCGATATCGCCGGTTGCCAGTCGCCAGGGATGATCCTGCCGTTGTAGAGCGGGAGCTCCAGGGGGGCGTCGTCGACTCGGAAGAAGTTCCACGGCCAGGAGTCCCCTGTGGTCCCGAATTTCCGCGTCGCCGGCACCCGGTCGAAATCGACGATGCTGACGAGGGTGACGTCCTCCGGTCCGAACGTCTGCACGGGGAGGAGCCCTTCCGGATCCACGAGCAGGGTTTTGCCGTGCGCGGTCGGGGCGGCGCCGTTGACGCTCGCGACCCAGACCTGGTTGACGATCGCGTTCGCGATGTTGATCGGTACCTCCTGCACCCGGCCGGTGGATGCGGTCTGCACGAGGTTCACGATGAGTTCTGCGCCCATCCAGGCGAGATGACGCGAGACCTCCGGGAACCATGCGTCATAGCAGATCGAGAGACCGACCCTCCCTGTGCCCGGCATGTCGAAGACGACGAAATCGCGGCCGATGCACATCGGTTCGTATGGTCGCCAGGTGAAGACCTTCCGGTATCTTGTGACCAGTTCTCCGTCCGGGTTGTACACGACGGCAGTGTTGTATACATTGCCGTCGTCACCCCGCTCCAACACCGTCCCAGGGATGAGCCAGATGCGGAGCTCTTTCGCCAGCGCCCCGAGCGCGTCCCCCCGGGGACCGTCCAGCGGCTCCGCGTACGCCTCGTAGTACTCCTCAACCGACATCGCCTCGGCTCCGACCGAGCACAGATGCAGCTCGGGATAGACCATCAGCTCAGCCGCGTTCGGCGACTTCATCCGCTGGCGGAGCCCATCGGCGAAACCGGCGAGTGTTTCAGCCGGTGCCTGCACCAGAGCGATCCGTAGATGACGACTCATCAGCAACCTGTCTTCCTTGACGAGATTATTCTTATAGAAATCTTTTTATGCCTATAAGGCAACACGGTTAGTATTCGCGACCTGCGCGGCTCTGTCAAGATGATGCTCACCACCCAAGGAGGAGCAATGCGGCCAGTCCACCCGGAAGCCTCGGATATTTCCCCGCGCATCGGCGCGAAACTCCGGGAGAGCCGCCACGCCCAGGGTCTGACCATTGAACAGCTCGCTGCCGCGACGCGGCTCAGCAAAGGATTCATCAGTCGGGTCGAACGCGACGAGACCTCCCCGAGCGTCGCAACACTCGTGACGCTGTGCCAAGTGCTCTCTCTCCCGATCGGCGCACTCTTCGAGGAACCCGAGATCGCTTCGATCGAGCTCTCCGACGCACCGCTTATCAACATGGGCGGAACCGGAGCCGTTGAACGCCTGATCACCCCCCGCGGTCAACCCAAGGTGCAGATGCTGCGGTCCCTGCTGGACCCGGGCGCGGACGGCGGCCGGCATCTCTACACGATCAACTGCGACGTGGAGGTGGTCCACCTCATCCACGGCCAACTCACGCTGGTGTTCGCCTCCCACGAACTGGCCATGCGCCCCGGGACCACATTGACGTTTAAGGGCAGCGAGCCGCACACCTGGCGCAACGACGGCGACCAGCCAGCCGAAGTGGTGTGGGTGATCGTCCCCGCCGCCTGGAGCGGATCAGACTAACGGAGACCCGCGCGGCGCGCCGACAGTTCCAACGCCCAGGCAGGCTGGTCGCCCATGAGCGGTTCGGCCAGCTTTTCAACCGAGCTCGGGCCGCGTTGGTGGGTCTGCGGCAGGGCGGCTAACGGTGATCGCGGTGGCGCGGGCAGCACTGTGGAGCACGCGCGCGAGTATCTCGGCGTCGACCCGCGAAGCACACCGGTCGCGCAGGTCGGACTCGAACGAGATCGGGTCGGGCAGGCAGGTGCCAGCGATAGACCGCGTGCATCGGCGCTGTCGACTGGATGAACGTCGCACCCTCGGTCTGGTCCCGGGTCGAGAAGAACGGGTCTCCGCACCATCTGCGCTGACCACGTTTGTGGTGCTTTTGTGGGGGCTAGACCTGCGCAAGTCGGCCTGTGCAACTGACGGAGGCCTATGACAGCGGGTCCTGTGTTTTCTGCTTGAGTCGCTCGTAGGGGGTTTGGCCTGCGAGGGCTCCGTGTGGTCGA
>NZ_JBHTXK010000038.1:0-21644 GCF_042791795.1 Leifsonia sp. NPDC056665
CTCACCGGCCGACTACGAGAAGATCGTCCCGACGACAGTCACCCTGGCTGCCTGAAACGACACATCAAACTGTCCGAGGAACCGGGGGAAGATCAATCGGGCCAATCATGGTCGACGTACTGTCCCGACACGAACCGGGGACGCACACGGCGCGCTCCGGCGCCATGCCGGCCATCGCGCCCAGCTCCAAAGGGGAGACGAATATTCATCTGCGCAGCGGATGAATGCAATAAGAAACACCTGTTGGACTGATCAATTATCGAATCCCTATCCTGTGATCAGGGACGTCGCCGGAGCTGCCCTCGCGGCGACATTCGACGCGATACATCTCACGGTGCACCCTGACCCTCATCAATATGGACCGCGGCTGCGAGCCACCGCATCACCCGAGGAATGATGTCTGATCTGAAGATCGAACTCGTCGCCCGAGACGAACTCGGAGCCATAGTGGCTCTCATCACACCGCATGGCGTCGTGGATGCGACGGATGCTTCGGCTCAAATCCACCGTGGCGAGGCCTGCTACGTCACCGGGCCTGACTCGTACGTGCGCGTGCCTGTGCGCGCCATCTCAGCGATTGGCGGCTCGTATCTGTACGCGAACTGGGACGGAACCCGCCGCAACAATCTTCACGATCTCGCCGCCGTACGCGTACGCAGATTGTCGACCGAGCCCGCCGCCGACACGGGCGTACTGGAGCAGAGCACCCGCACGAGACGCGTCGCGTCGTTCTGGAGCCGGCTCTTTGGGGCGCGCTGACAATCAATTCAGCAGACAAGAGGAGACCGAAATAACAAGACCTTCACTCGCCGGAAACGAGGCTCAGGCCTCAGGCGATCCGCGGGCTGGTCGCCACCGCGCCCGATGCGGCATCAACTTCTTCGACCACGTCGATTCGGGGATGCGATCGCCCTCTCCCGCGGCCGGGCGGGAGCAGCTCGGCAGCGAGGAACTCGCTGATCCGGTGTACTCGGTGTCGTAGTGCCGGGATCGGTCTCGATGATCGATAGCTGCGACCTGTGCGCGGGCGCGTGACGCCAGCATCGTGAAGCTCGTTCGCGAGCCGGCAATACTCGGCGGTGGACGCCCATGTCTTGGCACCCAGCAGGCCGATCAGCTTCATCCGATCCGGCGTCGTTGGTGGCCCACAGCCCACTGCAAGTCCGTGGACGCTAGCGACTCTCGCCGTTCTCCAGCCGCGTGATTATCGTGCCGACACGTCGGCGCGTGCTCGCGGGTGTGGTCTCCGAAACCGGTGGCCCGTCGTCTGTGGCGCCCCACGGTACCATCACGTCAAAGTCCAGATCGCGGACGAGGGCGAGACTCTGGAGATACGACTCGCGGAGTCGCTCATCGAGCACCACGGCCTTCCACTCGCCGTTCTCAAGCCAGATGAAGTCTCCCGTGAACAGGAATCGGTGGACACCGCTGTCCCAGAGATATGACGTGGTGCCGGCGGTGTGACCTGGCGTGGGGAGCACCTCGAGGTCGTCGTCGATTTTCGTCCGCCGGGTGAACGTGCCCGTGATCGGCACCGAGTCTCCGAGCCCAGCCCGGTCGCTCTCGTGTACGAACACCGACACGTCGATCGCCGGACTCCCATACATCCCCTCGTGCGCATGATTGATGAGGAGTCTGTCGGCACCGCCGAACCGCGCGATCGCCTCTGCGGCCTCGGCGATGCCAGGGGAGTTGTAAATCAGCACATTGCCCTGGTCGCGCCGGAGCAGGTAGGTGCGCAGCAGCACGTTGTGCTGGTACGGCAGTCGGCTGGTTGGGGTCGCAAGTAGTGAAGCGATTGGTACGGTGAGCGCGGAGGCCCTGCTAGCCGGGCTCACCACGGCACAGGCCCGTCGGCGTCGAAGAGGCCGCCGTTCGGTCCCTCGTCCGGCAGTGACGCGAGGCGGACCGCGGCGACCGCGCCCTGTTGCGGGGTGGCAGTTCCGGTGAAGTTGTTGAGGTCTGTCCGGACGTAACCGGGGCAGGAGGCGTTGACCAGAAATCCTGCATCGCCGAGCTCTTTGGCGTACTGGATCGTCAACGCGGCGATCGTCGTCTTCGACGGCGCGTACGCACCGCTCAACGGTCCGAGATCCTGACCGGATGCCTGCAGGGTGAGCGAGCCGACATGGCTGGATTGGTTCACGATTCTCGGGTGAGCCGACGCGCGAAGGAGTGGCAGCATCGCGTTCGTCATCCGGACGAGGCCGACGACATTGGTGTCGAAGACCTGCCGGACGTCGTTCGGAGTGAGCACCGACGGTGTGTCCGGCCACGGTCCCGCCGCGCCCGCATTGTTGATCAGCGAGTCCAGGCGGCCGCATCGCTCTTCGATGAGAGCCACGGCGGCCGCAACGCTGGCGTCGTCGGTCACATCGAGCTCCACGTCGAATGCGTCGGCGCCGCCGGACTGGAGGCGGTTGACCGCGTCGCGGCCCCGTTCCCGGTCGCGTGCGCCGACGCCGACGATCCAGCCATCCGCGCCCAGCGCTTCGGCGATCGCGTACCCGATTCCCTTGTTCGCACCGGAGATCAGCGCGATCCTGACTTCGTCCATGTCCCCATGCTCCGCGCCCGCTTCCACGTAACCAACACCGATCGGGTGGCCTGTCGATACCTGTAAGGTATCGACCCCTCCCAGTCCGCGGCCTACCCTCGAGTCATGGAAACGCGAGAGCTCCGCTATTTCGTCGCTATCGCGGAGGAGTTGCACTTCGGGCGAGCCGCGGACCGCCTCGGGATCGCGCAACCCCCGCTCTCGCGAGCGATCCGACGGCTTGAAACCCGTCTCGACACCGCCTTGCTCATTCGGACCAGTCGACACGTGTCGCTGACTCCGGCCGGCGAGCTTCTCCTCCAAGAGGCGCGTCTCATCCTCGGGGCGGTGGATGCTGCCAGCAGGCGAACGAGGAGCGCTGGCCGTGCGCACCGCGAGGTCGTGTTCGCGATCAAAGCAGGTGCGTCGACCAGCCTCGTGGCGCGGATTCTCGACGCCTACGCCGAGCAACCGGACGCGGTCCCGGTTAGCCTACTCACGTGTGAGGCGCAGGAGCAGCGTCATGCATTGCTGAGCGGTGCGGCGGATGTCGCGCTCCTTCATCTGCCGTTCGATTCGATTGCGGATCTGGAGTACGACATGCTGGCGACCGAGACCCAGGTCGCGCTCGTCCAGACGAGCAGCCGGATTGCCGGAGCCCCGTCGGTCCGGGCCGCCGATGTCCTCGGGCTCGGCGAGGCACCGCTCGCACGATGGCCGGATTCGGCGGGCAGTTACCCCGACGGGCCCGGACCGGAAGTCCGCAACCTCACCCAGATCGCGGAGCTGATCGCGCTCGGCCGGGCGACGGCTATGGTGCCCCGGTCGGCCGCGGATGCCCTTCCGGAGGGCTGCGTGGCCATTCCGGTGTTCGACGCGCCCGCCGTGACCACGGTAATCGCGTGGCCCTGGTTCAGCCGATCCCGACCCGTCGCCGATCTGATCCGCGCCGCCAGCGAGGTGGTTGGCGAATCCGGGGACGAGTAGTCGACCGCCTCCGTATTCCATCGGCGTCGATTCAGGGCATGACGGGGTCGAGTTGGATAAGGCTGCCCGGTCCTCCTGTGCTGAGCGTGGGGATGCTGGCGATGAAGGTACGCACGTGGTCGGTACCGAGGTGGTCGGCGAAGGCACCGGCGTTTTCGTAGATCTCGTAGAGGTAGAAGCGGCCGGGAATATCGCGGGCCTCGTAGGCGGTGAATTCGACGCATCCGGGTTCGAGGCGCACCTTGCAGGCAAGTTCGATGACGGCGGCTCTGAGGTCGTCGTGTCTGCCGGGGACGGCGTCGAGGATGGCGATCATTGGGCGCGGGTTCGGGTCCTGAGGGTCGACCGCCAGGTTGGGGTGGGCCAGGGTTTCCGCGACGAAGTCCGACGGCGGGATGAGTTCGTCGTCCATCAGAACTCCACGCGGGTTCCCGGCTCGACGATCCGCACGACGGTGTCCGGTGCAAGGCGGGCAGCGGCTATGCGGAAGTGCTCCGGGTTCTTGTCGCCGTGGGTGATGAGCCGGTCGCCGAGCCAGCCCTTGGTGAACGCGTAGTGGTGGGGGAGGGCGAGCTGCGGCTTCAGGACTGCGTTGAGCTCGGCCGCCTCCTCGGCGTCCATGACGACCTGCATGTTGCCGGCGGGCACGATGCGCAGCCCGTTGGTGGGCAGGAGCGCGATTGTGATCGGCCCGAGCCGGTCGGGAATCTCGCGCAGCTCGGGGATAAGCAGGGTGTCGCCGCCGAAGTAGATCGCGTCGCCTTCGGCGCGGAGCACGAACGTGATCTCGTCGACACCGTGTTTGCCGGGAGCTGCGGTGATGGTGACGCCGTCGATCTTGGTCTGCTCCCACGGGAAGAGCGGGCGCACGTCGGTGAAGCCGTGCGCGAGGGCGGTTTCGACCACGGTCTGCGGAACCACGAGGGGGACGTCGAGGTCGCGATAGGTAGCGAAGGCGTCAAGGTCGCAGTGGTCGTAGTGCTCATGGCTGATCAGCACACCGTCCAGCCGGGGCAGCTCGGCGATGCTCAGGGCGATGGGCTCGCCCTGGTAGTAGCCGGGCCGGACGGTGAACCACGGATCCGTGAGAAACGTGAGCCCGCCGATCTCCAGCAGGTGGCAGCTATGGGTGATGCGGGTGACAGACAAGGTCGACATCGTCTCGGATCCTTCACTCGGTCGTGTTCGCGGGTGCGGCGGCCGGGGATCGCAGCAGTTCTCCGCTGTTCCAGATCGCGTCGATAACGCGCTCGGGCGTTTCCTGCTGGGGCGCGTGACCGGTTCCTTCAAGGAGCACGAAGCGTGCCATCGGGATCGCCGCCGCATAGGCTCGGCCGTAGTCGGGATCGGCGATCCGGTCGCTCTCCCCCCAAAGCACGAGCGTGGGAAGCTCGAGGTCGGCCAGCCGTTCGGCCAGCGCCGCGTCGGTCATTCCGTCGCCCGCGTAAGCCGCGAGTGCCGAGCGGTTTCCGGCGGCGACAGCCTGCGCGGCTGGCGGAAGGTCGGCCGGATCGAACGCGAACCGGGCCGGGTCGTGGAAGGTGCGGGAAAACACCTCGTCCATATCCATGCCGAAGAAGTCCGCGACCGGGTGGCCGGGTACGTCGAGGCCGACCGCGTCCAGCAGCACGATGCCACTGATGCGGGGATCCTTCCGCAGCGCGATCTCTGCTGTGATCCAGCCGCCGAGGGAGTTGCCGATGACCGTGACATCCTGCAGTTCGAGAGAGTCAACGAGGACCGTGTAAAGCTCGGCAAGCTGATCGACGCGGCGTAGGCCGTCCGGGCGAGCGGTGCCCCCAAATCCGGGATGCACCGGCACCAGCACTCGTACGCCCTTCATTGCGGCGAACCGCTCTGCGAACGGGAGAACAGACTGCGGCCCGGCACCGCCGTGCAGCAGCAGGAACGGCTGGCCCGCCCCGAGGTCCTCGACGGTCAGCTCAATCATTCCCAGTCCCGGCAACCGCATGGACTCACTCTTGGTCGTCATGAGGACCTCCGATAAATGTATGAGAGTAGACTCTCGTAAATATAGGCCGAAAGCTGGATTTACAAAAGTCCACTCTTATAAGTTGGGACAAAGCACGTTGCCGAGGAGGGGAAGGATGCCAGACCCGAAGGTCGTGTCCATGGGACGGGTCAGTCACGCGGAACGCCGGCGTGCCACCCGTGCGGCTCTGATCTCGGCCTGCCGCGAAGCCATCAAGTCGGGCGAAGAGGTGTCCATGCCGCAGCTCGCGCAAGCTGCGGGTGTCGCCGAAGCAACCGCCTACCGGTACTTCCCCGACCTCGTGTCCCTTGTCAAGGAAGGCCTCGAAGGACTCTGGCCCGCTCCGTTTGAGGCGCTGGCATCTGTCGTGGACTCCGTAGACGTCATCGAACGCGTCGATGCCGCATGCGAGTTCCTCCTTCGCCGCAGCCATCGCTTCGAACGTGCCATCCGCGCCGTCATCGCCGACACGGTCACCAGACCCGAAACCGGCCGAACCCGACCCGGCTTCCGTTTCGGGCTCATCGCGCTCGCGCTCACCCCACTCGCTGGGGAGGTCGACGGGCGGAGCGAACGGGTGGAGGAGCTGCGGGACGAGCTCGCGGCCGTGGTGGGCGCCGAAGCCC
Organism: Leifsonia sp. NPDC056665; assembly: GCF_042791795.1. Lineage (NCBI taxonomy): Bacteria > Bacillati > Actinomycetota > Actinomycetes > Micrococcales > Microbacteriaceae > Leifsonia > Leifsonia sp. NPDC056665. Next base: position 6,143 of record NZ_JBHTXK010000038.1, read on the forward strand.
TGTTCGCCCTGACTGACCTCGCCGGAATGGACATCGATCGCGCGATCGGGACCCTTCGCCGCGCCGCTCGGACGCTCACCGCCGCTGCTTTGTCCGATCTCGGCTGACCAGCTATCAGGTGGCGACCGATACTCGGCGATGGGAGCGGGCGCGCGGTGACCGGGTTCGTCTCGTGCGAGGCGGGGTGGCCTCGCCACTGATCTCCCCGCCGGAAAGCGAACAAGACTCTAAATGTGACCAGTTGATCTGGGACTGGCTGGCAGAAGGCAGGCCGCGTCGCCTATCGGGTGATGACGCGGTCGGTGCTCAATAGGATGGACCGATCCGAGAGCGCACGTTGAGCGATGTAAGGGAACCCCTGGATCGCAATGTAGGCAGGTGCCTTATTACGATCCAGGGGTCAGAGGTGCTCGTGCCGATTCGTGATCGCTAGACCAGCGACTTGGTGTGCCAGACCGTCTTGGTCTCGGTGAAGAACGCGATGCGGTCGAGCGACGGGGCGGCGGCGTCGGGGCCGTTCTCGGGGGGCAGGACGCGCTTCAGCGTGTCCGCCGCGGCGATCTGCAGGTCCACCCACTCCAGCGCTCCGGCGCCGACCAGGTCGAGCGCGTTGACGTCGGCGTGGGAGGCCAGCCACGGGGCGATCTCCGCCGGCGAGCCGGTGAGGATGTTGACCACGCCGCCGGGAACGTCGCTCGTCGCGAGCACCTCGCTCAGGCTGATGGCCGACAGCGGGAACCGCTCGCTCGCCACGACGACGACCGTGTTGCCGGCGACCAGCGCGGGGGCGATGGCGCTGACGAAGCCGAGCAGGCTGGAGTCCTGCGGGGCCACGATCGCGACCACGCCGGTGGGCTCGGGCACCGAGATGTTGAAGTATGGGCCGGCGACCGGGTTGGCGTTGCCCGCCACCTGGGCGAACTTGTCGGCCCAGCCGGCGTACCAGACCCAGCGGTCGATGGCCTCGTCCACCTGTGCGCCGGCGACGGCGGCGGAGACGCCCTCTGCGTTCTGGATCTCGTCCACGAACTGGGCCCGGCGGCCCTCCATCAGCTCGGCGATGCGGTACAGCACCTGGCCGCGGTTGTACGCCGTGGCGCCGGCCCAGCCGGAGACCGCGCCGCGCGCGGCCACGACGGCGTCGCGGGCGTCCTTGCGGGAGGCCTTGGCGGCGTTCGCCAGGAACCCGCCCTTCGCGGAGACGACCTCATAGGTGCGACCGGACTCGGAGCGCGGGAACTTCCCGCCGATGTAGAGCTTGTAGGTCTTCGGCACGGCCAGGCGGCTCATTTCGTCGCTCCCTTGCGGGTCGTGGTGCGGGTGGAGGCCCGGGCAGGCCGGGAGGAGGAGGCGGTGACCGCGGGACGGGCGGCGGGCACCGACCGGCCGGGCACCAGGTACGCGCCGAGGCCGTTCCTGCCGCCCTCGCGGCCGTAGCCGGACTCCTTGTAGCCGCCGAAGGGGCTGGCCGGGTCGAACCGGTTGAAGGTGTTCGCCCAGACGACGCCGGCGCGGAGCTGGTCGGCGACGGCCAGGATGCGGCTGCCCTTGTCGGTCCAGATGCCGGCGGAGAGGCCGTAGGGCGTGTTGTTCGCCTTGGCGATGGCCTCCGCCGGGGTGCGGAACGTCAGCACCGACAGCACCGGGCCGAAGATCTCCTCGCGGGCGATCCGGTGGCTGGTCGACACGTTGTCGAAGATGGTCGGCGCGAACCAGAAGCCGTTCTCCGGGATGGCGCACTCGGCCGTCCAGCGGTCGGCGCCCTCGGCCTCCCCGATGTCGGAGAGCTCGCGGATGCGCTGGAGCTGCTCCGCGCTGTTGATCGCGCCGATGTCGGTGTTCTTGTCGAGCGGGTCGCCGAGGCGCAGCGTGGAGAGCCGGCGCTTCAAGCGGTCCACGACCTCGTCGTGGATGCTCTCCTGCACCAGCAGGCGGCTGCCCGCGCAGCAGACGTGGCCCTGGTTGAAGAAGATGCCGTTGACGATGCCCTCGATGGCCTGGTCGATCGGCGCGTCGTCGAAGACGATGTTCGCTGCCTTGCCACCGAGCTCCAGCGTCAGCTTCTTCTCGGTGCCTGCCACCGAGCGCGCGATCTCGCGGCCGACCGCGGTGGAGCCGGTGAAGGCCACCTTGTTGACGTCCGGGTGTGCGACCAGCTCACGGCCGGTCTCCCCGGCGCCGGTGACGATGTTGACGACACCGGCGGGGAGGTCCGCCTGCTGGACGATCTCGGCGAACAGCAGCGCGGTGAGCGGGGTGGTCTCCGCGGGCTTCAGGACGACCGTGTTGCCCGCCGCGAGGGCCGGCGCGATCTTCCAGGCCAGCATGAGCAGCGGGAAGTTCCACGGGATGACCTGGGCGGCCACGCCGAGGGCGCGTGGCGCGGGGCCGAGGCCCGCGTGCTCCAGCTTGTCGGCCCAGCCGGCGTAGTAGAAGAACCAGGCGGCGACCAGGGGCACGTCGACGTCGCGGCTCTCCTTGATCGGCTTGCCGTTGTCGAGGCTCTCGGCGACGGCCAGCTCGCGGGCGCGCTCCTGGATGAGGCGGGCGATGCGGAACAGGTACTTGCCGCGGTCGCTGCCGCTCATCCGCGACCAGACCCGGTCGTAGGCGCGGCGGGCGGCGACGACGGCGCGGTCGACGTCGGCGGAGTCCGCGGTCGCGATGGTCGCGATGCGCTCCTCCGTCGCCGGGGAGATGGTCTGGAACGGCGTTCCGTGCCCGTCGACGAACTCGCCGTCGATGAAGAGCCCGTACTGGTCGCGCAGGTTGAGGATCGCGCGCGACTCGGGGGCCGGGGCGTACTCGAGGAAGCTCATGGTGTTGTCGTCCCGTCTCAGTCGATCGTCACGTAGTCGGCGCCGGAGTAGTGCCCCGTGCGCAGCTTCTGGCGCTGCAGCAGCACGTCGTTGAGGAGGCTGGAGGCGCCGAACCGGAACAGGTGCGGCTGCAGCCAGCGCTCGCCCACGGTCTCGGCGACCGTCACGAGGTACTTGATGGCGTCCTTCGAGGAGCGGATGCCGCCGGCGGGCTTCACGCCGATCTCCTCGCCGGTCAGGTTGTGCCAGTCGCGCACGACCTCCAGCATCAGCAGCGTCACCGGGAGGGTCGCGGCGGGCGACACCTTGCCGGTGGAGGTCTTGATGAAGTCCGCGCCGGCGAGGATGCTCAGCCAGGACGCGCGCCGCACGTTGTCGTAGGTGTTCAGCTCGCCGGTCTCCAGGATGACCTTGAGGTGGGCGTAGCTGCCATCGTCGCGGCGGCAGGCCTCCTTGACGGCCACGATCTCGTCGAACACGAGGCCGTAGCGGCCGGAGAGGAACGCGCCGCGGTCGATGACCATGTCGATCTCGTCCGCGCCGGCCGCGACCGCGTCTGCGGTGTCGGCGAGCTTGACCGGGAGGGAGGCGCGGCCGCTCGGGAAGGCGGTGGCGACCGCGGCGACGTTGATGCCGCCGTGCTGCCCGGTCTCGCGGAGCACACGGCCGGCGTGGGAGGCGCCCAGCGCCTGCACCGCGTACGGGACCATGTCGCCGTACACGCAGACCGCGGCGGGCCGCGGAGCGGTCAGGTCGCTCGGGTCGGGCGTGAGCGCCTTGGCGACGAGCGAGCGCACCTTGCCCGGCGTGTCCGCGCCCTCCAGCGTGGTCAGGTCGATCAGCTCGATGATCTTGTCGAGCGCCCAGGCCTTGCTGGTGGTCTTGATGGAGCGGGTGCCGAGACCGGCCGCGCGCTGCTCCAGCCCGACGGCGTCCACGCCCGGGATGCCACCGAGGTAGCGCCGCAGCGAGCCCTCCGTGAGGTCGCCGCCCAGCACCTCGACGGCGCGGGCCGCCGGCGCGAGCATGCGCACGGGCGGTGTCAATTCGATGGTCACTGCATTGTCCTCATCACTCGGAGGCCTACTTTCTGTCGTTCGGCACGAAACGGCCGAGGAGATCGTCTGCGGCCTGCCACCCCAACGACCGCGGACCGGGCAAAGCGCTCGCTCAGCATAAGTCGTCGAGCAACATATGCGCACATTGTGCTCATATGAGCGAATCTGCTCCCCACGCCCGAACTGAAAGTTTGCCGAGTGGGATTCATTGAGATGTTGCGTACGTCTCCGCGATCGCTTATGGTCTGTCTTGTTGGTTGTCCAACAAGCTGCGAATAGTGTAGGTTGTCCAACAAGCTAGGCATGTTTGCAGCGAAGTATCGACCCAATTCAGGGTGTCTCGCAGTTCACCAACAACGACGTAAAGGAGGATTCGAAGGTGACCACATCTATGACGATCGGCGATTCCGTCGCGTGGCCGTCATCCCGGTCATCTCTGCCGGCCGCGTTGGCGACAGAGCTGGGAGGGCGCATTCGATCCGGGGAATTCGAACCCGGCACGAAACTGCCATCCGAGCCGACGCTCGCCCAGCTCTATTCGGTCAGCCGCAACACCGTTCGCGAGGCGATCGGAATCCTGCGGGAGCAGTCGCTCGTCGCTTCCCGACAGGGAGTCGGCACCGTTGTGCTCGACCCGCCCCGTGAGCTCCCCGTGGACGTGGGCATCGAGGAGTTGACAAGTACCACCGAGCTGATCGAGCGCTCGGGGCACGCCGCGGGAACCACCCACGCGAACGTCCAGATCCTCATCGACGGCATCTCCGAGCAGCAGGAGCAACTGCAGCTCTCGCACGACGTTCCGCTTCGCTGCATCGAGCGGGTTCGCACTGCGGACGGTGTCCCGGTGATCTTCTGCAGAGACTTCATCTCTATCGAGATGTCGGCGGGTGCCGACTTTCTCACTTTCCCTGGGACAGGATCGCTGTTCGATTATCTGTCCATGCAGTACGGGTACGTCGTCACGGCAGCACGGGCCGATGTCGTCCCGGTGATGCCCAGCGAACGCATCGCCCGCCTACTCGAGGTCGAGATGTCGCAGCCCCTCTTGCTGCTGCGTCAAACGCACTTCACTCAAGAGGGCAAGCCGTTCTTGTTCAGTGAGAACTACTTCAATCCCGACGTGGTCGATATTCATGTCCGCAGGACTGTCGGCCCCGAACCCGCAACCTGAGTACTCGCCCGTATCGAACGGGGACCGACCTGAATCGGTTTGAAAGTTCCTAGACACACCCCTCCTTCATAGACCTTACCCCTTCAAGGGTCATTCGGCGATCTGCCGCGGCCTGTATCCACCACCGCAATTCACACAATGGAGTAACGAATGAAATCGCACCCGAAATCGCAGCGTGACGTCTCCCGGGCCAGGCGAGCGCGTGGCATCGCGCTCATCGCCGTCACCGCGGCGACGGCACTGACGCTGACTGCATGCGCTGCCGGCACCGGAACAGCAGGCAGCACGACGGCACAGAAGACCATTTCGCTGGTTACCGCGCAGCCCGTCAATGACCACGGCGTCATGCAGGACCTCGTGGCGGGGTACGACTCCGAGACGAAGGCGAAGAACGTCAAGAAGAACGTCGTCGTTCTCTCCGACCCCTCGACCTACACCTCGACACTCGACAGCGTCGCCGCGCGAAGCGACATGGTCATCACCACGTTCCCGCCCATGGCGCAGCCGCTGCAGCAGGTCGCCGAGAAGTACCCCCACGTCAAGTTCGTCCTGCTGGACGCAACCCTCACGAAGCCGCTCCCCAACGTGCAGGAGCTCTTCTTCCACGAGAACGAGTCCTCGTATCTCGCCGGAATCGTCGCCGCGCGCGAAACGAAGACGAACAAGGTCGGATTCCTCGGCGCACTGAAGCAGGACGTCATTGACCGCTACCTCGCCGGCTTCGCGGCGGGCGTCAAGTCTGTGAACCCGGCAACGCAGGTCTGCTACGCCTATGTCGGCAACCTGTCCGACCCGGCCCTCGGCAAGCAGTTCGCAACCACCATGTACGGACAGGGAGTCGACGTGATCCACGCCGCCACCGCAGGCAGCGAGGTCGGGGTTTATCAGGCGGCAGAAGAGCTCCACAAGTATCTGATCGGCGCCGACGTCGACGTTCGACCGTTCGCGCCGAACTACGGCCTGACTGCTGCGGGGCCCGACTTCCGCGGGGCTGCTGTGCTCTCGATCGACCAGTTCCTCACCGGTCAGTTCAAGAACGGTGTGCAGTCCTATGGACTCAAGGACGGGGCAGTTCGACTGCTTCCGTACAACGACAAGCTCGTTCCTTCCTCGGTCCAGCAGGAGGTGGCGACGGCGAAGCAGAGCATCATCGACGGCAAAATCACCGTTCCCGATGACAAGTCGGTCGCCAACCTCCAGAACTGCTCCTAACGACTGGCTCTTACGAAATCTCGGAACCGTTTCATGACAACACCCACCTCAGCTGCCGCTGAGAAAGGTTTCCAGGGCGGGGTCGCCCCCGCCCTGGAAACCGTCCGGCTCACCAAGGCCTTCGGCAGCTTCACCGCAAACGACTCGATCTCCATGAAGATCGAGGCCGGCACGATCCACGCCATCCTCGGGGAGAACGGCGCCGGCAAGACCACGCTCATGCGGATGATCTACGGGCTCTACACCCCGGACTCCGGAACCATCCTCCTCAACGGGGAGCCTGTTCGCTTCCGCGGTCCGCGTGACGCCCTGGAGCGCGGTGTAGCGATGGTGCACCAGACCTCGCTCCTCGTCGGCTCGATGACCGTTGCGCAAAACGTCATGCTGTCGGAGCCCGTGTTCGGAAGCTCCTCGCACCGAGAGGTCGTCGCCAAACTCACGGAGATCAGCGAGCGGATCGGACTCGGTCTCGATCCCAAGGCTCGTGTCGACACCCTCTCCGTCGGCCAACGCCAGCGTGCGGAAATCCTCGCCGCCCTCTATCACGAGGCCTCGTTGATCATCCTCGATGAGCCCACTACTGTGCTGACGCCGAAGGAGGCGGACCAGCTCTTCGCAGTCATGCGAGAGCTCGCCGACGCGGGCTCGACCATCATCCTGATCACACACAAACTGCGCGAGGTCTTGGCCATCACGGATGACGCGACCGTGCTCCGAGCGGGACGAGTCGTTGGTTCTGCTCGCACGAAGGACCTCGACGAGCCCACGATCGTGAGACTGATGGTGGGTAAGGACGTGCCCGCAACAGTCGGCACGCCTTCCGACCAGGAGACGGAGTCGGGATCGACCCCTGCTCGTGACTGCATGATCAGCGTCGAGCATCTCAACGTCGACGACCTCAGTGGTGTACAGCGAGTCAAAGATGTGAGTCTCTCGGGGTACGCAGGCGAAATCGTCGGTATCACCGGGGTGGAAGGCAATGGGCAGCGCGACCTCATCGCCGCATTGATGGGGCTGCAGCGTGCGCGGAACGGTCGGGTCGCCCTCAAGGGACGCGACGTCACGTCGTCGAGTGTGGGACGGCGTCGCCGTCTGGGCCTGGGATACATCCCCGAATCGCGTGCGACAGAAGGCATCGCGGCCAGCCTCTCGCTGGTCGACAACCTGATGCTCGGGCAGGAGGAGAACTCTCGGTTCTCGAGATGGGGCTTGCGACGTATGCGTGCAAGCCGTGACTTCTCGGACGCGCAGATCGCTCAGTTCGCGATCGCGACCCGAGGGGCGGAGACGCCGGTGGGAACGCTCTCGGGCGGAAACGCACAAAAGGTCGTTGTGGCCCGTGAGGTCGCGAAACAACCGTCGGTGCTCATCGCCGTACAGCCGACCCAGGGTGTCGACGTAGCCGCCGCCCACTCGATCCGAACCACTCTCAAGGGTCTGCGCGACGAAGGGATGTGCATTCTCCTGGTGACCTCCGATCTCAGCGAAGCGTGCGACCTGAGCGACCGGATCGTCGTTCTCTACAACGGCCGAGTGGCTGGTGAGGTCTCTCGGGCGAATGCGTCCGAGTCTTCATTGGGGCGCCTCGCGATGGGACTTGCATCATGAAACGAATCCAACTGGCTTCATTCGACTGGCGTGGAACAGGCTTGCGCATCGTCGGGGTGCTGATCGCTCTAGCACTCGCGGCAGGCATCGGCGCGGTCATCCTGGCGGTCACCGGGCAGAGCCCGGTCGATGCCTACTCGGGAATCCTCCAGGGGTCGTTCGGCACCGCGAACGACTTCCAGGCAACTTTGGCGCTCACCACTCCGCTCATCCTTTCGGGGCTGGCGTTCGTCGTCGCCTTCCGGTCCGGGGTCTTCAACGCCGGAACGCAGGGGCAGCTGGTGATGGGGGCATTCGGCGCTTCGGTCGCGGGGTCGGCGCCCGAGTTGGCATCGCTTCCGCCGATCATTCATTTCGTGGTGATCCTCCTCGTCGCCATGGTTTTCGGAGCAGCCTGGTCGCTTCCTCCGATTCTCATGAAGATTGCGTGGGGTACGAGTGAGATCTTGACCTCGCTGATGCTCACGTACGTCGCGGCGCTTCTGAACGACTATCTGGTTCAGGGTCCGTTCCGCGCGAAGCACCTTCAGCCGGGTGCCAACTCACAGACGGAGCCGTTCTCCGCGTCGGCGCACTTCCCGGTCCTCATTCCCGGCACGCAAGTGACGGTGATGTTGATCATCGGGATCGTGCTGGCCGTCGGGATCTGGCTCTTCTTCCGGCGGACCACATTGGGCTTCAAGATGGTCTTCTTCGGAAAATCTCCAGACGCGGTCCGCGCGGCCGGAATCAGCTCCAAGAGGGTTCTGATCACGGCAATGCTCGGCAGCGGCGCTGTCGCTGGGCTCGCCGGGGCCGCGATCGCAGGAGGGGTATTCCAGGCGGATATCACACCCTTCCCTGCTGACGTCGGTTTCAACGGCGTGCTCGCCGCCCTTCTCGTCAACGGTTCGCCGATGCTCGTTCCCTTCTCGTCCCTTCTGTTCGGCGCCCTGGCACAGGGTGGCCTGGGCCTTCAGGTCTTCGGAGGGATCTCGCAGTACATCGCCTCGGTGCTCACTGCGACGATCATCCTCTTCGCGGCGCCTAAGAGCGTTCCCGAAGGGCTGAAGCGGCTGAGCAGGAGACTTTTCGCTCGCAGATCAACCGAGCAGACTGAAATGGAGGCGAAGTCGCTGTGAACAGCGTGATCGACCTGCTGGGCCCGGGAATCTTCCTGGGAATCCCCGTCCTCTACGCCGCCCTCGGCGGGATATTCACTCATCGAGCGGGATTCTTCAACATCGCACTCGAAGGATTCATGCTCCTCGGCGCGTACTTCTCGATCTTCGGCGCGATGCTCACCAAATCGCTCCTCGTCGGAACGCTGGTCGGGATCGCAGCCGCGCTCGTTGCTGCGGCGATCATGGGAGTCCTCGTCGTGTATTTCGGGGCCGACGACGTCATCGTCGGCATCGCGGTCAACCTCGCCGCTCTCGGACTCACGACCTACCTCCTCACGACATCCGCGCAGAGTACGCAGGGGAGCACTCTCTCTCAGGGTTACCCGCTCATCCATCTCGATGCGATTCAAGGCATCCCGGTTATCAGCCAGCTCTTCAACGATCGCGATCTCCTGACTTGGCTGGCCATCCCGGTCGTCATCGGAGTGGCATGGTTCGTGAACCGTAGCCGCCTCGGGCTTCAACTGAACGCCTCCGGCGAAGCGCCTCTCGCGGCACGAGCCGCCGGAATCAAGGTCGATCGGATTCGGGTGGCGAGTGTTCTCGTCAGCGGCCTATTCTGCGGCATCGCCGGTGCCGAGCTCGCTGTCGGCTCCGTCCATCTCTTCAGCGAGAACATGACGGCAGGGCGCGGAATCATTGCTTTCGCCGCGGTCATCTTCGGCGCCGGCCGAGTCGGGAGGGTCGTGGTGGCTTGTCTGATCTTCGGGTTCGCCCAAGCGCTGGCCGCACTGCTCCAAATCACGACGCACTTCCCGTCGCAAGTCGTTCTGATGCTGCCGTACCTCCTGACGATCGTCGCGGTCGTCGGCAGCGACATCCTCCGTCGAGCGAAGCCTGGACGAAGGTTCGTACGATTCCGCCGGGGCGTGCCGGCCGCAGTGTCGACAGGAAAGGAGTAGGCGCAATGACTACTGAGAACCTGCCTCTTGTGGTCATGGGCCACCTCACGATCGACGAGATCCGAATGTCCAGCGGCCTGGTCCACGAGTCGACGATCGGCGGTGCCGCAGCTTACTCGGCCCTCGGGGGATTCCTCGCCGGCGGCGACGTCGTCGTCATCAGTCGCGTCGGCTCGAGCTACCCGCTCGACCGGTTCCGTCTCGTCCACCCGGACGGCGGGACCGTCGATATCTCGGAAACCCTGATCCTGCCCGGCGAGAGTACTAAGAACATCGCCTGGTACGGCGAGGACGGCACCCGGCGTTGGGACATCCTCAACCCGGACACGATGCATATTCAGACGCCGACGCCGGAAGATGCAGACCGGGTAGAGCGAGGCCAGTGGGTGCTCGTGTGTCCGGCAAGCCTGGAACAGCAGGAAGCGCTGGTGGACCGGCTCCGCGCTCGGGGCGCACGTATCGCGCTGGACACCGAGATCCACTACCTCACCGATCCCGATGCCATGGAACGGCTGTCCGCGCTGACTTCACGGGTGGATTGTTTTCTCCCGAGCCGGGAGCACATCACGCACCTGACGGGATATGCGGGCGACGATGCCGGGCGGATCGCCGAGCTTCTCGACCGCTTCGGGAGCCCTCGTGTCGTGTTGAAATGCGGCGCCAGCGGTGTGCTGGCATCCGACCGAGAGCGCCCGGGGGAGCTGTTGAGCGTCCCCGGGGTGGAAAGGATCGATGTCATTGATCCCACCGGGGCGGGCGATTCCTTCGACGGAGGATTCCTCGCAGGTCTGTCGCGCGGCGAGTCGGTCGCGGACGCGATCGCCGGAGGCTGCGTTGCCGCCTCATTCGTCATTCAAGCGATCGGCCTGACCGTCCCCGCCGAGTTCTCGTCCGCAGAGACCACCCGCCGTCGAGAAACAGTTCGCGGACGCGTCGCCGTCCACCAGACGTTTACGAAAGCCAGAGAGAAAGTGAACAACCGATGACCACTCTGCAGGATACGCAGGATCGCACCAAGCTGCGCGAAGAGATTCCCACACAGGGCGACGCGCTGGCGCATGCCGCGACGATTCTCCGACTCCCGGTCGAGAACCTGCTCGCACTGGCGAAAGAGCGGGAGATCACGGACTGGGTTGTGACCGGGTGCGGGGACAGCCTGTTTTCGGGACTCTGCGGCGAGGTGTGGTTCGCCGGACAGGCGCGGAACCTGCGGGCGGTCCACGCGATGGAGCTCTCGCGATACAAGTACAGGACCCTCGGGCCGAATTCCCTCGTTCTCGCAATCTCGCACTCCGGAACCACGGCACGCGTCGTAGAGGCTGCCAAAGCCGCTCGGGCGGCCGGCGCGCTGACTGTCGCCGTGACTGCGAACGCTTCATCCGAGCTAGCCCGGATCGCCGACCTGGTGATCGACAATTCAGTGCACAACGAGGAATCCAACACCCGCACCCGCAGCTTCCAGGCTGTCGCACTCTTCATCCGGATGATCTCGGACCAGCTTGCCGGCATCGCCAGCGAGTCTCGTTACAGCGAGCTCGCTCATGAGGTCGGCGGATACACCGAGAGCGCAGAGGCCCAGGTGTCGGTCCTCCCCGACGAGATCTTCCAGGGCGCGGACTGGACCGTGGTCGGCGCCGGCCTCGGTCACGCGATGAGCGAGTACGGCAAGGCGAAGTTGTACGAGGCAGCAACGGTTCCCGCGCATGCGGAAGAACTCGAGCAGTACATCCACTGCGAGATCTTCACGGCGACGAAGGACTCGGTGATCGTCATCGTCGCGCCGAAGGGTCCCGCGACTTCGAGAGCCCACGAACTCGCAGGCGGCCTCGCCAAGCTTGGTGCGAAGACGATCGCGATCACCGACGATGAGGAGCTCGCGGCGCTCTGCGCGTACTCGATCGCCCTCCCGACCGCTTCGGAGGAGATCGACTTGCCGTTCTTCGCGGCCGTCCCGTTGCAGTGGTTGGCACTGCGCCTGGCGCTGGCGCGAGGCGAGAATCCAGACCGTGTGGCCAACAAGTGGGTCAATCGCCCGTTGATCGACCATTCGCTCGAGTGGGCGCCCACTTCCAACGAAGGGGAAGCGAATGCCTGACGCGAACCGCGACTCGAGCGCGATCACCTCCTACTTCGATGGTCTGAGCGACCTGCTCTCTCAGCTCTCAGGATCGCAGGAGAACGCCATGCGTGAGGCGTCGGAGCTGATGGCGAACACGATCCAGCGTGGGTCCGTTGTCCATCTCTTCGGCTCGGGGCATTCGATGCTCCCGGTCTTGGAACTGTTCCCGCGATACGGCAGCTTCGTGGGGCTCAACCCCCTGACAGACCCGCGATTGTTCTGGTTCAACGTCCTCGGCACCTTCGGTGTCTCTGAGATGCTGTTCCTGCAGAACACCGAGGGCTATGCGGATGTGTTCCTAGAGGGCCAGGAACTGAAGGCCGGGGACGCGATGATCGTTTTCTCGCACAGCGGTAACAACGCGGTTGTCGTCGACGCCGCGCGGTATGCCCAGCGTCACGACATCGCGGTCATCGCGGTGTCCTCCGGCAACGCGCAGCAGGCCCAGCCGCGCCACAGCAGCGGCCAAAAGCTGTCAGACATCGCCACAGTGGTCATCGACACGGGCGCCCCTCGAGGCGAGGCGCTTCTCCAGATGGACGGTGTACCCGAACCGGTCGGCGCGGTTACAACTCTTCTTGCAATGGCTGCCGGCCTGGGCCTGGTATGCGGCACGACCGAGATCCTCCAGTCTCGCGGCCATGAGCTCGTCTACTCGACCCGGGCAGAGTCGAACGAGGGCAGTAGTTACCAGAACGTGTATCAGGCACACCGGGCGGCGGTCAGACGCGAAGGAACCCACTCGACGGACGCGGTCGCGCTCACGCGCGACTGACGCCCGTCGAAGCGAAAGGAATCGGAAGCAAGCTGATGGTGCACTCTTCTCACGCTCGTCGCGATCTCGTGGGGTACGGCCGGCAAGTGCCGAACGTCCCGTGGCCCGACGGCATCACACTTCCCATCTCGCTGGTGGTCAATATCGAGGAGGGCTCCGAACGCACGCATGCGGACGGAGATCCCGATCAAGAGACGATGACGGAATGGGCCACGTATCCGCTGCCCCCGGACATCCGTAACCTCGCCATGGAATCCATGTACGAGTACGGCTCCCGCGTCGGGGTCTGGAGGATTTTCGACGCCATCGCCGAACGGGGTCTGACTGCGACGATGTTCGCCTGCGCCGTCGCTTTGGAGCGTGCCCCGGAGGTCGTGGCGGCAATCAAGGAACACGGGTTCGGCGTCGTCTGTCACGGATATCGGTGGGAGGAGGTATTTCGTCTCTCGCCCGAGGAGGAGCGTCAGCACATTCGCGACGCAGTCGAGTCGATGACGAGGACTCTCGGCGCACCTCCCCGGGGCTGGTACTGCCGCTACGGCCCGAGCGCGAACACGCGGCGACTGCTCGTAGAAGAGGGATTCGAGTACGACTGCGACGCGTACAACGACGACCTGCCTTACTTCGTACCGGTCGACGGTGTGCGTCATCTCGTCGTACCGTACTCTCCGGACAACAACGACTTGCGCTTCTGGCAGTCTCCCGGGATGGTCCACGCCAACGACTTCTTCCTCTACTTGAAGGATTCGTTCGATGTTCTCTATCGCGAGGGCTCGGATCGCACCCGCATGATGTCGATCGGCTTGCACTCGCGGGTCGTCGGTCGGCCGGGACGGATAGCTGGGCTCACGCGCTTCCTCGACTACGCGCGTCAGTTCGGCGGTGTGGAATTCGTCACTCGGGATTGGATCGTGGACCACTGGAGAACTGCGGGAGCGGAACATGCCTGAGCTCGGCGACTCGAGCCCCCCGATCACTGTCCGTTCAGAGGGGGCGGCCGTCTCCCTCGGCACGATCGGCTGGCAGCAGATCATCCTCGGCGGATCTCAGCCGGACAGAAGTCCGCTCCTCCTCGGCATCACCCACATCGTTGCGGGAGAGCGCAGCGAACTCATCAAGCACGCGACAAGCGAGGTCTGCTTCGTGCTCAGCGGAAACGGGCACATGGTCGGCGATAAGGCGGTATATCGATTCACTGCCGGCGACGCGCTGCTCATAGAGCCGGAGAGCTGGCATGCCATCCAGGCGGATCCTGCCGGCGACGTCGAGATGCTGTTCTGCTTTCCTCAGCGGCATATTCCGCTAACGCATGGGTGGGAAGCCCTCTCGTGATCGCCATCGAGTTCCGGCCGCCGAAGTGGTGGCCCGCGGTCGCCGTCCAGTGTTTCGACGACCTTGTGGCCTATCGCCTCGTGGGAGCCAGTTCGTGTGCCGACGCGATCGTGGAGTCGTTGGTTGAGATCGGCGCTGCCTGTGAGGGAAGGGCAGAGGGCGTCGCAGAGCTCTCTGCCGCAGGCGCCGCGTTCCAGCGACTCAAACCCGACACAGCCCTCTATACGAATGTGATCGATATCGTGCTCGGAGCCGACGCAACGCCGGCGGTGGTCGCGGGGCGGGCCGTCGGTCTCTCCGGATATCGAACCGACGCGCGGAGGAAGGTCGCGAGTGCGACAACAGAATATCTGCGGGATGCTTCGACCATTCTGGTGCACGACTACAGCTCCGCGGTTCTAGCGGCGCTCCAGCAGCTGGCTTCCTCGGGCCAGTCCAGACGCGTGGTCGTCACAGAGTGTGGATTCCTCGGTCAGGGGCCACGTACTGCGAGCCTCGTTCAGAGCATGGGCCACCGAGTCGCATACTCATCGGACTGCTCTGTCGGGCGTTGGGTCGCTGAGGTCGATGTGTTCGTCACCGGCGTCGAGGCCTTCTTCGTCGACGGCTCGATGGCGAACACAGTCGGCACCTATGCGATCGGCTTGCTATGCCGTGAGGCGGGCGTCCCGGTTCTCGCGCCGGCGGAGCTCCTGAAACTCGACCATTCTGCTCCGACGGCTCGACGCAGCTCCCTTCGTGCGCGGCTCCTTCACCCGTGGCCCTCCCGCGGCGATGTCGACGTTCAACAGTGCGAAGTTGACGACCACGTTCTCGACGCTGTGCCGGCGCGGCTGGTTACGGCGTACGCCACAGAGTCGGGGCTGCTGCCGCCCGCAGCTATCGGGGCGGAGGCGCAGCGCGCCATCGATTCACTGATGAGCGTCGACATCGACGGTTCACGCTCACGACGTAAGGGAGTTTGAGATGGAGCAGTTTGATCTTGCTGTGACGGGTGCGCGGGTTGGGTCGCATGATCGGCGTTTGAAGAATATTGGGATCCGGGGTGGGCGGGTTGTGGCGGTTGTGGATGAGGGGGTGGATCTGCCGAGTTGTGGTGCTGTGGTTGAGGCGGGTGGGCGTTGGGTGATTCCGGGTGCGATCGATTCGCATTCGCATATTGGTCAGCTTGCGCCGGAGTATTCGCATTTGCCGGGGTTCAGTCGGGATGAGAGTTTCGCGTGGGAGACGCGGGGCGCGGTCGCGGGTGGGGTGACGACGGCTTTGAACTATGTGAAGTTCGGGCAGGGGTCGTTGCTGGAGGCGTTCGAGGAGGCGGTGGGCGCGGCGTGGCGGGAGTCGCG
>NZ_JBHTXK010000039.1:0-21629 GCF_042791795.1 Leifsonia sp. NPDC056665
AGAGACCTCCGTGAACTCGAGGGAACCTAGACAGCTCCAACTCGACTCCGGAGGTCTCTCCTCTGTCAACAACGATCCGGGTCAGTACAGCTAGCCCCCGAGATTCGTGCCGAATGTGCGGTTTCGCGCTGCGATTCGCGACATTCGGCACGAATCCGTGAGCGCTCAGGCGCGCGCGGCTCGCTCCCGAGCACGCTCGACGGCCTCGCGCTCGCGTTTGCGGGCCTCGCGCAGCGCCTTCTCGGCCTCGCGGCGCGACTTGGTCGCCTCGCGGACGGCCTTGTCGCGCGGCACCGGCTCCGGGCGCTGCTCGTACGCCACGACCGGCTCGCCGGCCGCGCGAGCGGTGACGTAGCGCTCGATCCCATCCAGGATGCGCTCGAGCCCGAACGCGAAGTCGTCCTGCTCGTCCTCGGCGTCGGAGTAGCCGCCGGAGGCGACCAGCGGAGCGAGGTCCGGGAACCGCTCCGGCGTGACCAGCTCCGCGAGCGCGGCCGTGAACGCCTCCCCGCTCTGCGGCGGCGCCGAGCCCTTCTCGCGCGCCTGGCGCACGTCGCGCTCCACGACGCCGACCGCGCGCGCGTAGGACGACAGCAGCAGCGCCGTCGACATCTTCTCCGCGTCGGTCAGCGGCAGGTCGCGCATCTCGCGCAGCCCCCAGTCGAGCACGGCGAGGTTGTTCGGCATCAGCGGGATGCCGGAGATCGGGATGTCCGGGAACCACGGGTGCGCCTGGATGACCTCGATGGTGGCCATCGACCAGCGCCGCAGCCCGGCGCGCCAGTCCGGCCCGCGGTCGTCCTCGGCCGGGATCGGGACCTCGCAGACCGCGTCCTGCATGAGCGCGAGGACGTCGTCCTTACTCGTCACGTAGCGGTACAGGGACATCGTGGTGAAGCCGAGCTCTGTCGCGATCCGGCTCATGGAGACCGCGGACAGGCCTTCTTGGTCGGCGACGCCGATCGCCGTCTCGATGATGCGCTCGATACTGAGCTCGCGCTTGGGTCCGCGCTGCGGCCGCTCCGCGACGCCCCAGCTCAGCGCGACGGCGCGGGGGAGCGCCTCTTCGACTTCGTCCGCCATTGAGCACGCCTTCCCGGTTCGGTGTTGACACCCATCCTAGAACTGTGTATCACTTAAACGAAATGGTATGCGCCATAAACAGTTTGCAATGTACACAGAACTCGAAAGGAACCGGATCATGACAGCACCAGCGATCGAAGTCGCCGGACTGCGCAAGTCCTTCGGCGCGCAGACCGTCCTCGACGGGGTCGACCTGCGCGTCGAGCGCGGCACCGTGTTCGCCCTGCTCGGACCGAACGGGGCGGGCAAGACGACGTTCATCAACATCCTCAGCACCCTGGTCGCGCCCGACGGCGGCAGCGCGGTGATCTGCGGCCACGACGTGGTCGCCGACCCGGAGGCCGTCAAGCAGTCGATCAGCCTCACCGGCCAGTCCGCGGCCGTGGACGAAGTCCTCACGGCGGAGGAGAACCTCCGCATGATGGCGCGGCTCTCCGGCTTCGGTCGAACGGAGGCCGCACAGCGCGCCGCCGAACTGATCGAGGGCTTCGACCTCCGCGACGCCGCGCGCAAGCGCGTGAAGACCTACTCCGGCGGGATGCGGCGCAGGCTCGACCTGGCGCTCAGCCTGGTCGCGACGCCGCCGGTCATCGTCCTCGACGAGCCGACCACCGGGCTCGACACCCGCAGCAGGCTGGCGCTCTGGGCCATCATCCGCGACCTCGCCGCGGGAGGCGTCACCATCCTGCTCACCACGCAGTACCTCGAGGAGGCCGACCAGCTCGCCGACCGGATCGCGGTCCTCGACCACGGCACGATCGTCGCCGAGGGCACGGCCGTGGAGCTCAAGGCGCGCGTCGGCGGGGAGGTCGTGGAGCTCCGCGACGCCGCCGACGAGGTGGTCCGCGAACTGCCCACCGATGGCACCGTCGACGGCCTCCGCGACGCGATCGAGGTGCTCGACCGGCTGGGCGTCCCCGGCGCGTCCATCGCCATCCGCAAGCCCAGCCTGGACGACGCGTTCCTCGCGCTCACGGGCAACCGCACCGAGTTCAAGAAGGAGGCCGTCCGATGACTGCTCTCACCTCTCCCGTCCTGCCGACCGGCCGAACCGCCTCGCGGCGCGTGGGCCGCGCCACCGCCACCGCCGTGTTCATCGGCCGCAGCGTGCGGCACTCGCTCCGCAACGTCGAGGCGCTGACGATGGCGATCGTCCTCCCGGTCATGCTGATGCTGCTGTTCACGTTCGTGTTCGGCGGCGCGCTCGACAAGGAGGGCGGCTACGTCGACTATGTCGTGCCGGGCATCATCCTGCTCTGCGCCGGGTTCGGGGCCTCCAGCACCGCGGTCGACGTGGCCGAGGACATGAGCAACGGCATCGTCGACCGGTTCCGCACCATGCCGCTCCACGCGGGCGGCGTGGTCACCGGGCACGTCGTCGCCAGCCTGCTGCGCAACCTGCTCGCGACCGGGGTCGTGATCGGCGTCGCGCTCGCGGTCGGCTTCCGTCCGACGGCGAACGCGCTCGAATGGCTGGGCGCGCTCGGGATGGTCGCGCTCTTCATCCTCGCCATCACCTGGCTGTACGCGGCGATCGGCCTCGCGGCCGCCAACCCGACGGCCGCCAGCGGCTACGGCTTCGCGCTGCTGTTCGTGCCGTACCTGTCGAGCGCGTTCGTGCCCACCGACACGATGCCGACCTGGCTGCAGTGGGTCGCGCAGAACCAGCCGATCACGCCGATCATCGAGACCATCCGCGCGCTCCTGTTCGGGCGCGACCCCGGCAGCGAGCTCTGGTGGGCGCTCGGCTGGTGCGCTGTGATCATCGCGGGAGCGTACGTCTGGGCGGTGTGGCTGTTCCGCCGCAAGGCCGGGAGGCGCTGAGCCGCTGCGCTGAGTCGGGCGCTCACCGCTCCGCGAACGCGCGGATCGCGGTGAGCATCCCGTCCGTGTCGAACGTCCCGTCGTCGGCGCGCGTGAAGTGGTGGGCATGCATCCCCGCCTCACGCGCGCCCTCGACGTTCGCGAGCGAGTCGTCGAACAGGATGGCGTCCTCCGGCCGCGCGCCGAACCTTCCGAGCGCCCTGGTGTAGATGCGCCGCTCCGGCTTGCGCGCGCCGAGCACCGCGGAGACCAGGTCGTTGCTGCCGAGGATGTCCGCCACCTCCGGCATCAGCACGGGGAGCGAGTCCTTGAACGGGATCGGGTTGTTGGACAGCAGCGAGACCGTCCCAAGCCCGGCGGCCACCCGCAGCGCCTCGATGGACCCGTCGATGCGGGTCATCGCGGCCTTCCTGGCCTCCTGCCACTGCTCCAGCGTGAGGTGCGCTCCCGTCACCTCCGCGAACGCCGCGAGGTACTCCTCGCTCGTCGCGTACTCGCCGATCTCGGCGGCGCGCTCGTGACCTCCCGCCCACCAGCTCGACGCGAGCCGGTACTGGCTCACGCCGCTCAGCTCCGCGAGGCGGGGGAGCCGTTTGTGGAAGTCGTAGTCGTACAAGGTCTTGTCGCAGTCGAAGAAGTAGACGTCCATCGCCACCAGTATCGTCCCGCGCGGGGCGCTGTCGCAGGGAACCTTGCACTGGCTCAACTATCATGGGTGCCGTCATGGCTCCCATCTACGACTGCTCCGTCGACTCCGAACTGCTCACCGGCATGCGCCTCGCCCGCGGGGCGATCGGCCGCGGCGAGCTCGTCGTGATCCCCACCGACACGGTGTACGGCGTCGCCGCCGACGCCTTCAGCCCGGCCGCGGTGCAGCGGCTCCTCGACGCGAAGGGGCGCGGCCGTCAGTCGCCGCCCCCGGTCCTGGTGCCCGGCATCCCCACGCTCGCCGCGCTGGCCGAGCAGGTCCCCGCCGAGGTCGACGCGCTCGTGCAGGAATTCTGGCCGGGCGGCCTCACCATCGTCCTGCCCGCCGCACCCTCCCTGGTCTGGGATCTCGGCGAGACCAAGGGCACCGTCGCGCTGCGCATGCCGCAGGACCGGATCGCCCTGGAGATCCTCTCCGAGACCGGCCCGCTGGCCGTCTCGTCCGCCAACCTCACCGGCCGCCCCGCCGCCCGCACCGCCGCGGAGGCGGAGGCCATGCTCGGCGAGTCCGTCTCGATCTACCTCGACGGGGGAGAGGCCGGCACCGCATACGAGCGCGTCGAGGGCAAGGACTCCTCCTCCACCATCGTCGACGCGACCGCGCTGGCTGCCGGCGCGGGCAAGCTCCGCATCCTCCGGCACGGCGTCATCACGGCCGAGCAGCTCCGCGCCGTCGTGGGAGACGCGCTCGCCGACGAGTCTGACACGGCCGACGAGTCCGATACGGCCGACGATGCCGAGGCGGTAGCCGACACCGCCGCGGACACCTGAGCCCGTGACCCTCTTCCTCGCCCTCGCACTCATCTCGGCCGTCATCACGTTCGGGATGTCCCTGGTGGTCTACCGGGTGGCGATGCGCTTCAAGCTCTACCCGAAGATCCGGGAGCGCGACGTCCACACCCGGCCGACGCCCCGGCTCGGCGGCGTCGCGATGTTCCTCGGGATCCTCGTGGCGTTCGGCATCGCGTGGCTGCTGTCCAGTCAGTTCGGCGTGCTCTCGCTGATCTTCTCGGACGCGGGCCCCATCATCGCGATCCTGGGCGCGGCCCTTCTCATCGTCGTCCTCGGCGTCGCCGACGACCTGTGGGACCTCGACTGGATGACCAAGCTCGCCGGGCAGTTCGTCGCGGCCGGGATCGTCGCCTGGCTGGGCGTGCAGATCTACTCGCTGCCGATCGGCGGCCTCACCATCGGCTCGCCGGTGATGAGCATCCTGATCACGCTGTTCGCGATCGTGCTCGTGATGAACGCCATCAACTTCATCGACGGCCTGGACGGGCTCGTCGCCGGTGTCGCGCTCATCGCCAACGGCACGTTCCTCGTCTACACGTACCTGCTGCAGCGCGACATCAGCCCGCAGAACTACTTCAGCCTCGCCGGCGTCATCGCGGCCATCCTGGTCGGCGCGTGCGCGGGCTTCCTGCCGCTCAACTGGCATCCGGCCAAGATGTTCATGGGCGACGCCGGGGCGCTGCTGATCGGCCTGCTGATGGCGACCTCGGCCATCTCGGTGACCGGCACGATCAACCCGGAGGCGCTGCAGACGCTCGGCAAGTCGTCGCTGGTGCCCGCGTTCATCCCGGTCACGATCCCGTTCGCGGTGCTCGTCATCCCGCTGCTCGACTTCGGGCTGGCGGTCGTCCGCCGCCTGCGCGCGGGCAAGTCGCCGTTCAGCGCCGACCGCAAGCACCTGCACCACCGGCTGCTCGACATGGGCCACTCGCACCTGCACGCCGTGCTGATCTTCTACGCGTGGACCGCCGTGCTGTCCATCGGCTGCCTGCTGTTCTTCTTCGACCCGTACTGGATGGCCATCGTCTTCGTCGCGATCGGCCTGGTGATCTGCACCGCGATCACGCTCGCGCCGCTCAGCCGCCGCAAGCTCAACGAGGCCGTCGCCGAGCTCGCCCCCGCGGGGAGCAGGGAGGCCGAGGAGACGGCGAAGTACGACCAGCTCGACATCGCGAGCGAACAGATCCCCGTGACCATCCCGCCGGGCGAGACCGACGACCCCACCAGCAAGGAGACCCGATGACCGACCACCAGGACGGAACACCCGCCCCGCGGCCGGACGACACCCCGAAGGCCGCCCCGCAGCAGCCCACCTCGACCCCGGTGCTGAGGGACGTGCTGAAGTACGGCCTGATCCTCGCCGTGATCATCGCGGTGGTCGGGATGGTGCTCGGCGGGATCTTCGCCGGCTGGGTCGGCGTCACGAGCGCGCTGATCGGCACCGTGATGGCCGCGGTCTTCCTCGGCATCACCGCGCTCAGCATCCTGATCGCCAACCGCTTCATCGGCTCCGACCTCTTCGTCGGGCTGTTCTTCGGCATCGTGCTGGGCGGCTGGATCGTGAAGTTCGTGCTCTTCATCGTGCTCGCGATCCTGCTGCGCGACCAGCCGTGGATCAACCCCACCGTGCTGTTCCTGAGCCTGATCGCGGGCGTCATCGGGTCGCTCGTGGTCGACATGATCGTGGTGTTCCGGTCGCGGATCCCTTACGCCAGCGACGTCACGCTGCCGGGGGACAAACGCTGAACCTTATCCGATTCGTTACCGGTTGAAAACTCTTGTAGAGTTGTCAGTGATCCCCCACCCGTCGCGCCCATGTAACGCGGAGCGCAACTCATATCGGGTGTCCACCGTTCGTCGTCGCGAGAGCTTTTAGCTCGACGCCCCGAAACAGGAGATAGCGCTGTTAGCTAACGCTGTGAACCTGCTGGTCCAGGCCTCAAGCTCCGATGGAGGAAGCTTCCAAGGCCCATCGATCAACGAGTTCTTCCCCCCGACCCTGTTCACCATCGGCGGAATCGAGTTCAACCGCATCGTCCTGGTGCGCCTCGTCGCACTGATCGTGCTGATCCTGGTCTTCTGGCTCGGCACGCGCAAGATGACGATCGTGCCCCGCCGGTTCCAGTCGATCGTCGAGATGGGCCTCGACTTCGTCCGCGTCAACATCGGGGAGGACCTGCTCGGCCGCAAGGACGGCCGCCGGTTCCTGCCGCTGCTGACCACCATCTTCTTCATGGTGCTGTTCTTCAACCTGACCGGCGCCGTCCCGTTCCTCAACATCGCGGGCACCTCGGTGATCGCGCTGCCGTTGCTGCTCGCCGTCGTGGCCTACGTCACATTCATCTACGCGGGCATCAAGAAGAGCCCGAAGAACTTCTTCAAGAACTCCCTGTTCCCGCCCGGCGTGCCGCCGTTCCTCTACATCATCGTGACGCCGATCGAGTTCATCTCGACCTTCATCCTGCGGCCGATCACGCTGACGCTCCGACTGCTGATGAACATGGTCGTCGGGCACCTGCTGCTCGTCCTGTTCTTCAGCGCGACCTCGTTCTTCTTCTTCGAGGTCGGCGGCTGGTGGGCGCTCTTCGGCGTCGGAACCTTCGCTTTCGGCTTCGCATTCACTCTCTTCGAGATCCTGGTGGCTGTCCTCCAGGCGTACGTCTTCGCACTGCTCACGGCTGTCTACATCCAGCTCGCAGTCGCCGAGGAACACTAAGAACGATCCGCGCGCCCGCACGGATCGCCATCACGGAAGGAAACACATAACGTGGACATCGCTGCTATCAACGGCAACATCGCCACTGTCGGATACGGCCTCGCCGCCATCGGCCCGGCCATTGGCGTTGGCATCGTCGTCGGCAAGACCATCGAGGGCGTCGCCCGTCAGCCTGAGCTGGCCGGCCGTCTTCAGGTCCTGATGTACATCGGTATCGCGTTCACCGAGGCGCTCGCCTTCATCGGTATCGCTACCTACTTCATCTTCGTCTGATCCTCTTTAGCCCATCCCGTAAGGAGGAACGATGCTCAACAGTGTCGTGATCGCCGCGGCGGCGGAGCAGCACAACCCGCTCATTCCGCAGCCGGCGGACATCATCGCCTCGCTGATCTGCTTCATCATCATCCTGTTCTTCTTCTGGAAGCTGGTCCTTCCGCGCATGCGGAAGCTCCTGGATGAGCGTGCTGAGGCGATCGAGGGCAACATCGCCAAGGCCGACGAGGCTCAGCACAAGGCGGAGGCGCTGCTCGAGGAGTACACCGCGCAGCTCGCCGACGCCCGTGCCGAGGCGGCCAAGATCCGCGAGACGGCCCGCACCGACGGTCAGAGGATCGTCGCGGAGGCCAAGGACAACGCCACGGCAGAGGCCGCGCGCGTGACCACAGCCGCCCAGGCCCAGATCGAGGCCGAGCGCCAGGGCGCGCTCGTCTCGCTCCGCGGCGAAGTCGGCTCGCTCGCGATCGACCTCGCCTCCGGCGTGGTCGGCGAGGTGCTCACGGACGACAAGAAGGCCCAGGCGATCGTCGATCGCTTCCTGGCCGACCTCGAGTCCGCCGACGCCCGGAAGGCCCAGGCCCAGGCCCAGGAAGCAGGGTCGAGCAACTGATGGGAAGCGCCTCCAGAGAAGCACTGGCCCGATCCGTCTCGGCGCTCGCCGAGCTCGGGTCCAAGGCCGATCTGGCGACGGCTGAAGACCTGTTCGCCGCAGGACGAGTCGTCGCCGACTCCGCCCAGCTCCGTGCGGTCCTCAGCGACCCCTCGGCGTCCGCCGAGGGCAAGACCGCGCTGGTCCAGCGCGTCTTCGCATCGCTCTCGGCCCCAGCGGTCGAGCTGCTGACCGTCGTCGCCGGCGAGCGCTGGTCCGGCCAGGACGACGTCCTGGCCGCGATCGAGGAGCTCGGCATCCGCTCGATCGCCGCCTCCGCGCCGCGCAACGTGGACATCCCGGGCGAGCTCTTCGCATTCGGAGGCGCCGTGACCTCCGACGCGGGGCTCGAGCTCGCACTCCGCAGCAAGCTCGCAGCGCCCGAGGCGAAGGCCGCTCTCGCCGAGCGCCTGCTCGCGGGCAAGGCGTCGATGCAGACCGTCGCGATCGCGCGCCAGCTCGTGCTGCAGCCGCGCGGCCGCAGCGTCCGCGAGTCGCTGCGCGAGGCCGCCCGCATCGTGGCCTCCCAGTACGGCCAGGCGATCGCCACGGTCGTCACCGCGACTCCGCTCCCGGCCGAGCAGGCCGAGCGCCTCCGCGCGAGCCTCGCCGCGACGTACGGCGACCTCAAGCTCAACGAGGTCGTCGACCCGGCGATCCTCGGCGGTCTGCGCGTGCAGATCGGCGACGACGTCATCGACGGAAGCGTCGCGTCGCGCCTCACCGAACTCCGACTTCAGCTCGCGGGCTGACCGCCCTAAGAGAAACCCAGATAGGGAACAACGATGGCAGACATTCAGATCAGCCCCGATGAGATCCGGGACGCGCTCAAGGACTTCGTCTCGAAGTACGAGCCGGCCGGCGCCTCCACCACCGAGGTCGGGCACGTCCTCGACGCCTCCGACGGCATCGCGCACGTCGAGGGCCTCCCCGGCGTGATGGCCAACGAGCTCATCCGCTTCGCGAACGGCACCCTGGGCCTGGCGCAGAACCTCGACGAGAACGAGGTCGGCGTCGTGGTCCTCGGCGAGTTCGACGAGATCGTCGAAGGCATGGAGGTGACCCGCACCGGCGAGGTCCTCTCCGTCCCGGTCGGCGACGGCTACCTCGGCCGCGTGGTCGACCCGCTCGGCAGCCCGATCGACGGCCTCGGCGAGATCGCCACGGAGGGCCGCCGCGCGCTCGAGCTGCAGGCGCCCGGCGTCATGCAGCGCAAGTCGGTGCACGAGCCGCTCCAGACCGGCATCAAGGCGATCGACGCCATGATCCCCGTCGGCCGCGGCCAGCGCCAGCTCATCATCGGCGACCGCCAGACCGGCAAGACGGCCATCGCGATCGACACGATCATCAACCAGAAGGCCAACTGGGAGTCCGGCGACGTCAACAAGCAGGTCCGCTGCATCTACGTCGCGATCGGCCAGAAGGGCTCGACCATCGCCTCGGTGAAGGGCGCGCTCGAGGACGCCGGCGCGATGGAGTACACCACCATCGTCGCGGCCCCGGCCTCCGACCCCGCGGGCTTCAAGTACCTCGCCCCCTACACCGGCTCGGCCATCGGCCAGCACTGGATGTACGGCGGCAAGCACGTCCTGATCATCTTCGACGACCTGTCGAAGCAGGCGGAGGCCTACCGCGCCGTCTCGCTCCTCCTGCGCCGTCCGCCGGGACGCGAGGCCTACCCCGGCGACGTCTTCTACCTGCACTCCCGCCTGCTGGAGCGTTGCGCCAAGCTCTCCGACGAGCTGGGCGCCGGCTCGATGACCGGTCTGCCGATCATCGAGACCAAGGCGAACGACGTCTCGGCGTACATCCCGACCAACGTGATCTCGATCACCGACGGCCAGATCTTCCTGCAGTCCGACCTGTTCAACGCCAACCAGCGTCCGGCGGTCGACGTGGGCATCTCGGTCTCGCGAGTCGGCGGCGACGCGCAGGTCAAGTCGATCAAGAAGGTCTCCGGCACGCTCAAGCTCGAGCTGGCGCAGTACCGCTCGCTCGAGGCGTTCGCGATGTTCGCGTCCGACCTCGACGCGGCCAGCCGCCGTCAGCTCGCCCGAGGCGCGCGCCTCACCGAGCTGCTCAAGCAGCCGCAGTACTCGCCGTTCCCGGTGGAGGAGCAGGTCGTCTCGATCTGGGCCGGCACCAACGGCAAGCTCGACGAGGTCGCGGTGGAGGACATCCTCCGCTTCGAGGCCGAGCTGCTCGACCACCTGCGCCGCAACACCGACATCCTCACCACCCTGCGCGACACGAACGTCCTCGACGACGACACCGCGTCGAAGCTCGGCGAGGAGGTCGACAGGTTCAAGCTCGAGTTCCAGACCGGCGAGGGCAAGCCGCTCGCCTCGGTCGGCCGCGAGGAGTTCCAGGCCAGCGCCGCAGAGGACGTCAACCAGGAGCGCATCGTCAAGGCGAAGCGCTGAGCACGGATAGGTACTGAGGAAGACACATGGGAGCACAGCTTCGGGTCTACCGGCAGAAGATCAAGTCTGCCCAGACGACCAAGAAGATCACCCGTGCGATGGAGCTGATCTCCGCCTCACGCATCCAGAAGGCGCAGGCCAGGGTCGCCGCGTCCACGCCGTACGCCCGCGCGATCACGCGCGCGGTGTCGGCGGTGGCGACCTACTCGAACGTCGAGCACGTCCTCACCACGGAGCCGGAGAAGATCGAGCGCGCCGCGATCGTCATCTTCTCGTCGGACCGCGGCCTCGCAGGCGCTTTCAACTCGAACGTGCTCAAGGAGTCGGAGAAGCTCGCCGAGCTGCTCCGGAGCCAGGGCAAGGAGGTCGTCTACTTCCTGATCGGGCGCAAGGCGCAGGGCTACTTCAGCTTCCGCCGCCGCGGGTTCGAGCGGGTGTGGACGGGCAACACGGACAACCCCGAGTTCGAGCAGGCCAAGGAGATCGCCGACGCGGTCCTCGAGTCCTTCCTGCGTGACGCGTCCGACGGCGGCGTGGACGAGATCCACGTCATCTACAACCGCTTCATCAGCATGCTGACCCAGGAGCCCCAGATCGTCCGCCTGCTTCCGCTGGAGGTCGTCGAGGGCATGGAGGAGCCGGACCGCACGCAGGTCCTGCCGCTCTACGAGTTCGAGCCCGACGTCAACACGGTGCTCGACTCGCTCCTGCCGGTCTACATCGAGAGCCGCATCTTCAACGCGATGCTGCAGTCGGCCGCCTCCAAGCACGCGGCGACGCAGAAGGCCATGAAGGCCGCGAGCGACAACGCCGACAAGCTCATCACCGACTACACGCGACTGGCCAACAACGCCCGTCAGGCGGAGATCACCCAGCAGATCTCCGAGATCGTGGGCGGCGCTGACGCGCTGAGCTCGGCAAAATAATCGTCCTAACGAGAGAGAACGAATCATGACTACCGCTACCGCCGAAGCCCAGGCTTCGACCGCGCAGCCGGCCGGCGTGGGACGCATCGCCCGCGTCACCGGTCCGGTCGTCGACATCGAGTTCCCGCACGACTCGATCCCGGGCATCTACAACGCCCTGAAGACCACGATCACGATCGGCGAGCAGTCGACCGAGATCACGCTCGAGGTCGCCCAGCACCTCGGCGACGACCTTGTGCGTGCCATCGCGCTGAAGCCGACCGACGGCCTGGTCCGCGGCGGCGAGGTGCGCGACACCGGCTCGCCCATCACGGTGCCCGTCGGCGACGTCACCAAGGGCAAGGTCTTCAACGTGACCGGGGACATCCTCAACGCCGAGCCGGGCGAGAAGATCGAGATCAGCGAGCGCTGGTCCATCCACCGCCAGCCGCCGGCGTTCGACCAGCTCGAGTCCAAGACCCAGCTCTTCGAGACCGGCATCAAGGTCATCGACCTCCTCACCCCGTATGTCCAGGGCGGCAAGATCGGCCTGTTCGGCGGCGCGGGCGTCGGCAAGACCGTCCTCATCCAGGAGATGATCCAGCGCGTCGCGCAGGACCACGGTGGTGTCTCGGTGTTCGCCGGTGTCGGCGAGCGCACGCGTGAGGGCAACGACCTCATCCACGAGATGGAGGAGGCGGGCGTCTTCGACAAGACCGCGCTCGTCTTCGGCCAGATGGACGAGCCGCCGGGAACGCGTCTGCGCGTCGCCCTGTCCGCGCTGACGATGGCGGAGTACTTCCGCGACGTGCAGAAGCAGGATGTGCTGCTCTTCATCGACAACATCTTCCGCTTCACGCAGGCGGGCTCCGAGGTCTCCACGCTGCTCGGCCGCATGCCGTCCGCGGTGGGCTACCAGCCGAACCTCGCCGACGAGATGGGCCTCCTCCAGGAGCGCATCACCTCGACCCGCGGCCACTCGATCACCTCGCTGCAGGCGATCTACGTGCCGGCCGACGACTACACCGACCCGGCCCCGGCGACCACGTTCGCGCACCTCGACGCCACGACCGAGCTCTCCCGTGAGATCGCGTCGAAGGGTCTGTACCCGGCCGTCGACCCGCTGACCTCGACCTCGCGCATCCTCGACCCCCGCTACCTGGGCGCCGACCACTACCGCGTGGCCACCACGGTCAAGCAGATCCTCCAGAAGAACAAGGAACTGCAGGAGATCATCGCGATCCTCGGTGTCGACGAGCTGTCCGAAGAGGACAAGATCACCGTGTCGCGCGCCCGTCGCATCCAGCAGTTCCTCTCCCAGAACACCTACATGGCGAAGAAGTTCACCGGTGTCGAGGGCTCGACCGTCCCGCTGAAGGACACCATCGAGTCGTTCGACGCCATCGCCAAGGGCGAGTTCGACCACGTCGCCGAGCAGGCGTTCTTCAACGTCGGTTCGATCACCGACGTCGAGGAGAAGTGGGCGCAGATCCAGAAGGAGAACGGCTGACATGGCTGTCCTCACCGTCAGCGTCGTCGCTGCCGACCACGAGGTGTGGTCGGGCGAGGCGAGAATGGTCGTCGCGCGGACCGTGGAGGGGCAGATCGGTATCCTGCCCGGCCACGAGCCGCTGCTCGCCATCCTCGCCCAGGGCGAGGTGCGCGTGACCCTGAACGGCGGGGAGTCGATCTCGGCGCAGGCCGACGACGGCTTCCTCTCCGTCGAGAACAACACGGTCACGATCGTGGCCCGTCAGGCCGAGCTGGTCTGACGATGTCCGACCAGAAAGCCCCGCTCGAACGGCAGTTCGGCGACGTCCGCGTCCCCGTGCTGATCGTGACAGCGGGGCTTCCCGGTTCCGGCAAGTCCACCATCGCGGAGATCATCGCGGGCCGGCTCGGCGCGACGGCGATCTCGGTGGACCCGATCGAGGCCGCGATCCTCAAAGCGGGCATCGACTCCGACCAGCCGACCGGACTCGCCGCCTACCTGGTGGCCGAGCGGATGGCCGAGCAGGTGCTCGTCAGCGGGCACTCGGTCGTCGTGGACGCCGTCAACGCCGTCGAGCCCGCGCGTCTGCAGTGGCGCGACCTGGCCCAGCGCTGCGGCGTGAAGCTGCGCATCGTGGAGACCGTGTGCTCGGACGACGAGCTGCACGAGCAGCGGCTCGCGAAGCGCACCGGCCTGATCGCCGCGTACGCGGTCGAGCAGAGCGTCGACGAGTACGTCGAGTGGAAGGGCGCCGCGGCGTCGCTCCCGCGGGTGACCCTGGACACCTCCCGCCCGCTCGGCGAGAACGTCGACGCGGCCCTCGCCTTCCTGGCGGGCTGAGTGCTCGTCCTGCTGCCCCCGTCGGAGACCAAGCGCGACGGGGGAGAGGGGGAGCCGCTCGCCCTGAAGTCGCTCGGTTTCCCTGCGCTGAACGCGACACGCAGGGGCGTCGTCGCCGACACGGTCGCGCTGTCGCGCACCCCGGAGGCCGCGGCGAAGGCGCTGAAGCTGGGCCCGAAGCAGGCGCACGAGGTCCAGCGGAACCGCGGCCTGCGCCGGGCGGGGACGATGCCCGCGCTGCTGCGCTACACCGGAGTGCTCTACGACGCGCTCGACGCGCCTTCGCTGACCCCGGAGCAGTGGCGGTTCGCTGCGCGCTCCGTCGCAGTGCAGTCCGCACTGCTGGGGTTGGTGCGCGCGGACGACCGGATCCCGGCCTACCGGCTGTCGTTCGACTCGCGGCTCACGCCCGCGCTCAAGAAGCGCTGGGCCGCGGCGTGCGCCGTGGAGTTCGCGGCCGTCGACGGCCTCATCCTCGACCTCCGGTCGGAGGGCTACGCCGCGCTCGGACCGCTGCCCGAGCGCGAGGGAGTGCACTACCTGCGCGTGCTCGCGCGGGACGAGAGCGGCACCGTTCGTGCGCTCAACCACTTCAACAAGCAGGCCAAGGGGCTGTTCGCGCGCGCCCTCATCGAGCGCGGCGAGGACTTCGCCTCCACGGACGACCTGCTCGCCTGGGCCGCCGCCGAGGGTTACGAGCTGACGCGCTCCGCGGACCGGATGGGCGAGCTCGACCTCGTCGTCCCGGAGGTCGTCGGCGTGCCGGGGAAGCTCAGCGCGGTTCTGCGTTCAGCCGGCTGAACATCTGCTTCGGAGCGCAACGGGACGGTGGTGCTCGGCGTGTAAGTGAGATAAGCTCATGTCACGAGAGAAGGGACATCCCCGCCAGTCCCGGCGCCGTGAACGCCGGAAGACCCACATACCAGTCGGGCCGACGCGCAGATCGCGGACACATCAAACGGATGTGCCGAGTCCGGAACCGGTGTGGCGGCAGCACAGTAAGTTCCGCCTGCGGTCGGGCACGAGCGGAAGCGCCGTCACCAGCGAGAACGGTTCCGACATCGACTTCGCCGGCCCGACTCTCTTATGCCCGCTGCTCCTCCCCAGTGCTCACGGTGTGCGTCAGGCGGCCCGGAAGCAGCCCTCGAAGTGGTCGTCCACCATCCCCGTCGCCTGCATGAGCGCGTACATCGTGGTCGGCCCGACGAAGCGGAATCCGCGACGCCGCAGCTCCTTGCTCATCGCCGTCGACTCGGCGGTGACCGCCGGGACGTCGTGCCACTCGCGCGGCCGCGGCCGGGAGCCGGTCGGGGCGAACCCCCACATCAGCTCCTCCAGCGGCACGTCGAGCGCGAGGGTCGCCCGCGCGTTCGAGATGGTCGCCTCGATCTTGCCGCGGTGGCGGATGATGCGCTCATCGCCCAGCAGCCGCAGCACATCGGTCTCGGTCATCGCCGCGACGCGCTCCGGGACGAAGCCGTGGAAGTCCTCGCGGAACGCCGGCCGGCGCCGGAGGATCGTGATCCACGACAGCCCGGCCTGGAAGCCCTCCAGGCAGAGCTTCTCGTAGAGCGCACGGGGATCGTGCTGCGGCGTGCCCCACTCCTCGTCGTGGTACCGCCGGTACTCGAGGTCGTTGGCCGACCACGAGCACCTGGCCCGGCCGTCGTCGCCGGTCACGAGGGCCGCGCGCGCGACGGTCTCGGCCGGGAGGGCGGGCGTCGTCTCTGCCTGATCCGTCGTGCTCATGCCGCGAGGGTGATCCCCTCGTGCTCCAGCAGCCACAGCTTGGTGGGGATGCCCTCGCCTCCGCTGTACCCGGTGATCTTGCCGCTGGACGAGAGGACGCGGTGGCAGCCGATGATGATGGGCACCGGGTTCGCCCCGACGGCGCCGCCGATGGCGCGCCCGTAGCCCGGGTGACCGAGCGACAGCCCGAGCTCGCCGTAGGTGGTGAGCGTGCCGTACTCGAGTGACGTGAGTCGCTCCCAGACGGCGGTGCGGAACGCGGTGCCGGCCAGGTGGACGGGGACGTCGAACTCCCGCCGCGTGCCAGCGAAGTACTCCTCGAGCTGGGCGGCCGCCTTCTCGAGGACGGCGTCGCGGTTCTCGGGGAGGTCGTCGTGGGGGAGCACGTCGTCGCGTGCGATCGAGAGGGACGTGACGGCGTCGGCGTCGCCGGTCAGCTCGATGCGGCCGATGGGGCTCGGCATCCGGAGGAGGGTGATCGTGGAACTGCTCATGGATCGACTCTACGGCCGGCCACCGACAGCCACTCGCGGAAATCGGACATCGGGGACAAGTCGCATTCCGGCCCTTCCTGTGGAGGACTGATTGGTCGGCTCGCACCCCGGCCGCTGCCTAGACTCGACAGCATGGCGAACATCGAATACCGCACCCTCGGCACCTCCGGCCTGGTCGTCTCGACCATCGGCCTCGGCTGCAACAACTTCGGCCGCGCGGGCACGGCCACCGAGACCCAGGAAGGCACGGACGCGGTCATCGGCGCCGCCATCGACGCCGGCGTGACGTTCTTCGACACCGCCGACATCTACGGCAAGGAGCGCGGGCTCTCGGAGACCCTGATGGGCGCCTCCCTCCAGGGCAAGCGCGACCGGATCGTGCTGGCCACCAAGTTCGGCATGGACATGGCGGGCGCGAACGGCCCCGACTGGGGCGTGCGCGGCTCCCGCCGCTACATCAGGCTCGCCGTGGAGTCGTCGCTGCGCCGGCTGCGCACCGACTGGATCGACCTCTACCAGCTCCACGCGCCCGACCCGGTGACGCCGATCGAGGAGACGCTGGAGACGCTGGACGACCTCATCGCCGAGGGCAAGATCCGCTACATCGGCCACTCGAACCTCGCCGGCTGGCAGATCGCGGAGGCCGAGTTCACCGCGCGGCTCGCCGGGCATCCGAAGTTCATCTCCTCGCAGAACGAGTACAGCCTGCTGGCCCGCGGCGCCGAGCGGGAGGTGCTGCCGGCGGTCAACGCGTACGGCCTCG
Source organism: Leifsonia sp. NPDC056665 (assembly GCF_042791795.1). Taxonomy (NCBI): domain Bacteria; kingdom Bacillati; phylum Actinomycetota; class Actinomycetes; order Micrococcales; family Microbacteriaceae; genus Leifsonia; species Leifsonia sp. NPDC056665. The sequence continues at coordinate 16,715 of NZ_JBHTXK010000039.1, forward strand.
GCTTCCTGCCGTTCTTCCCGCTGTACAACGGGCTCTTCACGGGCAAGTTCAGCCGCTCGGGCGGACCGGCGGACAGCCGCATCATGATGATCCGCAAGCACCTGCTCGACAACGCGCCGTGGGACGCGATCGAGCGCTACCAGGCGTTCTGCGACGAGCGCGGTGTCACGATGCTGCAGGCGACCTTCGCGTGGCTGCTGGCCCAGCCGGGGCTCACCAGCGTGATCGCCGGGGCGACCCGTCCCGAGCAGATCGTGGCGAACGCCGAGGCGGCCACGGCGTGGACCCCGTCGGCGGAGGAGGTCGCAACGATCTCGGCCATCTTTTCTTTCGAAAGCTGAGTTCCCGCTCGATCACTGAAAAGAGGGGTGTTCGCTCAGGGCGAACAATCTTCTCATTGTGAGTGAGCACTCACTCCGCATACGATTCCAGCATGGAAACCGAGTTGGAGACGACGCGCAGTCGCGCCCAGCCGCTGCCGCCCGAAGACCGCAAGGCGATGATCATCGCCGCGGTCATCCCGCTGCTGATCGAGCACGGCCGCGGCGTGACCTCGCGCCAGATCGCCGACGCCGCCGGGATCGCGGAGGGCACGATCTTCCGTGCGTTCGGCGACAAGGAGACGCTCGTCCAGGCCGCCATCGAGACGTACCTCGACCCGGAGCCTCTGCGAGCGGCCCTGCGCGCGATCGATCCGAGCCTGCCTCTGGAGCACAAGGTCCGCGCGATCGTCTACCTGCTCCGCGAGCGCTTCCAGAACGTCATGCGCATCATGGCCGTGGTCGGCCACGAGCGACCGCCGATTCCGCACGAGCGGACCGAGTTCGCGGCGATCATCGCCCGCATCCTCGCCCCGGAGGCCGACGAGCTCAACTGGCCTCCCGACCGCGTCGCCCACATCCTGCGCCTGATCAGCTTCTCGTCCGCGTTCCCCGCCCTGAACGACGGCATCGAGTTCAGTGTCGACGACCTCGCCCGGATCGCCCTCGTGGGCGTGGCCGGTCGGCCTTTCGCCACCTACACACCAATGACGACCGCCGCGGACGCGGCAGACCAGGGAGAGCCCGGATGCTTCTGAAACTCCTCGGCCGGTACCTCCGGCCGCACTGGCCGCTGCTCATCGGAGTGGTGGTCTTCCAGCTCGCGCAGTCGCTGCTGTCGCTCTGGCTGCCGACGCTGAACGCCGACATCGTGGACAACGGCATCGCCAAGGGCGACACGGGCTACATCCTGTCGACCGGCGCCGAGATGCTCGGAATCACGATCGTTCAGATCGCCTGCTCGATCACCGCCGTCTACTTCGGCGCGCGGGTGGCGATGCTGGTCGGCCGCGACCTCCGCGGCGCGATCTTCCACCGCGTCGGGGAGTTCTCCGAGCGCGAAGTCACCCACTTCGGCGCCCCGTCGCTCATCACGAGGAACACCAACGACGTCCAGCAGGTGCAGATGCTCGTGCTGATGACCTGCACGCTCCTGGTATCGGCGCCGATCCTCGCGATCGGCGGCATCATCCTCGCGATGCGCCAGGACATCCAGCTCTCGTGGCTGATCGCCGTGAGCGTCCCCGTGCTGCTGATCGCCGTGAGCATGATCATCGTCCGGATGGTCCCGCTGTTCCGCAAGATGCAGGAGCGGATCGACCGGGTCAACCGGGTCCTACGCGAGCAGCTCACCGGCATCCGTGTGGTCAGGGCGTTCGTCCGGGAGGACGTCGAGACCGACCGGTTCACGGTCGCCAACGACCAGGTCACCGACACCGCGATCCGGGCCGGGCGGCTGTTCGCGCTCATGTTCCCGATCGTGATGCTGGTGCTGAACGTGTCCAGCGTCGCCGTGATCTGGTTCGGCGCGTACCGCGTCGCGGACGGGTCGATGCAGATCGGCACGCTGACCGCCTTCCTGCAGTACCTCGCGCAGATCCTCATGGGCGTCATGATGTCGACCATGATGGCGGTGCTGGTGCCACGTGCCGCGGTCTGCGCCGACCGCATCGGCGAGGTGCTGAACACCGAGCCGTCGGTGGGCGCCGTCGAGAACCCGATCACCGAGGTCTCCGCGCACGGCACGGTCGAGTTCGTCGGCGTCAGCTTCTCCTACCCGGGAGCAGAGCAGCCGGTCCTCAGCGACGTCACCTTCTTCGCGGAGACCGGCAAGACCACCGCCGTGATCGGCAGCACCGGAGCCGGCAAGACGACGCTGGTCAACCTCATCCCTCGGCTCTTCGACGCGACGAGCGGCATCGTGCTGGTCGACGGCGTGGACGTCGCGGAGCTCGACCCCGAGGTGCTCTGGTCGCGCATCGGGCTCGTGCCGCAGAAGCCGTACCTGTTCTCCGGGACCGTGGCCAGCAACCTCCGCTACGGCAACCCGGACGCCACGGACGACGAGCTCTGGCGCGCGCTGGAGATCGCCCAGGCGAAGGGCTTCGTGGAGGAGATGCCGGACAAACTGGATGGGCCGATCGCCCAGGGCGGCACCAATGTGTCCGGTGGCCAGCGGCAGCGTCTGGCCATCGCGCGCGCGCTCGTGCGGCGGCCGGAGATCTACATCTTCGACGACTCCTTCTCGGCCCTCGACACCGCGACCGACGCGCGCCTGCGCAGCGCGCTCGCCCGCCATGAGGCGGAGGCGACGATGATCGTCGTGGCCCAGCGGGTGTCGACCATCGTGGACGCCGACCAGATCGTCGTCCTCGAGGACGGCCAGGTGGTCGGCCGCGGCACCCACGCCGAGCTCGTGGAGACCAATCCGACCTACGCCGAGATCGTCTCGTCGCAGCTCACCGCGGAGGAGGCGGCATGACCCGCGAAGACAGCGCCCGTCGTCCAGCTCCCGCGGCGGCTCCGGCCGGCGCTCCCACGGCGACGCAGGCGCCCGTCCGGACCCCGGTGCGCCGCGGCCCGGGAGGCGGCCCGTTCGGCGGGATGACGATGCCGGGCGACAAGTCGCTGAACTTCGGCCCGTCGGCCAAGCGGCTGGCCGCGCGGCTGCGGCCCGAGTGGATCGGCATCGTCTTCGTCACGGTCCTCGCCGTCGTGAGCGTGGTGTTCGCGGTGCTCGGGCCGAAGCTGCTCGGCAACGCCATCAACCTCGTGTTCGCCGGGGCGATCTCCGCGCACCTCCCGGCGGGGATCACCCAGCAGCAGGCCATCGCCGGCCTGCGGGCGAGCGGGCAGGGCCAGCTCGCCGACCTCATCTCGGGGATGACGCTGACGCCCGGCCAGGGCATCGACTTCACCGCCGTCGGCCACATCCTGATGTGGGTGCTCGCGCTCTACATCGCGTCGTCGCTGTTCGCCTACCTCCAGGGCTACGTGCTCAACGGGATCACCCAGCGCACCGTCTACCGGCTGCGGCAGGACGTCGAGGCCAAGATCCACCGCCTCCCGCTGACCTACTTCGACAAGATGCAGCGCGGCGAGCTGCTGAGCCGGGTCACCAACGACATCGACAACATCTCGCAGACCCTCCAGCAGACGATGAGCCAGCTGCTCACCTCGCTGCTGACGGTGATCGGCGTGACGGTGATGATGTTCGTGGTGTCGCCGCTGCTCGCCCTGATCGCGATCATCACGATCCCGCTGACCCTCGTGATCACGATGCTGATCGCCAAGCGCTCGCAGAAGCTGTTCGTCGCGCAGTGGCGCAACACCGGCGAGCTGAACGGCCAGATCGAGGAGGCCTTCACCGGCCACTCGCTGGTCAAGGTCTTCGGACGGCACCGCGAGGTGGAGGAGCGCTTCCGCTCCAAGAACCAGGAGATGTACGAGGCGAGCTTCGGCGCGCAGTTCATCTCCGGCCTGATCATGCCCTCGATGATGTTCGTCGGGAACCTGATGTACGTCGCGATCGCAGTGGTCGGCGGCCTCCAGGTGGCCAGCGGCGCGATGCAGCTCGGCGACGTGACGGCGTTCATCCAGTACTCGCGCCAGTTCACGCAGCCGCTCACGCAGCTCGGCTCGATGGCCAACCTGCTGCAGTCGGGCGTCGCCAGCGCCGAGCGGGTCTTCGAGCTGCTGGACGCCGAGGAGCAGAGCGCGGACCCGGCCGAGCCGGTCGACCCGCAGGGCACCCGCGGCCGGCTGGCCTTCGAGGACGTGTCGTTCCGGTACCTGCCGGACACGCCGCTCATCGAGGACCTCTCGCTGGTGGCCGAGCCCGGCCAGACCGTTGCGATCGTCGGGCCGACCGGCGCGGGCAAGACCACGCTGGTCAACCTGATGATGCGCTTCTACGACCTGGACTCCGGCCGGATCACCCTCGACGGCGTGGACATCGCGACGATGACCAGGCACGGTCTCCGCGAGCGGATGGGGATGGTGCTGCAGGACACCTGGCTGTTCAAGGGCACGATCCGCGAGAACATCGCGTACGGCCGGCCGGGCGCGACCGAGGAGGAGATCCTCGACGCGGCGCGCGCGACGTACGTCGACCGGTTCGTGCACTCGCTGCCGGACGGCTACGACACGGTGCTGGACGACGAGGGGTCGAACGTCTCCGCCGGCGAGAAGCAGCTGCTCACGATCGCGCGGGCGTTCCTCGCCAGGCCGAGCGTGCTCATCCTGGATGAGGCGACCTCCTCGGTCGACACCCGCACCGAGCTGCTGGTGCAGAAGGCGATGAGCGCGCTGCGCGCCGACCGTACCTCGTTCGTGATCGCGCACCGGCTGTCCACGATCCGCGACGCCGGGCTCATCCTGGTGATGGAGGCCGGACGCATCGTGGAGCAGGGCACCCACGCCGAGCTGCTCGCCCGCGGCGGCGCCTACTACACCCTCTACAACGCCCAGTTCGCCGCCCCCGCAGAGGAGGAGGCCTAACGATTCGTGCCGAATGTGGCGTTTGGCGCCGCCAAACGCCCCATTTGGCACGAATCTGCGGGGCTCAGAGGCTGTCGCTTATACACAACTGAAGC
>NZ_JBHTXK010000040.1:0-12065 GCF_042791795.1 Leifsonia sp. NPDC056665
GCGAAATCATCCGCTGCCTCAAGAGATACATCGCTCGAGAGATCTACGCCAACCTGCCCCAAATCAGCACTTGACGAACATAGGAGCATCGAACGATTCCACCGCACCATGAGCGACGGATGGGCCTACTCCCGGCACTACAACAGCGAGTCAGCCCGCCGAGCAGCCCTCCCCGCCTGGCTCCATCACTACAATCACCACCGACCCCACACCGCCACCGGCAAGCTCCCGCCCATCACCCGACTATCAAGCAACCTGCCTGGGCACTACATCTAGACGCCCCTTCGCGTTCCACGTTATTTTCCCGCCATCGGCCGGACAGACCGGCCACGGGGAGGACGTGCCATGCCGATCGAGGGGACACCGGGTGCGGGGCTGACCGCCGACCAGCTGCGGGAGGCCGTCCGGCGCATCTCGACGCCGGATGAGCTGCCGTCGCCGTTCGGCGCCTTCGAGTTCTTCGACGGGGTGCCACGCCCGACGTCGGTGGAGGCGCTTTACGACGCGCTCGACCTGATGCGCGCCGCGGAGGCGTTCCTGATCGGGATCCCGGGAGCGTCGCTCGTGGCGATGCGCAGCGGCCTGCGCACCGCAGGGGTCACCTCGCCCGACATCGTCGGCTACACCGACCCGCGCGCGAACTCGGGCGGCCTCTACCTCACGCCGAACACGGAGACCACCTACGGGACGACCTTCCTCGATCTGAAGGCGTGGGGTCCGACGGTCATCGAAACGCCGCCGGAGTCGCTCTGCGTGGTGGACGACTTCTGGTTCCGGTACGTGACCGACATGGGCATCGCGGGTCCCGACCGTGGCGCGGGCGGGAAGTACCTGTTCCTTCCCCCGGGCTGGGAGGGCGCGGACCCGGACGGCTACTTCGTGCTGCGCCCGGCCACCTACAGCAACTGGGTCGTCCTCCGCACGCTCGGCGGTGTGCCCGCCATGAAGACGACGCGCATCTACCCGCTCGCCGAGGCAGCGGCGCCCCGCGGGAACACCTTCCTCAACATCGCCGACGTGCGGCAGAACACCGTGCACTCCAACGACCTCGACTTCTTCCGGGAGGTCGACCAGCTCGTCCAGGAGGAGCCGGTCGACGCCCTCGACCCGGAGCGCGCCGGCGTCTTCGCGGCGCTGGGCGTGGTGCACGGACAGCCGTTCGCTCCCGACGAGCAGCGGACGCGGCTCCTCGACGCCGGTGCGCGGCTCGGAGCGGCGATCTCGCGCGCTCTCGTCTTCGCGCCGCGCGACCCCGCCGCGTACTACTGGCCAGGGTCGTCGTGGAAGAACGCGTTCGTCGGCGGCAGCTACGAGTTCCTGCGCGACGGCGCGCGGCTCCTGGACGCCAGAACACAATTCCACTACTTCGCGACCGTCATCACGCCGGCGATGGCGCACGCCCAGGTGGGCGCTGGGTCCGCCTACGCGTACACCGCGGAGGACGGTGACGGGCAGGTGCTCGACGGCGGCGCGACCTACACGCTCCGTGTCCCGGCCGACCCGCCCGCGAAGAACTTCTGGTCGATCGACCTCTACGACACGCAGACGCGCTCGCTGCTCCAGCTCCCGGACAACCCGTACCCGGCGCTGTCCAGCCTCGCCGGCACCGTGAAGCCGGACGCCGACGGCTCGCACCTGCTCTGGTTCGGGCCGAACCCGCCCGCAGGCCACGGGTCGAACTGGATCGGCACCGTGCCGGGCAAGTCGTGGTTCCCGATGGTCCGCCTCTACGGGCCGCTGGAGCCGTGGTTCGACGGGACCTGGAGGCTGCCGGAGCTGGAGCGCGTGACGGAGCCGGTGCCCGGCGACTGAGGAGCGTCCCTCACGGCCCCGCGTCCCTCACAGCCCCGCGCGCGCCGCCAGCAGCTCCACGGCCACCCGCCAGTCCCGCGCCGGGATGCCGTCGCCGGTCTCCTCCTCGCCGGGCGGCCGCGCCACGAACGCCGGCCACGGGTCGCCGGGGATGTGCGACTCCTCGACGAGCCCGAGGTAGTCGCCGCCGAAGTACACCTCCCACGCCGCCGTCGCGGTCGGGCTGTACATGAGGGTGAGCGGGAGCGTGCCGTAGGTGTACACGGCGTGCTGGTGGGCCAGTTCCTTCCCCGTCATGTCCGCCTCCACGTCCCGGCCCTCCATCCCATGTCCGAAGCGTAAGCGCGTCGAGCCTCCGGCGGAAGGGATTGCTACGCCACGATGCGCCCGTCGCCCTCGACGCTCTCGTCGTGGGTCACCGCGACCGCCTCGGCGACGACGTCGCGCATCCGTCCGCGCCGGTCGTGGGCGGCCCGCTGCCGGCCGGCGCCGCCTCCGCTGCGCAGGATCCGGTCCACCCCGCGGCGCACCAGCTCCAGGTCGCCGTAGCTCTCCAGCGCGCGCGCCGTGTGGGCGAGCAGGGCGTCGAGGGCGGCGATCGCGGTGCCTTCGCGGCCGGTCACGGGATGCGGGAGCGTGCCGCCGACCCCGGTCAGCGCCGCCTGCCACTCGGCCAGCCGCAGGGCGGCGGAGGGCGTCGCCAGCGGCGCGACGCCCGAACGCCACTCGCCGACGGCGGTGTCGACGAGGGCGCGCACCAGCGCGGCCAGCACGACCGTGTCGCGCGCGTCGAGGCAGACGTCCGCGACCCGCACCTCCACGGTCGGCTGCTTGTGGGAGACCCGCGCGTCCAGGTAGAGCATCGCCTTGTCGAGGATGACCCCGGTCTCCACGAGCAGCCGCTCGAACCGGTCGTAGGCCTCCACCGACCCGAACACATCGGTCGGCCCTGCGCTCTGCCACTGGTGCCAGGCGACGAACCGGTAACTGGCGTGCCCGGTGTCGACGCCGCCGACGAACGGCGAGTTGGCCGTGAGCGCCAGCAGCGCAGGCAGCCAGGTGCGGATGCGGTCGAGGACGGCGACGCCCTCCTCGCGGGAGTGGATCACGACGTGCACGTGGCAGCCGCAGACCAGCGTGCCCTTCGCGGTGAGCCCGTACTTGGCCATCATCTTGTCGTAGCGCGTGCCAGGCGTCGGGTGCGGGCGCAACGGCAGCGGCGACATCGCGACCGCCACCGCCCTGGCGCCGTGCCGGCGTGCGAGCGTGTCGGCGAGCGTGCGCCCCTCCACGATGTCCGCGTACAGGTCGTGCGTCGTCAGCCGCGGGAGCGTCTGCGTCTCGATCATCTCCTGCTGGATCTCGGCGCCGAGCCGGAGCTCGGTCCCGGCGGGGGCGTCCGCCAGCGCGTACGGGGCGACCGGAGTCGCGATCCCGCGTTCATCGACCAGGAGGAGTTCTTCCTCCACCCCGAAAGTCCTCACGACAACCACTATCGGTGAGGGCTCCTCAGGGAGCAATACCCCGTATCCCGTGAATCCGCCCAGCGCGGCTCAGCCCGGGAGGACGACCCGCCGCTCGAGCACCTGCCCCGGCCACTCGCCGACCAGGAACGGGTCGGTGCGCGTGTACCCGCACGACTCGTACCAGCGCACCAGGTCGCCGGTCCCGCCCGCGTAGCAGTCGACCCGCAGCTTTCCGACCCCCGCGGCGAGCGCCTCCGCGTGGGCGAAGTCCAGCAGCCGCCGGCCTGTCCCCGTGGCGCGCGGGTCGCGGGAGCCGATCAGGACGCGCACGTACAGCTCCGGCTCGGTCGAGGCCGGCACGTACTCGGTCGCCGCCCCGAGCGCGAGGAAGCCCACGACGCCCGCCTCGGGGTGCTCGGCGATCCACGTCCCCGGCTCGGCGACCCAGCCCTGCACGCGGGTCACCTGCTCCGGCCGCTCCGAGAACGGCTGCGTGCCCCACTGCCCGGTGTTCCCGATGGTGACGAACCAGGCGATCGCATCGTCGAACAGGCGCAGCACGGCGTCGGCGTCGGCGGGGCGCGCCGGGCGGATGGAGGTCATGGCCGTGTCGGCTGGCGGCGTCGGCTAGCGGCCCAGCGCCTGCTCGACGTCGGCGAGCAGGTCGGCGACGTCCTCGATGCCGACCGACAGCCGGATGACGTTGTCCGGGACCTCCAGCTCGGTGCCGCGGACCGACGCGTGCGTCATCTCCGACGGGTAGCCGATCAGCGACTCCACACCGCCGAGCGACTCCGCGAGCTGGAACACTTCCGTCGACTCCGCGAACCGCCGCGCCGCCGCCGCTCCCCCGCTCAGCGCGACCGACAGCATGCCGCCGAAGCCGCTCATCTGGCGGGCGGCGAGCTCGTGGCCCGGGTGGTCCGGGAGGCCGGGGTAGTACACCGCGTCGATCCCGGGGCGCCCGACCAGGGCCTCCGCGATCGCCTGCGCGTTCTCGCTGTGCCGCTTCATCCGCACGTCGAGCGTCTTGATGCCGCGGACGGTCAGCCAGGCGTCCATCGGCGCGGACACCGCTCCGGCGGCGAACTGGATGAACTGCGCCTTCTCGGCGAGCTCGGCGTCCGCGAACACCAGGGCGCCGCCGATCACGTCGGAGTGGCCGCCGAGGTACTTGGTCGTGGAGTGCACCACCACGTCCGCGCCGAACGACAGCGGCTGCTGGAGGGCGGGAGACGCGAACGTGTTGTCCACGACGACCAGCGCGCCCGCGGCGTGGCCCAGCTCGACCAGCGCGGCGAGGTCGCTGACCTTCATGAGCGGGTTGCTCGGGGTCTCGATCCACAGCACGCGGGTCTTCTCAGTCCCGATGGCGGTGCGGACGGCGTCCAGGTCGCCGAGGTCGACGGTGGTGTTGCGCACGTCCCAGGCGCCGTGGATGCGGTTGATGAGCCGGTGGGTGCCGCCGTAGACGTCGTTGCCGAGCACGACGTGGTCGCCCGGGCGCAGCACGGCGCGCAGCAGCGCGTCCTCCGCGGCGAGGCCGGAGGCGAACGACAGCGCGCTCACGCCGCCCTCCAGCGAGGCCAGCAGCGACTCCAGCGAGGTGCGCGTCGGGTTGCCGGCGCGCCCGTACTCGTAGCCGCCGCGGAGGCCGCCGACGCCGTCCTGCACGAACGTCGAGGTCTGGTAGATCGGCGGGATGATCGCGCCCGTGGTCGGGTCGAACTCCTGGCCGACATGGATGGCGCGCGTGGCGAAACCGTGGGTCATCGGGATCCTTACGTCGATGCGGTGGTCTGAGGTGCGAGCGGCTATTCGCTCAGGTAGGTGAGGAGGTCCTGCCGGGTCAGCACGGCGACGGGCTTGCCGTCCTCCGTGACCAGCAGCGCGTTCGCGACGGCGAGCGCCGCACGCGCGGCTGTGACCGACTCGTTGACGCCGATCAGCGGCAGCGGCTCGCCCAGGTGCGCCCCGACGGGGTCGTTCATCCTGGCGCGGCCGCCGAACACGTCGTCGACCAGCGAGCGCTCGTCGAGCGCTCCGGCGACCTCGCCCATGACGACCGGCGGCTCCGCCGTCAGCACGGGGAGCTGCGAGACGCCGTACGTGTTCATGATCTCGATGGCGTCGTGCACGGTGTCGGACGGGTGCGCGTGCACGAGGTCCGGCAGGTCGCCGCGCTTCGTGCGGATCACGTCGTGCACGGTCGCCTCGTCGGGGACCTCGCTGAAGCCGTAGGAGCGCATCCACTTGTCGTTGAAGATCTTCGCCAGGTAGCCGCGGCCGCCGTCCGGGAGGATGACCACCACGATGTCGTCGGCGGTGAGGTCCTTCGCGGCGCGGAGGGCCGCCACCACGGCCATGCCGCTGGAGCCGCCGACGAGGATGCCGTCCTCGCGGGCGAGCCGCCTGGTCATGTGGAACGAATCGGCGTCGCTGACCGGGATGACCTCGTCCACCACGCTCGGGTCGTAGGCGCCGGGCCAGAAGTCCTCGCCCACGCCCTCCACGAGGTACGGCCGGCCGGTGCCGCCGGAGTAGACAGAGCCCTCCGGGTCGGCGCCGACGATGCGGACGCGGCCCTCGGAGACCTCCTTGAGGTAGCGTCCGGTGCCCGTGATGGTGCCCCCGGTGCCGACGCCCGCCACCAGGTGGGTGATGCGGCCGTCGGTGTCGCGCCAGATCTCCGGACCGGTGGTCTCGTAGTGGCTGAGAGGCCCGTTCGGGTTGAAGTACTGGTTGGGCTTGAACGCCCCGGGGATCTCCGCCGCCAGCCGATCGGACACCGAGTAGTAGGAGTCCGGGTGCTCCGGAGGCACCGAGGTGGGCGTCACCACGATCTCCGCGCCGTAGGCGGTGAGCACGTTGCGCTTGTCCTCGCCCACCTTGTCGGGCAGCACGAACACGCAGCGGTAGCCGCGCTGCTGGGCGACGAGCGCGAGGCCCACGCCGGTGTTGCCGCTCGTCGGCTCCACGATGGTGCCGCCGGGCTTCAGCAGCCCTTCGGCCTCCGCCGCGTCGAGGATGCGGGAGGCGATGCGGTCCTTCGACGAACCTCCGGGGTTCAGGTACTCGAGTTTGACGAGCACCGTCGCCGCGATTCCGTCGGTCAGCCGGTTGAGCTTCACGAGCGGAGTGTCGCCGACCAAGTCGATGATGGTCTTTGCGTACTTCACGCGGTCCACCGTAACAGGGCGGTCTCGGCGTTGCCGCCGTGTTACCCCGCTCCTTCGCGCTGTGGGCCGCCGCTTAGACTCTCCTCCATGCCCGTGTCCGATCTCTCGCCCGTCGCTCAGGACTACCTGAAGCTGATCTGGTCGGCGACCGAGTGGTCAGGCGACCCCATCACCGTCAAGCAGCTCTCGGAGCGGATGGGCGTGCGCGCCGCGACCGTGTCGGACGGCATCCGCCGGCTCGCCGACCAGGGCCTGGTCGTGCACGAGCCGTACGGCGCGATCGAGCTCACCGACGACGGCCGCCGCGGAGCGGTCGCGATGGTGCGCAGGCACCGGCTGATCGAGACCTTCCTGGTCGAGGAGCTCGGCTACGGCTGGGACGAGGTGCACGACGAGGCCGAGGTGCTGGAGCACGCCGTCTCGGACGAGCTGGTCGCCCGGATCGACCGCCGGCTCGGTTTCCCGGCCCGCGACCCGCACGGCGACCCCATCCCGACGGCCGACGGGACCCCGAGGCGACCGGAGGCCGTCCCGCTGCTGAACGCGGAGACCGGCGCGCCGCTCACCGTCGTGCGCATCTCGGACGCCGACCCGGCCGTCCTCCGCTACCTCGGCGAGCGCGGCATCGGCCTGGACGCCGTGCTGACGGTGGACGAGCACCGCGCCTTCGCGGGCGACGTGACGGTGAACGTCGGGGACGCCACGATCGTCCTCGGTGCGACGGCCGCCGCGGCGGTCTGGGTCGCCGGAGCCTGACCGCTCACTGCGGCAGCAGCGTGAACGCCACCAGCGCGAGGTTGAGCGCCACGACGAGCCCGGCGACACCCCAGCCCACGAGCCGCACCCAGCCGGCGTCCGCCCGCTCCCCCATCACCGCGCGCGACCCGGTCAGCCGCAGCAGCGGGATCATCGCGAACGGGATGCCGAGGCTCAGGAACACCTGCGACAGCACCAGCGCCCAGGTCGGGTCGGCGCCGAGCCACAGGATGACGACGGCCGGGATGAGCGTGACGATCCGCCGGGCGAGCAGCGGCACCCGCACCCGCAGCAGGCCGCTCATGATCGTGGCGCCCGCGTAGCTCCCGACCGAGGTCGACGCCAGCCCGGACGCCAGCAGCCCGACCGCGAAGATCACGCCGATCGCCGGGCCGAGCGCCGCGCTGATCGCGGCGTGCGCGCCCTCGATCGTGTCGGTGCCCGCCATCCCCGGCAGCGCCGCCGCGGCGAGCAGCAGCATCGCGATGTTGACCGCGCCGGCCAGCACCAGCGCGAGCACGACGTCCAGCCGGGTGGCCCGGAGCAGCATGCGCGTGCGCCCCTCGTCGCCACCGGCGCCGTGCCGGTCGCGGGCGAGCGCCGAGTGCAGGTAGATCGCGTGCGGCATGACCGTCGCGCCGAGCATGCTCGCGGCCAGCAGCACCGTCGGCGCCCCGTCGAAACGCGGCACCAGCCCGGACGCGGCCGCCCTCCAGTCGACTGGGCTGACGACCAGCCCCGCCAGAAAACCGACGGCGATCACCCCGAGCAGCACGAGGACGACCGCCTCGAACGGCCGCTGCCCGCCGTGGGTCTGCACGGCGAGCAGCCCGATGGCGGCGACGCCGACGATGAGGCCGCCGACCGGGAGCGGCAGGCCGAACAGCAGGTTCAGCGCGATGGCCCCGCCGATCACCTCGGCGATGTCGGTCGCCGCCGCGACAAGCTCGGCCTGCGCCCAGTATGCCCGCCGCGTCCCCGTGCCGAGCCGCGCGCCGAGGAGTTCGGGGAGGCTGCGGCCCGTGACGATGCCGAGCTTCGCGGACTGGTACTGCACGAAGACCGCGATCCCGTTGGCCGCGACGAGCACCCAGACCAGGAGGTAGCCGTAGCGCGCGCCTGCGGTGAGGTTGGCCGCGACGTTGCCCGGGTCGACGTAGGCGATCGCGGCGACGAAGGCCGGGCCGAGCAGGAGCCACAGGCGCAGGCGGGAGCGCGCGGGCCGCTCCACGACATCCAGCGCCATGCCCGTCTCCCCTGATCGGATTGTTAGCCCAGCCTAACAATGATCGCGGAGCGGGACTAGTCGTCGAGCAGGGCGGTCTCGGTCTGCTCGCGGTACAGGCGCGCGTAGACGCCGCCGACCTCCAGGAGCTCGCGGTGTGTCCCGCGTTCGACCACCTGGCCGTGGTCGATCACGAAGATGACGTCCGCGGCGACGATCGTCGACAGCCTGTGTGCGATAGCGATGGTCGTGCGCCCGCGGGAGGCCGTGTCCAGCGCCTGCTGCACCACCCGCTCCGAGATGGAGTCGAGCGCGCTCGTCGCCTCGTCGAGGATGAGCACCTCCGGGTTCTTCAGCAGCACCCGCGCGATCGCGATGCGCTGCTTCTCGCCGCCCGACAGCCGGTAGCCGCGCTCCCCCACGATCGTGTCGTAGCCGTCGGGGAAGCTCACGATCGTCTGATGGATGTTGGCGCGCGTCGCCGCGGCCTCCAGCTCGTCCTGCGTGGCGTCCGGCCGCGCGTACCGGAGGTTCTCGGCGATCGTCGCGTGGAAGAGATAGGTCTCCTGGCTGACCACGCCGATGTGGGAGACCAGCGAGTCCTGCTGCAGCCCGCGCAGGTCGGTGTCCCCGAACACGATCCGCCCGGAGGTCGTGTCGTAGAACCGCGGGATGAGGTAGCTCACCGTGGTCTTGCCCGCGCCGCTCGGCCCGACGAACGCGGCGAACTCGCCCGGCTCGATCGTGAACGACACGTCGTCCAGGGTGTTGCGCTCCCCCGGCCGGGCGTCCGGATAGCGGAACACCACGTGGTCGAACTCGATGCGGCCGAGGTCGCGGCCCGGGTCGACCGGAACGGCGTCCGGCCGGTCGGCGATGGCCGGCTTCAGATCGAGGTACTCGAAGATCCGGGCGAACAGGGCGCCGGAGGTCTGCAGGTCGAGCGCCACCCGCATGAGCGCGAGCAGCGGGAACAGCAGCCGCGCCTGCACCGTCGTGAAGGCGACGATCGTGCCGGCGGTGATGTCCGTCGCACCGCCGAGGATCAGCCAGCCCGAGACCAGGTACACGATGGCCGGGATGGACGACAGGAAGATGTTCACCATCGCGAAGAACCACTGCCCGCTCATCGACTGCGACACCTGCAGCCGGATCTGGGTGCGGTTCTCGTCCGAGTAGCGCTCGGTCTCGGCCTGCTGCCGGTTGAAGCTCTTCGAGAGCAGGATGCCGGACACGCTCAGCGTCTCCTGCGTGATCGCGGTCATATCCGACAGCGACTCCTGCGTCCGGGTGGCGATCCGCGCGCGCACCTGGCCGACCCGGCGCTGGGCGATCACCAGGATGGGCATCAGGATGACCGCCACGATGGTGAGCTGCCAGTTGAGCAGCAGCATCGCCACCAGCGCCGCGATCACCGTCACCGTGTTGCCGAGGATGCTCGACATGGTGTTGGTGAGCACGTTCGCGACGCCGCCGACGTCGTTCTGCAGTCGCGACTGGATGATGCCGGTCTTGGTCTTGGTGAAGAAGCTCAGCTCCATCGACTGCAGGTGCGAGAACAGACGCACCCGCAGCGCGCCCATCACCTTGTTTCCGACCGACGACGTCAGGTAGGTCTGCCAGACCCCCAGCAGCGCCGAGCCCACATACACGACGATCATGATCACGACGATCTCGATCAGCACCGGCATGTCCGGCGTGCCGGACTTCGGGAACAGCCCCTGGTCGAAGGCGCGCTGGGTGAGCAGCGGCGGGACGACGGACAGCGCCGCGCCGATCAGCACCAGCACCATCGTCATGATGATCGCGGCCCTGTGCGCGGAGAACAGCGACACGATCCGGCGGAACAGGTGCGGGATGCGCGGCGCCTCCGCGTTCAGCGCCCGCTGCGCCGCCGCGTCGCCGGTGCTGACCCGCGAGCGCATGGGACCGCCGCCTCCGACCATGCCACGCATTCCGCTCACACCGAAAGCCTACGTCGGCGCCGTGGGCGCTGATGCCGGGCCGGTTACGCCGTCGGAGGAACCCCCGCCCCCGCACGCGGGTAGACCCTGCCGTGACCCAATCGCAATGCAAGCGCTTGACGTAAACGCTTGCACAGAATTATCGGCGGGAGTACGTTGAGCGCGGGCGCACCCGCGCCTGCACCAAGAGCACCATGCTCGACACGAGCACCAAATACTCAACGAGGAGTGAAATGAAAGCAGCACGTCTCTCCGTGATCGCAGGGGTCGCCCTCGCAGGCCTCGCCCTTGCGGGATGCACCGGCGGCGGTTCAGGAGGCAATAGCTCGGGCGGACCCGCCAGCGAGAACCTCGGCAGCAAGGGCCCCATCACCTACGTGCAGGGCAAGGACAACTCCAACGTCGTCCGCCCCCTGGTGGACAAGTGGAACGCAGCACACCCCAGCGAGAAGGTCACCTTCAAGGAGCAGACCGACCAGGCCGACCAGCAGCACGACGACCTCGTGCAGCACTTCCAGGCGAAGGACCCGAACTACGACGTCGTCGATGTCGACGTGGTGTGGACGGGTGAGTTCGCCGCGAAAGGCTGGCTGCAGCCGCTCACCGGCAGCCTGAAGATGGACAACTCGAAGCTGCTGGCGCCGACGGTCAAGTCGGGCACCTACAACGGCACGCAGTACGCGGCGCCGCAGACCTCCGACGGCGGCATCCTGTACTACCGCAAGGATCTCGTCTCCAGCCCGCCCAAGACGTGGGATGACATGATCAAGGACTGCGACATCGCCAAGGCGAAGGGCATCGGCTGCTACGCCGGTCAGTTCGCCCAGTACGAGGGCCTGACGGTGAACGTGGCCGAGGCCATCAACACCAACGGCGGCACCATCGTCGGCGACGACGGCAAGACCGTCACCGTCGACAGCTCGCAGGCCAACGCGGGTCTGACCCGCCTGGTGGACGGCTTCAAGAACGGCCAGATCCCGGCCGAGGCCATCACCTACCAGGAGGAGCAGGGCCGTCAGGCGTTCGAGGCCGGCAAGCTGATGTTCCTGCGCAACTGGCCGTACGTCTACAACCTGGCCAAGACCGACGGATCGTCCACGGTGAAGGACACCTTCGGCATCGCGCCGCTTCCTGGCATCACGGCCGACAAGCCGGGCGTGTCCAGCCTGGGCGGTCACAACGCCGCGATCAGCGTCTACAGCAAGCACAAGGCGACCGCGTTCGCCTTCCTGCAGTTCCTGCAGAGCGAAGAGACCCAGAAGTTCTTCGTGACGCAGGGCTCGCTCGCGCCTGTGCTGTCCTCGCTGTACAGCGACCCTGGCCTGAACAGCCAGCTTCCGTACCTGACCACCCTGAAGACGTCGATCGAGAACGCGGTCCCGCGTCCTGTTTCGCCGTTCTACCCGGCCATCACCAAGGCCGTTCAGGACAACGCCTATGCCGCCCTGAAGGGCGACAAGTCGGTCGATCAGGCGCTGAAGGACATGTCCGCGGCCATCAAGACCGCGAGCGCGGGCCAGTAGGTCCCACTACGGTCGCGGGGGGGGGGGGCCCCCCCCCCCCCCCCCCCCCCCCCCCCCCCCCCCCCGACCCCCCCGGCCCCCCCAACACACACCGACCCGCGCGGCCCCCCCCACAAAAAAAAAAAAACCCCCCCGCACCG
>NZ_JBHTXK010000040.1:12075-19703 GCF_042791795.1 Leifsonia sp. NPDC056665
TCTCGCCGGGGTGCGGGGTGCTGTTGGCCCCTGTCGGGGCGGGGGGGGGCGGGACCTCTCCCGCCGCCCGGCTCCCCACCCCCACCGCTTTCTCCCCGGAGGCCGCACATGTCAACGTCGAACGTCGTCGCCCCCTCATCAACAAAGAACAGGCCGCCTGAGCAGCGCGCCGGAGTCAAGCACACCCGCCGCCAGCAGAGCCGCTGGGCCCTCTACCTCATCCTCCCCACGCTGATCCTGCTCGCCATCGTGATCGGGTACCCGATCGTCAGCGCCGTCGTGATGTCGTTCCAGAAGGACGCAGGGCTCGACCCGGCGACGGGCCTGTTCGTGCAGGGCGGCTTCGCCGGATTCTCGAACTACGCCCACTGGCTGTTCCAGCAGTGCGCCGGCCCGAACGGGACCACGGTCTCGTGCCCGCCGGGCAACCTCGGCTCCACCTTCTGGAGCGCCGTCGGGGTCACCTTCTTCTTCACGATCACGACCGTCATCCTCGAGACCGTCCTCGGCCTCTGGTTCGCGCTCATCATGAACCGCGCCTTCCGCGGCCGCGGCTTCGTCCGCGCGGCCATCCTGATCCCGTGGGCGATCCCCACCGCCGTCACCGCGAAGCTCTGGTTCTTCATCTTCTCGGTCGCCGGCGTCGCCAACGCCGTCCTCAACGCGCACATCCTGTGGACGAGCGACGAATGGGCGTCCCGGTTCGCGGTCATCATCGCCGACACCTGGAAGACGACGCCGTTCATGGCGCTGCTCATCCTGGCCGGCCTCCAGATCATCCCGGAGGACGTCTACGAGGCGGCGAAGATGGACGGCGCGAGCACGTGGCAGCGCTTCTGGCGCGTCACCATGCCGCTGCTGAAGCCGGCGCTGATGGTCGCGGTCCTGTTCCGCACCCTCGACGCCCTCCGCATCTACGACCTGCCGCAGATCCTGACAGGCGGCGGCGGTGGCACAGGCCATGCGACGACGACACTGTCCATCCTCGTGGTCGATCAGATCAGGCAGGGCTTCAACAGCGCTGCCGCCCTCTCCACCATCACGTTCATCCTGATCTTCCTGGTCGCGTTCATCTTCGTGCGGTTCCTCGGCACGAACGTGGTGCGAACGCAGGAGACGCAAGCGAAGGGAGCGAAGTGATGACCACCGTCGCCGGCCCCACAACGGCCACCTCCGACACGAACGCACCCGCCCGCCCGCACACGAAGAGCCGAACGCGATCCCGCAACCGCAACCAGAACACCCGCACCATCGTGCAGGCGCTGGTCATCGTGCTGTGGTGTCTGCTGCCGTTCTACTGGATGGTCGTGACGTCGTTCCGCGACGTCGGCTACACCAGCGACAACACGCCGTGGTTCACGCACATCACGTTCGACAACTACGTGACGGCGCTGTCGACCAACCTGGGCAACCACCTCGGCCAGGCGCTGCTGAACTCGCTGTTCATCGGCGTCTGCGTCACCGTGATCTCCCTGGTCGTCGGCATCTTCGCCTCGTACGCGCTCGCCCGCCTGGAGTTCCTGGGCAAGGGCATCGTGCTCGGCATCATCCTCGCCGCCTCGATGTTCCCGGGCGTCGCGCTCATCACCCCGCTGTTCCAGCTCTTCACGAACATCGGGTGGATGGGCACCTACCAGGCGCTGATCATCCCGGAGATCTCGTTCGCCCTCCCGCTGACGGTCTACACGCTCGTCTCGTTCTTCCGCGAGATGCCGTGGGACCTGGAGGAGGCCGCGCGGATCGACGGGTGCACCCAGGCGCAGGCGTTCCGCAAGATCATCCTGCCCCTGGCGGCGCCTGCCGTGTTCACGACCGCGATCCTGGCGTTCATCTCGTCCTGGAACGAGTTCCTGATCTCCAGCCAGCTCTCCAGCGACGCGACGCAGCCGGTGACGGTCGCCATCGCCTCGTTCACCGGGAGCCAGCCGCACCAGGAGCCGTACACCGCCATCATGGCAGCCGGTACGATCGTGACCGTCCCGCTCATCATCCTGGTGCTGATCTTCCAGCGCCGGATCGTGGCGGGCCTGACCGCAGGTGGAGTGAAGGGCTGAACCGATGCGCGTGACCGACCCGAAGGAGCTCGTCGACATCGGCCTCGGCTTCGTCGGCTTCTTCGGGGCGGTGTTCGCGATCATCACAGCCGTCTGCGAGCTGACCGGTCAACCCGCGCTGACGTGGGCGCTGATCTCGCTCGTGCTCGTCGTGATCTTCATCGCTCTGCTGCAGGCGCGCCACCGCATCGTGGCGGCGCGCCTGCGGGCGGAGGAGGCACGAGCGGGCCAGGACTCCTGACGGGGGATCATGGCAGGCATCGAGGAGGTCGCGCGCGCGACCGGGGTCTCAACGGCAACAGTTTCGCGGGCGCTGCGGGGGCTCCCCAACGTGTCCGACACGACGCGCGCTGCGGTGCGGCGCGCCGCCGACGAGCTCGGCTACGTCGCGTCGTCGAGCGCGTCCGGCCTGGCCAGCGGGCGCACCCTCGCGCTCGGCGTGGTCGTCCCGTCGGTCAGCCGCTGGTTCTACACGCAGGTGCTGGAGGGCGTCGACGCGGAGTTGCGCTCGGCCAGCTACGACATGATCCTGTTCAACCTCGGCGGCCATCGCGGCGACAGGGAGCGGGTCTTCCACCGCAGCATCCTGCGCAAGCGCACGGACGCGCTGCTGGCGCTGTGCCTCGACTTCACGCCGGACGAGCGCGAGCAGCTCGCCTCGCTCGGCCACCCGACCATCGTGGTCGGCGGGCCGGTCAAGGGGCTGCGCAGCGTCGGGATCGACGAGAAGGCCACGGCCAAGGAGGCCACGAACCACCTGATCGGCCTCGGCCACACAGAGATCGCCCACCTCGGCGGCGAGGACGAGGAGGGCCTGAACAGCAACGTACCGGCCGGCCGGCTGCGCGGCTTCGAGAAGGCCATGCGCTCCGCGAACCTCCCCGTGCGGCCGGAGTGGGTCATCCCGGGCGGCTTCTCCCTCCCCGAGGGGCGCGCGGCGATGAACCGGCTGCTCGACCGCCCGGGCCCGCGGCCGACGGCGGTGTTCGCCGGCTCGGACGAGATGGCGATGGGCGCCATCCTCGCCGCGGGCGACCACGGACTGCGCGTGCCCGAGGACCTCTCCGTCATCGGCATCGACGACCACGACTTCGCGGAGTGCTTCGGGCTCACCACGATGGCGCAGAGCCCGTTCGAGCAGGGGGCGGTGGCGACGCGCATCCTCCTGGACGAGCTGGGCGGCGGCGAGCCGCGGGCCGGATCGGTGCGCTCATCGGCGCATCTCGTGGTGCGCACATCGACCGCGCCGCCGCGCTGAGCCCTGCGAGTTCGTACACGCGCCGGGTGAATCATTGCGGATTTGCACGAATCAGGCCGGATATGAACGATCAGCGTCCCGTGATCTGAAACAATAGGTCATGCGGCCGTTGGCCGATCGCGCCTTTCGGGTAGGCACGATCGACCGCCGACAGTCCGTCCGTACCGACGCTTCGGCGCGTACGGGAAGAGCCGCCCTGACTAGGACAGGGCGGCTCTTCGTCTTTTCTTTGAACCGGTTCAGTCTTGAACCGGTTCAGGTCAGTCCGCGTCGGCCAGGGCCAGGACTTCCGCCTCCTGCTCGCGCGTCTCGTGCGGGGCGTCGACCCGCTTGAGGTGCTTGTGTCCGAGCATGACCAGGGCGGCGGCGATCAGCACCGAGATGGCGCCGGCGTAGAACGGGGTCGACCGGGCGAACAGACTCGCCAGCAGTGTGGCCGCCGGCGGGGCGATGGCGCCGCCGAGGAACCGGACGCCGGAGTACGCGCTGGAGGCGACAGCGCGCGGCAGGTCGGTGGCCTCCATCACGCACTCGGTCAGCACGGTGTTCAGGATGCCGAGCAGCAGACCGCCGACGATCACGCACACGATCAGCGCGACCAGCGAGCCGACCAGCAGGCCGGCGGCGGCCAGGTCGAGCGCCAGCAGCGGCATGATCAGCCACAGCACGCGGGTCCGCGGCAGCCGCGCGGTGAGGAACGGCGCCACCAAGACAGACGTGACCGCGAGCGCGAGGCCCCAGCCGAAGAAGATCAGCCCGAGCGTGATCGCGTCCTTGACGCCGAGGTCCGCCAGCGCGAACGGTGTGTACGCCAGCAGCACGAAGAAGCCGATGTTGTAGAACAGCGCGGCGGCGGCCAGGAAGCCGAGCGCCGGCCGGCCGAGCGCGCGGAACGGGGCGGAGAGCTTCGTCGGGACGGGCTTCTCGGGGTTCTTCTTGAGCATGACGACGATCGCGATGAAGCCGATGGCCATCAGGGTGGCGGTGCCGAAGAACGGCCCGCGCCAGCTCCAGCTGCCGAGCAGTCCGCCGAGCAGCGGGCCGATGGCGATGCCCAGGCCCAACGCGGCTTCGTAGAGGATGATCGCCGCCGAGGTTCCGCCCGCGGCCGCACCGACGATGGTCGCGAGCGCTGTGGAGATGAAGAGCGCGTTACCGAGGCCCCAGCCGGCGCGGAAGCCGATGATCGTCCACACGTTCTGCGACAGCCCGGCGGCCAGCGCGAAGACGACGATCAGCGCGAGGCCGATCAGCAGGGTGCGCTTGGCGCCGATGCGGCTGGAGATCCAGCTCGTGAAGAACATCGCGACACCCGTGATCAGCAGGTAGCTCGTGAAGAGCATCTCGGTCTGCGTCGGGGTCGCCTGCAGGCTGGCCGCGATGGCGGGGAGGATCGGGTCCACGAGGCCGATGCCCATGAAGGCGATGACCGACGCGAACGCGACGGCCCAGACGGCGGTCGGCTGCTTGAGGATGTTGTCCGGCTTCTGATGGGACATGGACGGGTGAGGCCTCCTAGGTCTGCAGAGAGTGAAGAGTGAACGGTGAGGTGAATGCCTCAGCGGCCGCCGACAGCAGCCGACGTCGCGGCGGAGAGGTCGACGCGCGAGGCGATGATCTCGACGGTGGCCCGCATCGCGGCCAGCTCGTCGTCGCGGAGGTCGGCGAACATCGGCACGAGGGCCTCCGACAGCGTGTCGCGCCAGTCCTGGAGCGCGGCGGCGCCCTTCGGGGTGATCGCGATCTGCCAGGCGCGGGCGTCGTCCACGTCGGCGATGCGCTTGACCCACTCCGACTCGACGAGATTGCGCACGAGCTTGGTCATCGTGGGCTG
The DNA here is from genome assembly GCF_042791795.1 of Leifsonia sp. NPDC056665. NCBI lineage: Bacteria > Bacillati > Actinomycetota > Actinomycetes > Micrococcales > Microbacteriaceae > Leifsonia > Leifsonia sp. NPDC056665. Next base: position 17,222 of record NZ_JBHTXK010000040.1, read on the forward strand.
GGACACGCGGCTCTGGGAGGCGAGCTCGCCGAGCCGCATCGCGCCGACCGTCTGCAGCACGCTGAGCGTCCGCCAGGTCGCCGGGGACTCGGTGCTGCCCGTGACGCGCGCGGCGAGGCGGGTGAGGCGGTGGCTCGCGACGACGAGGTCGCCGAGGGTCTGGCGGAGCTGAGCGGTGTCGAGCGGGGAGTGCAGGGTTTCGGTCACGGCATCCATTTTATATAGCTGGACTATATAAATCAAGTCGGTCCGAAATCTCACACGTCACCTGGTTGAATCTCCGGATGACCTCCACCGACCCGGCCGGCGACGGCGCGTATCACAAGGGCCTCAAGCGACGGCACATCCAGATGATCGCCATCGGCGGCGCGATCGGAACCGGGCTCTTCCTCGGGGCCGGCGGCCGCCTCGCCTCCGGCGGTCCCGGTCTCCTCATCGTCTATGCGGTGTGCGGCGTGTTCGCGTACCTCATCCTCCGTGCGCTCGGCGAGCTGATCCTGCACCGCCCGGACTCGGGCTCGTTCGTCTCCTACGCCCGCGAGTTCTACGGCGAGAAGCTCGCCTTCGTGACCGGCTGGATGTACTGGATGTACTGGGGCATGATCGGCATCGTCGACGTGACGGCGGTCGCGCTCTACATGCACTTCTTCGGCAAGTACATCCCGGTGCTCGGCGAGATCCCGCAGTGGGTCTACGCACTGGGCGCCCTGACCGTGGTGCTCCTGCTCAACCTGCTCTCGGTGAAGGTGTTCGGCGAGCTGGAGTTCTGGTTCGCCCTCATCAAGGTGGTCGCACTGGTCGCCTTCCTCATCATCGGCATCGCCTTCGTCGTCTGGGGGACCCCGGTCGACGGCCGCACGCCTGGCTTCGCTCTGCTGGCGGACAACGGCGGCCTCTTCCCGAACGGAGTGCTGCCGCTCATCCTCGTGGTGCAGGGCGTCGTCTTCGCCTACGGGGCGATCGAGCTGATCGGCACCGCCGCCGGGGAGACCGAGGACCCGGCGAAGACCATGCCGCGCGCGATCAACACGATCCTGGTGCGGATCGCGCTGTTCTACGTGGGCTCCGTACTGCTGCTCTCGCTGCTCCTCCCCTACACCGCGTTCAAGGCGGGCGAGAGCCCGTTCGTCACGTTCTTCTCGTCCATCGGCGTCGACGGGGCGGACGCGATCATGAACCTCGTCGTGCTGACCGCTGCGCTCTCCTCGCTCAACGCGGGCTTCTACTCGACCGGCCGGATCGCCCGGTCCCTGGCCCTGCGCGGTGCGGCGCCCCGCTTCGCGCTGCGGATGAACAAGGCGGGCGTGCCCTACGGCGGCATCCTCATCACCGGCGTCGTCGCGCTGGTCGGCGTCGGCCTGAACCTGGTCGTGCCCGCCGAGGCGTTCGAGATCGGCATCAACCTGACCTCCATCGGCCTGCTCACGGCCTGGGCGGTCATCGTGCTGTGTCAGCTCAAGCTGCAGTCGCTCGCCACGGCCGGCCGGCTCACCCGGCCCGCGTTCCATCTGCCCGGGGCCCCGTTCACGAGCTACCTGACCCTCGGCTTCCTCGTGCTGGTCGGGGCGCTGATCCTCTTCGACTACCCGATGGGCACCTTCACGGTCGGCGCGGCCGTCGTCATCATCGTGCCGCTGCTGGTCGCGGGCTGGTACCTGGTGCGCGGGCGGGTGCGCGCGCACGCGGCTCAGGAGGCGGCCTCGGCCTCCGAGGCGGAGCCGGCCGTGCGCTGAGCCAGCAGGAACGCCTGCCGCGACTTCTCGGGAGCCACCGGCTCCCGGAACAGCTCCGCCCGCACGGTGAAGCCGGCCTCCGCCAGCCGCTGCTTCACACGGACGGGCGACTGGCGCCGGGTGCGCAGCTCGAGCTCGTGGCCGTACGCCTGCCGCAGGTGCACCACGTCCTCGTCGCCCTGCTCGCTGACCTGGAAGCCGAGCAGCAGCCGGCCTCCCGGCCGGACAACGCGGGCGAACTCGGCGCACACGGCGTCCTGCTCCTCCTGCGGGATGTGGATGATCGAGTACCAGGCCAGCGCGCCGGCGAGCTCGCCGTCCCGGTACGGCAGGCGGGCCATCGACGCGACCTCGAACGGGATGCCGGGGTGGTCGCGCCGCGCGACCTCGATCATCCCCGGCGACAGGTCGACGCCGCGCACGTCCACCCCGATGCCGGCGAGGAAACCGGACACCCGGCCGGGACCGCAGCCGATGTCGGCCACTGCTCCCCCGCCGTCCGCCGCGACCTGCTCGGCGAACGCGGTCAGCATCGCCCGCTCGATCGGCAGCTTCTCGAGCTCGCCCTCCAGCAGCGCCGCGTAGTCCTCGGCCACCAGGTCGTAAGCGACGCGCGCCTCATCCTCACCATCCACCCCGCAAACCTACAAGCACGAGGGGCACGTCGTTGTCGCTTTTACGTGTGGCAAGCCGCAACCACGGGCCCCACGAAGGTGGGGTTTAAGCCAGCGGGGGAATAAACCCCCAAG
>NZ_JBHTXK010000041.1:0-18488 GCF_042791795.1 Leifsonia sp. NPDC056665
CGCCCCTAAAAGTGCGTTTTAGGGGCGTTTACGTGCCCCTCGGCGCAGGTTAGAGGGGGTGGGCGGAGGTGGGGTCGACGACGGTGAGCTCGGCGATTTTGGCGGCGCGGCCGTCGCCGGACGACCGGCCGGTCAGGCGGCGGCCGATCCACGGCAGCACGTAACGCCGGTAGTAGTCGGCGGTGCGCCGGGTCGGCTCGCCCGGCGCCGCGGCCTCCACCGCCTCGACGCCCCACTCCGCCGGCACCGGCACGTCGAGCGCCGTGAGGACGTTGCTCGCGACCTTCGCGTGGCCGAGCGCGTTGAGGTGCAGGCGGTCCGCCGACCAGTAGCGGATGTGCTCCAGCGACTCGTCGGCCCAGTTGTCGACGAAGAGCACACCGTCGCGCGGCAGCAGCGCCCGCACCGCGACCGCCAGCTCGTCGCCGCGCTTGCGCAGCAGCCCGCCCATCGGGAGGTGCCGGCTCGGGTTCGCGCCGCTCAGCAGCAGCATCGTGCTGCCGGAGGCCGTCACCCGGTCGGCGGCGTCGATGAGCTGCTTCGCCACGGACTCGATCGTGACGCGCGGGCGCATGATATCGTTGCCGCCGCCGTTGAGGCTCACGAGCTGCGGGCGCTGGGCGATGGCGGGATCGAGTTGCTCAGTCAGGATCGGGGTGAGCTTCCGGCCGCGGATCGCCAGGTTCGCGTAGCTCACCGGCTCGGGCGAGGCGAGCGCCAGCCCGAGGGCGACGAAGTCCGCCCAGCCGCGCTGCCGGCCGTCCGGGAGGTCGTCGCCGACCCCCTCCGTGAAGCTGTCGCCGATGGCGATGAAACTGGAGTAGCCCATCCCGCTACGCTACCGCCCGCGCGTAGCATGACCCGCATGCAGAAGGTCAGAACGTTCCTCTGGTACGACGGCCAGGCCGAGGCGGCGACGAGCCGCTACGTCTCGCTGGTCCCGGACTCCCGCATCCTCCGCGTCGACCGGCTCGGCGAGGACGGCAGCACCGTCCTGGTCACATTCGAGCTGGGCGGGATCGAGTACGTGGCCCTCGACGGCGGCCCGCTGTACGCGTTCACCGAGGCGGCCTCCGTCATGGTCGTCTGCGAGGACCAGGCGGAGGTCGACCGGCTCTGGGACGGCCTCACGGCGGACGGCGGCGAGCCGGGTCCGTGCGGCTGGCTGAAGGACCGCTGGGGGCTGAGCTGGCAGATCGTGCCGCGGGCGCTGCTGGAGCTGCAGCAGGACCCCGACCGCGAGCGTGCAGGACGCGCGAACGCCGCGATGCTCACGATGGGCAAGCTCGACATCGCCGCGCTCTACGCGGCGGCCGACGCGGCCTGAGCGCGACTCAGCCGCGGGCGATCAGCGCCTGCCAGGCGAGCAGGTGCTCGACGGTGACGCCCTTGTAGCCCTGGAGGCCGCCGAACGCCGTGCGCACCAGCGCCGTCTGCGACTCGAGCGCGCTCGCCGAGTCGTCCCCGAACGTCGCGGCCGGGCCCCCGGCCACGTCAGGCGTGTCCGTCTCGACGCCGACGCTGAACGGCACCCGAGCGTTCGCCGCGGCCGTCGCGGCCGGCCGGGCCAGCGCGACGATGCCGTCGTCGCCGGCGGCGTGGTCGGAGAACGCGACGATGGCGACCGACTTCACGTGGGGGAGCAGCGTGCGGAACAGCGTGCTGCTGCCGTCCGCCGTCGGCTTGGCCTCCAGCCACCAGGGCAGGTCGGCGCCCACCGGGACGGACCCGGCGGCGCTCCTGGCGGTGTCGTACATGGTCGCGAGCTGGTCCACGATGCCGGGGAGCTGGTCGTCGGTGGCGTTCACCCACGGCTCGACGTCGAACTGCACCGCGTCGAAGGGCGCCGCCTTCAGCGCCGCTGTGGTCCAGGTGGCGGCGAGGTCGGGCTGCTGCGCCCACGCCGGGTCGCCGCCGAGCGCCCCGACCGTGGTCACGCCCGCACGGTGGAGTGCGGTGACCGCCGAGCGCAGCCACGGCCCGAACGGGCCCTGGTCGGCCGCCCACGGCACGGAGAGGTAGACGGTGCGCAGCTTGTGCGCGGAGGCGAACGCGGCCAGCGCCTTCGGCTCGAACGCCGGCTGGCCGTCGCCGCGTGCGTCCACGGCCGGGTCGATCGGATTGCCCCACGCCCACATACCTGTGATGGCGGACGGCGTGGACGCGTCGTTCAGCGTCACGGCCTTCGCCGGCTCAGCGGCGAGCCCGGCCGCGCCGAGCCCGACCGCGCCGAGGGCGAGCGCCAGCCCGGCCGCGATGAGTCCAGCACCCGATCGTCGAGTTCGCAAAGCACACCCCTTCCATGGGACCGGACGATGTCGTCACGGCCTGTGCTGCGGACTTCGGGTGTACCGCATTGCGATCCTCTCATGCGGCCGACGGCGGCACAGGGCCGCATTCGGGGTACACGGAGGTCCACGGCGAGTATCAGTCCCGCCACCCCAGCTCGCGCCCGATGCCGACCACGGCCTCCAGCAGCCGCGCGTTGAAGTCCACCCCGAGCTGGTTCGGCACGGTCACGAGCACGGTGTCGGCCATCCGCACCGCCTCGTCCTGCGCCAGCTCGGCGACCAGCTTCTCCGGTTCGCCGATGTAGGAGCGGCCGAAGCGCGCGATCCCGCCGTCGAGGTGGCCGACCTGGTCGCGGCCCTCCACCTGCGCCCGTGCGCCGAAGTAGCGGCGGGACTCGTCGTCGACGATCGGGATGACGCTGCGGCTGACGCTCACCCGAGGCTCGCGCTCCCAGCCCATCTCCGCCCAGGTGTCGCGGTAGCGCTGGATCTGCTCGGCCTGGAGCTTGTCGAACGCCTCGCCGGTGTCCTCGGTGAGCAGGGTGGAGGACATCAGGTTCATCCCCTGCTCGGCCGTCCACTCGGCGGTCGCCCGGGTGCCGGCGCCCCACCAGATCCTGTCGGGGAGGGTAGGCGACAGCGGCTGGATGGAGAGGCCGCCGCTCGTGCCCGTCATCCGCGGGTCGGCGTTCGCCATCCCCTCGCCCGCGATGGCGGCGAGGAAGATCGCGGTGTGCCGCCGTGCCATGTCGGCGTCGGACTCGCCCTCGCCCGGCACGTAGCCGAACGACTCGTAGCCGGCGAGCGCGGTCTCCGGTGACCCGCGGCTGACGCCGAGCTGGAGGCGCTCGCCGCTGATCAGGTCGGCGGCCGCGGCCGACTCCGCCATGTACAGCGGGTTCTCGTACCGCATGTCGATGACGCCGGTGCCGATCTCGATGCGCGAGGTGCGCGCGCCGATCGCAGCGAGCAGCGGGAACGGGGAGGCGAGCTGCGGGGCGAAGTGGTGCACCCGGACGAACGCGCCGTCTGCCCCCACCTCCTCCGCGGCGACCGCGAGCTCCACCGTCTGCAGGAGGGCGTCGGCCGCCGTCCGCACGACGGAGCCGGGGACGGCCTGGTAGTGGCCGAAGCTGAGGAAGCCGATGCGTTTCACAGTGAGGGCAAGCCGTGCGGCCGGTGCGGTATTCCGGACCGGCTCAGTCCTCCAGCCCCTGCTGGCCGAGCCAGACCAGGATCTCGGTCGCGACGTCGCGCCAGCCGTGGTCGATCACGAGCGAGTGCCCGCGGTCGCGGAAGGTGATCAGCTCGGTCACGGCGTTGGAGTCGCGGTACAGCTTGAGCGTCGCGTCGACCGTCACCTCCGGGGCCGTGTTGTCCTCGCCGCCGGCGATGAGCAGCAGCGGTCCGCGGTCCTCGTTCTTCGTGTCGACGGCGGCCTGCGAGTGGACGCTGAAGTTCGCCGCGGCGGCCTGGAAGATGGGGCGGACTGTCGAGGGCACGGTCCAGCGGTCGAAGAGCTCCTTCGCCTCCTCGTCGGTGAGCTGGTTCGCGAAGCCGAATTTGAAGTGCTCCTCGGTGAGGGCGATGGGTTTGTGGATGTTCGCCGGGTTGTCGAGCACGGGGAACGCCGACTTGAGCTGGCGGATCGGCAGCGGCAGGACGCCCTTGATCTGCGCGGGGTCGATCGCGACGCCCGCGTTGCCGTAGCCCTGCCCGATCAGCTTCTCGGTGACGAGGCCGCCGAACGAGTGGCCGATGATGACCGGAGGGACGTCCATCGCCTCGATGATCTTCGCGAAGTGCGCCGTGACCTCGTCGATGCCGAAGTTGGCCACGTCGTCCGGGTTCGCGCGGGTGTCGGCCACGGTGTCCTTCTCGCCGGGCCACGGGGGTGCGACGGGGGCGTAGCCCTCCGCCGTGAAGAGGTCGATCCAGGGCTGCCAGCTGCTCGCGTGGAGCCAGAGGCCGTGGATGAAGATCACCGGTTGATTCGCCATGCGGCACAGGGTATTGGTCCGGGACCCGCACGGCCAGACCCTGACGGGGGCGGCCGCGCCGGGTAACCTGACCCGCATGGCCGACTGGTTGTGCGCGACGTGCGCGGTGGAGACGACCCCGATCGTGACGGACGCGGGGGAGGAGCCCCCGGCCTCGTGCCCGATCTGCGAGGACGAGCGGCAGTACGTCCCGCCCACCGGGCAGCAATGGACCACCCTGCAACGCCTCCAGCGCGAGGGCGAGCGCGTGACGGTCACGGAGCTGGAGCCCGGGCTCTACGGGCTGAGGAGCGAGCCGAGGGTCGGCATCGGGCAGCGCGCCCTGCTGCTCTGCACGCCGGACGGGAACCTGCTCTGGGACCCCACCGGGTACGTCGACGACGCCACCGCCACGGCCGTCCAGGACCTCGGCGGCGCCACCGTGATCGCCAGCAGCCACCCGCACATGTTCGGCGCTCAGACCGTCTGGTCACGGCTGCTCGGCGGCGTTCCGGTGCTGGTCAACGCGGCCGACCGGCACTGGGTGCAGCGGGAGGACCCGGCCATCCGCGAGTGGAGCGGCGAGGAGGAGGTGCTGCCCGGCGTGCTGCTGCGCACGGTCGGCGGGCACTTCCCCGGCAGCGCGATCGTGCACTGGGACCGCGGGGTCGTGCTCAGCGGCGACACGGTCTTCCCCGGGCCGTCGCAGAAGTGGGTGACCTTCCAGCGGAGCTTCCCCAACGACATCCCGCTCTCGGCCTCCGTGGTGCGGCGCGTCGCCGACCTGGTCTGCGACCGGCCGTTCGACCGGATGTACGGGAACCTGGGCAACGTCATCCCGGCGGACGCGCGGGAGGCCGTGCAGCGGTCGGCCGAGCGGTACATCGGCTGGGTCAGCGGCGCGTTCGACCACCTGACCTGAGCGGCGACAGGCCGGAACGGGTCAAGTCAGGTACGGCGCGAGCTCGAACTCCATCGCGGGCTTCGGCTTGGCGCCCACGATCGTCTTGACGACCTCCCCGCCCCGGAACACCTTCATCATCGGCAGCGAGAGCGCGTGATACGCGGCGGACGATCGCGGGTTCTCGTCGGCGTTGATCCGCACGATCCTGATGTCGTCGCGGTGCTCGTCGGCGATCCGCTCCAGGATGGGCGTGACCGCCCGGCAGGGGCCGCACCACGGCGCCCAGAACTCGACGAGAGTGGTGCCATCGGCGTCCAGGACGTCGGAGGCGAAGGAGGCGTCGGTGACGCTGGGGAGAGTGCTCATGCCGGGAGGCTAAGCCGTGCCCCCGGGGTCAAGGTCAAGCACCTGTGCCAGCATGGGACGCAGGAGGTGGATATGGACACCCTGACCCCGCAGGAGCTCCGCGACTCGTTCGTGAACTGCTCGCGCTCCGACGCCGCCGACCTGCCGCTGCCGCCCGGGATGCACGAGGTGGACTGGTCCCGCCGCGAGTACCTCGGCTGGCGCGACCCCCGGCTCCCGCAGCGCGGCTACGTCGTCATCCCGACCGGGAGCGGTCCGGTCGGCATCGTGCTGCGCGCGTCGGAGGCCTCCATGCGCTCGCACGCGCCCACCATGTGCGGCTGGTGCCAGGACGTCCACGTCCGGCGCGACGTCTACTTCTGGTCGGCGCGCAGGGCCGGGGACGCCGGGCGGCGAGGCGACACGGTTGGCGCGCTGGTGTGCGCGTCGTTCGAGTGCACGGAGAACGTGCGGCGCACGCCGCCTCCGCAGTTCGTCGGCTTCGACTCCGCGCGCGTGGTCGAGGAGCAGATCGCCGGGCTCGCCGAGCGCGTGCGGCGGTTCGCGCAGGCCGTGGTGGGCGTGCGGCCCTGATCGCACAGAGCCGATTCGCACAAAGGTGATTCATAGGGACCCGATATCCCGTTCCCACTCCGAATAAGGTTCCGGAAAGAAACCGAGCGCAGGCTGGTGATCAGTTCCGGAACGCCGCACGACAGACGGCGGACGGGGCGGGATGGAGGGCCTGACATGGACATTCGATCGGCTGGGCGGCGCACGGCGATCGGGATCACGACCGCGATCGGCATCTCGAGCCTCGCGGTGACGGGCATCCTCTCCGGCTTCCTGTTCGCGGGCACCTCGACGGCGAGCACGACGGGGACGAGCACGTCGGGCACCAGCAGTTCGGGATCGAGCAGCTCGGGATCGAGCAGCTCGGGTTCCGGCTCATCCAGCTCCGGCTCGTCCAGCTCCGACTCGTCCGGCAGCGGGAGCAGCAGTGACGGCTCCGGCTCCTCCAGCAGCTCAGGAAGCGGCATCCAGCAGAGCCAGGGCGGTGGGTCCAGTGGCCAGTCCAGCGGCTCCTGACCTCGTCCGCGACGACTTCGCGGTCTGGGGCGTCGAGGCCCGCATCGTGGTCTCCGACCCGGAGGCCCTCGAGCAGGCGCGCGGGATCGCCGACGCCGAGCTCGCCGCCGTCACGGCGGCCGCCAGCCGGTTCGATCCGGAGAGCGAGCTCTCGCGGCTCAACGCGGGAGACCGTCCCGCGGGCGGCGTCGAGTTGAGCCCGTTGCTGGCCGAGTTCGTCGCTGTCGCGCTCGCCGCAGCCGCCGACACCGACGGCGACGTGGACCCGACCCTCGGCGGCGACCTCGACCGCCTCGGCTACGACCGCGACTTCGCCGCGCTGCCCGCTGACGGCGTGACGCTCACAGTCACCCGCCCTCAACGGCCCGGCTGGGAGCGCGTGGCGCTCGACGGGCAGACGCTGAGTCTCCCCGCCGACCTCCGGCTCGACCTCGGCGCGACCGCGAAGGCCCACGCGGCGGATCGCATCGCACGCCGCATCGCGGAGGCGACGGGAGCGGACGCCCTGGTCTCGCTCGGCGGCGACCTCGCCACCGCGGGCGCCACCGACCGGCTCTGGGAGGTTCGCGTCCAGGACCTCCCGTCCGACCCGGCCCAGCAGATCGCCATCCCGAACGGCGCGGGCGTCGCCACGTCGAGCACGCAGAAACGGCGCTGGCGCAGTGACGGTCAGGCCAGGCACCACATCCTCGACCCGCGTTTCGGGCTGCCGGCCGACGACGTCTGGCGGTCGGTCACCGTCGCCGCGGCCACCTGCGTCCGCGCCAACGCGCTGAGCACGGCCTCGATCGTGCGCGGACTGAAGGCCCCGGCCTGGCTGCGCGGCCTCGGCGCCGACGCGCGGCTGGTGGCCAGGGACGGCTCGATCGTCACGACCGGGCGCTGGCCCGCCGACCTGCCGACCGGGACGGGGCGAACTGATGGATGAGGTGCTCTGGGCCGTCGGCCGGGCCTCCGGCGTCGTCGCCCTCCTGCTGCTCACCGTCTCGCTCTGGCTCGGGATCGTGACCCGCTCCGGCCGGCCGCTGCCCGGGATGCCGCGCTTCTCCGTCACGCTCCTGCACCGCAACGTGTCGCTCCTCGCCGTCGTGTTCCTCGTCCTCCACATCGGGACGCTGCTGCTCGACTCCTACGCGAAGCTGACCCTCACCGACATCCTGGTGCCGTTCCTCGGCGCCCACCTGCCGTTCTGGCTCGGCCTCGGCACCGTGGCCGTCGACCTCCTGATCGCGGTGACGATCACCGCGCTGCTGCGCCGGCGGCTCGGGCTGCGCGTCTTCAAGGCCGTGCACTGGCTGAGCTACGCGCTGTGGCCGGTGGCGCTGGCGCACACGATCGGCGACGGCACCGACGGCACGTCCGGCTGGATGCTGCTGCTTGCCGGAGCGTCGGTGCTGTTCGTGCTCGTCGCCGTGCTCTGGCGGGTGTCCGCCGGGTTCCTGGAGACCTCCGCCGCACGGCGCACGGAGGCCGAACTCAGCAGAAGGGGGCCGTCATGACCATGACCGCCGACAACGTCCTGCCGGTCCCCGACCCCGCCGCAACGCCGCCGCGGCTGCTCGCGGCCGGGCACTCGGCCGGCGCGCTCGCCCACCTCTCCGCGTTCGGACCGCGCCGCGGCCTGCGCCGCGCCGACCTCGAGCGGGAGCTGGAGCGGTCGGGCCTCACCGGCCGCGGCGGCGCCGCGTTCTCCGCGTTCCGCAAGCTGGCGGCGACGACCGGGCGGCGCGCTCCTGTCGTGATCGGCAACGGCTCCGAGGGCGAGCCGTGGAGCTGGAAGGACGCCGTGCTGCTCGGCAACGCGCCGCACCTCGTCCTCGACGGCCTCCTGACCGCGGCCGACGCACTGGGCGCCGCGCGGACCGTCCTGTACCTCCACGAGGCCGCTCTCGCCCCGGTCGCAGCCGCCATCGCCGAGCGCTCGGACGCGGGCCGCGTCGAGCTGGTCGAGGCGGCGGACGGGTTCGTCGCCGGCGAGGCGAGCGCCGTGGTGAACGCCCTCCAGAACGGCCGCGCCGTGCCGCTCGACCGGGTGCGGCGGCTGTCGGAGTCGGGGCTCGACGGGAGGCCGACGCTGCTGCACAACGTCGAGACGCTCGCGCAGCTCGCGCTCGTGGACCGCTACGGCGGCGACTGGTTCCGCAGTGTCGGCGACCCCGCGCAACCGGGGACAAGGCTGGTCACGGTGACCGGTGACGTGGCCGCCGAGGGCGTGCTCGAGGCGCCGACCGACGCGACGGTCGTGGACATCGTCGCCAGGGCAGGCGGGGAGGCCAGGCTCGCCGCCGGCGTGCTCCTCGGCGGGTATCACGGGCGCTGGATCGCGCCGGCCGAGACCGGCACGGCGCAGGGGGAGTCGGCGGGCGCCGGCGTCGTGCACGTGCTCGGCCCGCAGCGCTGCGGCCTGGCGGCGACCGCGGCGATCGTCCAGGAGCTGGCCGCGGCCTCCGCCCGGCAGTGCGGGCCGTGCCTGTTCGGGCTGCCCGCTATGGCCGACCGGTTCGCCGAGCTGGCCGCCGGCCGGCTCGCCCCGCAGGCGGCGGCCGAGCTCGCCCGGCTCGCGGAGGTCATCGACGGACGCGGCTCGTGCCACCATCCCGACGGGGCCGCGCGCCTCGTCCGCAGCGCGCTGCGCGTCTTCGCCCGCGACATCCACGCCCACACCGAGGGCCGCTGCCTGAGGAGCGCACGATGACCGCGCGCCACGCTCTCCACGTCGACTGGACGCGCTGCGACGGCCGCGGCCTGTGCGCCGAGCTGCTGGAGGGGACGATCGCGCGCGACGAGTGGGGCTACCCGTTCGCGGTCGGCCAGCCGGCTTCCGGACGCTCCGACATCCCGGTGCGCAGCGACCAGCTCGACGCCGCGGAGGACGCGATCGCACTGTGCCCCGTGCTGGCCCTGCGGCTGCGCCGGGTGGGCTGAGGGGCCCCGCCGAGCGGGCCGGTTTCGGTTGTGCCGCTGGTGGGACTCGAACCCACACGCCCTTCCGGACAAAGCATTTTGAGTGCTCCGCGTCTGCCATTCCGCCACAGCGGCGCACAACAACACCTGAACAATACCGTAGGCTTTTGTCCGTGACTGACCAGGAGACCACCCCCGCCGCACCCCGCCGAGTCGTCGTTGCGGAGGACGAGTCGCTCATCCGGCTCGACATCGTCGAGACCCTGCGCGACAACGGTTTCGAGGTCGTCGGCGAGGCCGGAGACGGCGAGACCGCGGTCGCGCTGGCCACCGAGCTGCGCCCCGACCTGGTCATCATGGACGTCAAGATGCCCCAGCTCGACGGCATCTCGGCGGCCGAGCGCCTCTCCAAGAACCACATCGCGCCCGTCGTGCTGCTGACCGCGTTCAGCCAGAAGGAGCTCGTGGAGCGCGCCACCGAGGCCGGCGCCCTGGCCTACGTGGTCAAGCCGTTCACCCCGAACGACCTCCTGCCGGCGATCGAGATCGCCCTGGCGCGCTACCAGCAGATCATCGCGCTGGAGGCCGAGGTCTCCGACATGGTGCAGCGCTTCGAGACCCGCAAGCTGGTCGACCGCGCCAAGGGCCTCCTCAACGAGAAGATGGGCCTCAGCGAGCCGGACGCATTCCGCTGGATCCAGAAGGCGTCGATGGACCGCCGTCTCACCATGCACGACGTCGCCCAGGCCATCATCGAGCAACTAGCCCCCAAGAAGTAGGGCGCGGCGGGCCTGCTTACAGGTCCTTGATCAGGTTCGTGATGCGGATGGTCGAGCAGCGCCGTCCGCGGTCGTCGGTGACGGCGATCTCGTGCGTCGTCAGCGTGCGGCCGAGGTGGATGGGCGTGCAGACGCCGGTCACATAGCCGTCGACCGCGGCGCGGGTGTGCGAGGCGTTGATCTCGATGCCCACCGCGAGGCGGCCCTCGCCGGCGTAGAGGTTGGCCGACATCGACCCGAGCGACTCGCCGAGCACGACGTACGCGCCGCCGTGCAGCAGGTCCGCGGGCTGCGTGTTTCCGAGCACGGGCATCCGTGCAACGGCCCGCTCGATCGTGAACTCCACGATCTCGATGCCCATCTTGTCGGCGAGGGCGCCGAGCCCCCGCTGCTTCACGTACGCGAGCGCGTCCTCGGTCATTCTGGTGCCTCTCCGCCCTCGTCGGCCGTCGTCCTGGACTGTCACCGGCCCCTTGTAGGCTTGCCTGGTGTCAGACTCCGAAAAGCCTACCCTTCTCGTCATCGACGGCCATTCGCTGGCATTCCGGGCCTTCTACGCACTGCCGGTCGACAGTTTCGTCAACCGGGAAGGGCAGCACACGAACGGCATCCACGGCTTCATCGCGATGCTGATCAACCTGCTCCAGCAGCAGCGTCCGACGCACCTCGCTGTCGCGTTCGACATCTCCCGCTACTCGTTCCGCACACGCGAGTACCCGGAGTACAAGGGCACCCGCAACGAGACCCCCTCCGAGTTCGTGGGCCAGATCCCGCTGCTGCAGGAGGCCCTGCACGCAATGAACATCACCACCATCGCCAAGGAGGACTTCGAGGCCGACGACATCCTCGCCACCCTCGCACGTCAGGGCAGGGAGCAGGGCTACCGCGTGCTCCTGGTCTCCGGCGACCGTGACGTCATCCAGCTCGTCAACGACGACGTCACGCTGCTGTACCCGAACGTCCGCGGCGTCTCGGAGCTCAAGATCTACGACCCCGCCGCCGTGCGCGAGCGCTACGGCGTCGAGCCCCACCAGTACCCGGAGATCGCGGCGCTGGTCGGCGAGACCAGCGATAACCTGATCGGCATCGACAAGGTCGGCGAGAAGACCGCGGTCAAGTGGGTGCAGCAGTACGGAACGGTCGAGAACATCGTCGCCCACTCCGACGAGATCAAGGGCGTCGTCGGGCAGAACCTCCGCGACCAGCAGGAGAACGCCCTCCGCAACCGCCGGCTGAACAGGCTCCTCGACGACGTGGAGTTGGAGGTCGCCCCCGACGACCTGGAGCGCAAGCCGCTCAACGAGAACGCCGTGCGCGACATCTTCGCGCGCCTCCAGTTCAAGACCCTCCTCGACCGGCTGCTGAAGGCTGCTGCTGAGGACGGCACCTTCACCGGCGCCGGCGTCGCGCCCTCGGAGGGCGACGTCGGGGCCGTGAGCGCCCCGGTCGTCCGCACCCTCGTGGACGAGGAGCTCGCCAACTGGCTGGCCAAAGCGTCCGCCGACGGCGCGCCCGTCGCGGTGCAACTGGAGACCGGCCCCGCGGGCATCACCGGCTTCGGCCTGGCCGCCGCCGATGACACCGTCTACGTCCCGTGGGCCGCCGGCCGTCCCGACTACACGGCGCTGGAGGAGTGGCTGGCGAGCAGCGCTCCGAAGTACTTCTTCCACGCCAAGCCGCAGTTCAAGGCGCTGGCCCGCGCCGGTTTCGTGGTCGACGGCCTCGCCTTCGACACCCGGATCGCCTCCTGGCTGGTCCGGCCGGGCGCCGCGCCGCAGTCGCTGGCCGAGCAGGTCTACGAGGTGCTGGGCGAGACCCTCCCGGTCTCCGACCCCAACCAACTCGTGCCGATCAACGACGCCGTCAGCCCGGCGACCGAGGCCTGGTACATCCGCCGGGTCGCCGAGGGTCAGATGATCGCCCTCGACGATGGCACGCGCGCCGTGCTCGACGACATCGAGCTCCCGCTGGTGGCGGTGCTCGCCGAGATGGAGCTCGACGGCGTCTCGATCGACACCGAGATGCTGCGCCGCCTGCGCGGCCAGCTCACCGACAAGGCGAACGACTACGCCGCGCGCGCCTACGCGGAGGTCGGCCACGAGCTCAACCTCGGCTCGCCGAAGCAGCTCCAGCAGGTGCTGTTCGACGAGCTCGGGATGCCGAAGACGCGCTCGACCAAGACCGGCTACTCCACCGACGCGCAGTCGCTGGCCGACCTGCAGGAGAGCAACCCGCACCCGTTCCTCGACCTGCTGCTCCAGCACCGCGACGCGACCAAGCTGAAGCAGATCGTGGAGACCCTGGAGCGCTCGGTCAACGGGGACGACCGCATCCACACCACCTACGACCAGACCGGCACCAGCACCGGACGCATCTCGTCCAACGACCCCAACCTCCAGAACATCCCGATCCGCACCGAGGAGGGCCGCGAGATCCGCTCGGCGTTCCGAAGCGCCGAGGGCTACGAGACGCTGCTGACCGCCGACTACTCGCAGATCGAGATGCGCATCATGGCGCACCTCTCCGAGGACCCCGGGCTGATCGAGGCGTTCAACGCGGGAGAGGACCTGCACCGCTTCGTCGGCGCGCGCGTCTTCGGCGTCACGCCCGAGGACGTCACCCCGCTCATGCGCACCAAGGTCAAGGCGATGTCGTACGGCCTCGCCTACGGCCTGAGCCCGTTCGGCCTGTCCAAGCAGCTCCGCATCGAGACGAAGGAGGCGCGGGACCTGATGGCCGGCTACTTCGAGCGCTTCGGCGCGGTGCGCGACTACCTGCGCAGCGTCGTGGAGATCGCGCGGGTCGACGGCTACACCGAGACCATCTTCGGCCGCCGCCGCCCGTTCGTCGACCTGACCTCCACCAACCGCGTGCTGCGCGAGAACGCCGAGCGCCAGGCGCTCAACGCGCCCATCCAGGGCTCGGCCGCCGACATCATGAAGATCGCCATGCTCGGGATCGCCGGCGACCTGATCGACGGCTCGCTGAACTCCCGGATGCTCCTGCAGGTGCACGACGAGCTCATCTTCGAGGTCGCCCCCGGCGAGTGGGACGCGCTCGAGACGATCGTGCGCACCCGGATGGCCGGCGCCGCCGACCTCCGCGTCCCCCTCGACGTCCAGATCGGCCGCGGCCCCACCTGGGAAGCCGCCGCCCACTGACCCCCCTTGACTCCGTGCTCGGCGCTACCAATAGGCTCGGATCATGACGAACGCAGAGAAGCGCGAATCCACTCCGATCGACACGATCGCTGACGAGTGGGTCGACACCCAGTTGGAGCTCCACCCCGAGTACCACGTCTGGCTCGGCCGCCCCGGCCGCGAGGGCGAGTACTCGGACTACTCGCCGGCCGGCGCCCAGCAGGCCGTCGGCAAGGTGCGGGAGGCCCTGACCAAGATCCAGGCCGCCGATCCGGTTGACGACATCGACCGCGTCACCAAGATGGACCTCTCCCGCGAGCTGGAGCTCACCATCGAGAAGCACGAGGCGGGCTTCAACCAGCGCGACCTCAACGTGATCGCCTCCCCGGCGCAGGAGCTCCGCGACATCTTCGACCTCGTCCCCACCGACACCGAGGAGGACTGGGCGAACGTCGCGAAGCGGCTGCACAACCTCCCCGCGGCGATGGACGGCTACATCGAGACCCTCCGCAGCGGCATCGCGTCCGGCAATGTCCCCGCGATCCGTCAGGTGCGCGAGGTGCTGGCGCAGGCGAAGAAGCAGATCGCCGACACCGGCTTCTTCTTCGACTTCACCGGCTCCGCGCGGCCGCTGAACGGCGAGCTGCCCGCATCCCTGAAGGCCGACCTGGCGCACGGCGCCACGGAGTCGGCGGCCGCTTACGCCACGCTCGCTGCGTTCCTGCAGGACGAGCTGGCCGCCCACGCGCCCGAGAAGGACGCCGTCGGCCGCGAGCTGTACGCGCTGGCCTCCCGCGACTTCCTCGGCGCGACCGTCGACCTCGACGAGACCTACGAGTGGGGCATCGAGGAGCTGGCGCGCATGGTCGCCGAGCAGGAGTCGATCGCCCGCGAGATCAAGCCGGGCGCGACGGTCCACGAGGCCATCGCGTTCCTGGACGGCGACGCCTCCCGCAAGCTGCACGGCACCGACGCGCTGCAGCGCTGGATGCAGGAGACCAGCGACCGCGCGATCGAGGAGCTCGGCCGCACGCACTTCGACATCCCTACGGAGATCCGCCGCCTGGAGTGCATGATCGCCCCCACGCAAGAGGGCGGCATCTACTACACCGGCCCCAGCGACGACTTCGCGCGCGCCGGCCGGATGTGGTGGAGCGTCCCCGAGGGCGTCACCGAGTTCGACACCTGGCGCGAGCTGACGACCGTCTACCACGAGGGCGTCCCCGGCCACCACCTCCAGATCGCGCAGGCCACCTACAACAAGGCGCAGCTCAACTCCTGGCGCCGCATCGCCGGCACCTCGGGCCACGCCGAGGGCTGGGCGCTCTACGCGGAGCGCCTGATGGAGCAGCTCGGCTACCTGGACGACCCGGCCGACCGGCTCGGGATGCTCGACGGCCAGCGGATGCGGGCCGCCCGCGTCGTCCTCGACATCGGCGTGCACCTGGAGAAGCAGCTCCCGGACGGCTCCGGCCCCTGGACCGGCGAGTACGCCTTCGGGTTCCTCGCGAACAACGTCAACATGAACGAGGGCTTCGTCCGCTTCGAGGTGAACCGCTACCTCGGCTGGCCGGGGCAGGCGCCGTCGTACAAGATCGGCCAGCGGATCTGGGAGCAGCTCCGCGACGAGTACGCGCGCCGCGAGGGCGCCGCGTTCGACATCAAGGCGTTCCACAAGAAGGCGCTCGACATCGGCGGCGTCGGCCTGGACACCCTGAAGTCGGCGCTGCTCGACTGAGCGACCGACACCCGAGAAGCGCGCAGCCGCGATGACCTCCCCGTACCGGGCCGTGCTCGGCCCGGCGTTCGACGAGCTCCATCCGCGGCTGCGCGCCTACTTCGACGCCATCCCGGCCGGGTCCACCGGCACGGGCCGGGGCGTGTTCGACACTGTCGGCACGCCCCGGCGCTGGCTCTGGCCGGTGCTGGCGGTGTTCGGCCGGGCGCACGTGATGTTCCCGGTGTGGGAGCGGGCCGTGCCGTTCACGGTCGAGAACGTGCCGGTGGTGTCGGCCGACGGCGGCCCGGCGGTGCGCGCGGTGCGGCGGTTCGAGCTGGGCGGGCGCGTGCTCGACATGCGCGACGAGATCGGCGTGGACGGCTGGATGGTCGTGGACCGTCTCGGCTCTCCGGTGCTCGCCGAGGCGTGGTTCTCCGCCCGTGTGATCGACGGCGCCGTCCGGCTGACTTCCCGCCGGGTCGGGGTGCGGCTGGGGAGGCTGCGGATCGTCCTCCCGCGCGCGGTCGCCCCTGTCGTCGCCCTCACCGAGCGGTACGACGACGAGCGCGACGCGCAAGCGGTCTCGATCGTCGTGCGCGTCCCGCTGATCGGTAGGGTGTACCAGTACGCGGGGACGTTCCGATACCAGGTCGGGAGCGCCGCCGTCGCATCGGGGGAGTGAGTGAGCGAGCGCATCGTCATCGCCGGCGCGTCCGGCTTCATCGGACGCTATCTGGCGGAGCACTACCGCGCCGCCGGCGCGACGGTCCTGCTGGTCGGCCGCGACGGCGCCGACGCGCGCTGGGGAGACGCCGAGGCCCTGCGACGGGTCGTCACCGGCGCCGACGTGCTGATCAACCTCGCGGGCAAGAGCGTGAACTGCCGCTACGGCGACGCGAACCGCGCCGAGATCTTCCGCTCCCGACTGGAGACCACGCGGGCGCTGCGGGAGGCCGTCGCCGCCTCCGACGCCCCGCCTCCCATCTGGTTCAACGCCTCCACCGCGACCATCTACCGGCACGCCGAGGACCGGCCGATGACGGAGTCCACCGGCGAGCTCGGCGCCGGCTTCTCGGTGAACGTCGCGCGCGCCTGGGAGGCCGAGTTCTTCGAGGGCGAGCTGCCGGGCACCCGGCGCGTCGCGCTGCGCATGGCGATCGTGCTCGGCGACGGCTCCGCCCTCCTCCCGCTGATCCGGCTGACGCAGTCCGGCCTCGGCGGACCGCAGCTCGACGGCCGCTGGTTCGCGACCACCGCGCGCCGCAACGCCGGCACCTTCCACGAGTTCCGCGCCCGCGGCGGCCGGCAGCGGTTCAGCTGGGCGCACATCGCCGACGTGCTCGGCTCGATCGAGTTCCTGCGCGCGCATCCCGAGCTCGACGGCGCGGTCAACATCGCCGCGCCGAACCCGTCGGACAACCGCACCCTGATGGCGACCCTGCGCCGCGTGCTCCGGGTCCCGGCCGGGCTCCCGGCGTTCCGGTGGATGCTGGAGCTCGGCACGGCGGTCATCCGCACCGAGACCGAGCTGGTGCTGAAGAGCCGCTGGGTGGTGCCGGAGCGGCTGCTCGCGGCGGGCTACGAATTCGCCTTCCCGGACCTGGAGCCCGCCCTCCGCGACATCGTCGCCGGACGCGAGTTGCCCCTTTCGCAGGCCAGTCGGTAGACTAGACCGTCACTTGTGTGACATCCACATCCGCCTGCCGTTCGCGGAAGACACCCACAGAGGTTCGCGCACGGCCTGATTTATGTCCATAACGGAGCATCCACTACATGACAACCGCAACGACCGACAAGGCACCGAAGCAGGTCGCAGTCAACGACATCGGTTCTGCTGAAGACTTTCTTGCCGCGGTCGAAAAGACGCTGAAGTTCTTCAACGACGGAGACCTGATCGAAGGCACCGTCGTCAAGATCGACCGCGACGAGGTCCTCCTCGACGTCGGCTACAAGACCGAGGGTGTCATCCCCTCGCGCGAGCTTTCCATCAAGCACGACGTCGACCCTAGCGAGGTCGTCGAGGTCGGCGACACCGTCGAGGCGCTCGTTCTCCAGAAGGAGGACAAGGAAGGCCGCCTCATCCTGTCCAAGAAGCGTGCGCAGTACGAGCGCGCGTGGGGCGACGTGGAGAAGATCAAGGAAGCCGACGGCGTGGTCACCGGAACGGTGATCGAGGTCGTCAAGGGCGGCCTGATCGTCGACATCGGCCTCCGCGGCTTCCTGCCGGCGTCGCTCATCGAGCTGCGCCGCGTCCGCGACCTGACCCCGTACCTGGGCCAGGAGATCGAGGCGAAGATCCTCGAGCTCGACAAGAACCGCAACAACGTGGTCCTGTCGCGTCGCGCGCTGCTGGAGCAGACCCAGTCGGAGTCCCGCACCACGTTCCTCAACAACCTGCACAAGGGTCAGGTCCGCAAGGGCGTCGTGTCCTCGATCGTCAACTTCGGCGCGTTCGTCGACCTGGGCGGCGTGGACGGCCTCGTGCACGTCTCCGAGCTCTCGTGGAAGCACATCGAGCACGCGTCCGAGGTCGTCGAGGTCGGCCAGGAGGTCACCGTCGAGATCCTCGAGGTCGACCTGGACCGCGAGCGCGTCTCGCTGTCGCTCAAGGCGACTCAGGAGGACCCGTGGCAGGTCTTCGCCCGCACCCACGCGATCGGTCAGGTCGCACCGGGCAAGGTCACGAAGCTGGTTCCGTTCGGTGCGTTCGTCCGCGTCGCGGACGGCATCGAGGGCCTGGTGCACATCTCCGAGCTCTCCGGCAAGCACGTCGAGCTCGCCGAGCAGGTCGTGTCGGTCGGCGAAGAGGTCTTCGTCAAGGTCATCGACATCGACCTGGAGCGCCGCCGCATCTCGCTCAGCCTCAAGCAGGCGAACGAGGGCGTCGACCCCGAAGGCACCGAGTTCGACCCGGCCCTCTACGGCATGGTCACCGAGTACGACGACCAGGGGAACTACAAGTACCCCGAGGGCTTCGACCCGGAGACCAACGAGTGGAAGGAAGGCTTCGAGACCCAGCGCGACGAGTGGGAGCAGCAGTACGCCGCTGCCCAGGCTCGTTGGGAGGCGCACAAGCGCCAGGTCGCGAAGGGCATCGAGGAGGCGGCCGCCGACAGCGGTTCGTCGTCCTTCTCGAGCGAGACCGGCAACGGCGGAACCCTCGCCGACGACGAGTCCCTCGCCGCTCTGCGCGAGAAGCTCAGCTCCAACAACTGAGACCCGTCTCATCCGTGAGCGGCCGGTCCCTTCGGGGGCCGGCCGCTCCGGCGTTAACGCCCTAACCCACCGCCGAGGGGCACGTTGTTGTCACTTTCGCGGCCTGGAAGTGACAACAACG
>NZ_JBHTXK010000042.1:0-16472 GCF_042791795.1 Leifsonia sp. NPDC056665
CGGTTGGTGTATCAGGACGGCGAGTTCGTCGGCGACGACCACCGCGGCCAGGTCCTCAACCAAAACCGCGGCCAAGAAACCACACAACAACACCTCCTCGCCGCCGCGGCGGTCAACGCCTAGCCGCGCTCGGGGCCGGATGAGCCCCCGGAGTTCATCGTCGATGGCCCATCGGGCGGTCGAGGATCCAGCGGCGGCCGACGGCGGTCAGGCGCGATGCGCCCCGGCTGCCGCTGGATTCTCGAGCGCCCGAGAAGCGTGCATCCTCCCCGATCACCGGGGTCTTGAGAATGGAAACAGGCATATCCCATGAAGTTCGGTCGATTGGGACCGGTCGGCAACGAAATCCCCGTAGCTGTGATCGATGACCGAGTCCTCGATCTGAGGTCGATCACCAGCGACATCGACGGACTCTTTCTCGCGGCGGATCCCGTGCGTATTGTTCGTCGGAATCGCGCGGTGCTGCCGACACTCCCCGGTGCCGGGGTCATGCGTATCGGCGCACCGATCGCGCGCCCGGGCGCCGTTTATTGCATCGGGATGAACTACTCCGCGCACGTTCGCGAGAGCCGATCCGACCCGCCACAGCGGATAGTCGTGTTCATGAAGTCGCCGAGCGCGCTTTGCGGCCCGGATGATGAGCTCGTACTTCCTCAAGGTTCGAGCAAGGTCGACTGGGAGGTCGAGCTCGGTGTCGTCATCGGCCGCGAAGCGTGGCAGCTCGCCTCGGACGCCGACCCCGGCGAGCACATCGTCGGGTACCTGGCCGCCAACGACGTCAGCGAGCGGCATTGGCAGAGTGAATTCTCGGGGGGACAATGGTCGCTGGCGAAGAGCGCCCCCGGCTTCCTCCCGCTTGGACCGTGGCTCGTCCCGGCGGATTCGTTCGATGCACACGATGCCAGACTCCGAAGCTTCGTCAATGGCGATCCTCGTCAAGACTCCCGCACGTCCGACATGATCTTCGGCGTCGATCGGATCATCCGCGATCTGAGTCAGTTCGTCCGGCTCGAACCGGGCGATGTGGTCCTGACGGGCACACCGGAAGGTGTTGCGTTGTCCGGCCGGTTTTCTTATCTCCAGCCCGGGGACGTCGTGGTGGTTCGGATCGACGGCCTCGGGGAGCAGACTCGAACCGTCCGCTCTGCTGTCGAGCCTCGGACGTCGCAGTGCGATCCCAGTGCTCCCTCGTGCGCCGAGCCGCTCACGCTGCCGTCCAACCGCCATCGACAGGGATGATCGCGCCGTTGACGTACGAAGCGGCATCGCTGGAGAGGAAGACAGCGACCTCTGCGATCTCCTCCGGGCGCGCGACTCTACCGAGTGGTATGGCCGCCTCCATTTCGGTTCGACGCACCAGGTCGGCGAGATACGGGGCGTTCATTGGAGTGTTGATCGGTCCAGGGCAGATGCAGTTGGTGCGGATCCCTTGGCGCGCCCACTCGACGGCCATGGCTCGGGTGAGGGTGACAAGGCCGCCCTTCGAGGCGCTGTAGGCGTCGGCGCCATGAACGGCCACCAGCGCGTTGATGGAAGCATTGTTGACGATCGAGCCGCCTCCGCCCCGCACCATGTGGGGGATGGCTGCTCGGCTCACGAGGGCCGGGCCAGTGAGATTGATTGCGAGGATTTCGTCCCAGGCATGCGCAGGAGTGTCGACGACGTTCTCCATCGGATAGCGGGCCGCTGCGCTCGGGCCGATCCCGGCATTGTTGAAGAGGACATCGATGCGACCGAACGCAGCGACGATTCCCACGACAGCCCGGTCGACGGACTCCACGTCGGAGATGTCCATCTGGACGGGGAGGGCGGTGCGGCCGGCGTCGGTTAGTTCGGCCGCCGCCGTGATGGCAGAATCCTCATCCCAGTCTGCGATGACGACCTTCGCCCCGGCAGCCGCGTAAAGCTGGGCTGCGGCGCGGCCCACGCCGCTCGCGCCTCCTGTGATGATGACAACTCGTTGCGCGAAATCCACTATGGCTTACCCTTCGTTCGCTCATGTTCGGAATTGAATGTTGACACCGATCGTGGCGGGGAGGCAAGATGTCTGACATCAAGCGAGTGAAGATGTCTGACATCAAGCGAGCGGACATCGAAGTCCAAGGGGAGTGACATGGCAACCGGATGGAAGATCCGAAGCGAGGCCGAGGAACAGAGCCTCGAGGAGCGCACGGCAACCCGCCTGCGGGCCCTCGTGCAATCGGGGAGCATCGCCGAAGGCGAGCAGTTGATGTCCGAGCCCGAACTGGCCCGGACGCTCGGCGTCAGCCGGCCCACGCTTCGCGTGGCCATCTCCATCCTTGTGGCCGACCGGCTCCTCGTCCGCAAGCGCGGAGTGGGAACATTCGTCGCCGCGGATGCGCCGTCGTTCTCCAACGGATTCGAACGGATCCGAGGCACGTCGGAGATGATCGCTGTGAACGGCCAAGTCCCTGGAGTCGTCGGTCTCGACGTTCAGCATGAGTTCGCCGACGCTCGGATCGCTGAGAGCCTGGGCATCGCCGAAGGCGCGGCTGTCGTCCGCATCCGACGCACATTCCTGGCGGACGGGATCCCGGTGATGTTCGCCGAGGAGTGGATCCCGACCGAGTTCCTGGAGTCACCGACCCGGTTCGACGACTTCACGACGGAGGACTCGCTCTACGAGCGGCTGGCCGACCAGGGGCTGGCCGTCCACCGGATCACGGCCCGTTTCGTCCCGATGAACGCAGGAGTCGAGCTGGCCCACCAGATGAGCACGCAGATCGGCACGCCGATTCTGCTGCTCGAACAGCACCACTACGTCGATTCCGTCCCCGACCGGGTCGTGATGTTCTCGAAGAACTACCACGAGCCGTCGCGGATCGACATTCAAATCGTGCGTCGCGGCTGAATCGCCGCTCGCGAAACGAAAACGAAGAAAGGTTCAATGATGAATTTCAACTTCTTTGGTGAGCTCCTCAAGGGGGGTCCCGCCCTCGTGGTCGCAAACGGCCTTGCGCTCATCTTGATGGTACTGGCGGTTGCGATCTGGGTGATGGAACTCAGCGGCCACACGATCAGCCGAAAAGGGTTCGTGAAGAACGGGCTCAAGTGGAATTCGCGCACGATCGCGCTGATCGCGATCAGTGGGGCGATCTACATCGCGGGCCGGCCGCTGCAGCTCCAGTTCATCCCCGGCATCGGCGGATTCAACCCGTCCTTCTCGCTCGGGCCTGTGTTCTCCACCCTTTTCGGCCTTCCCGGCGCGATCGGGGTTACGTTCTCGATGCCGATCGGTGACGCGATCAGCGGCGCTCTGACGCTCGGGTCGCTCGCGGGATTCCTGGGCCACACCTTCTATACCTGGGTGCCGTACAAGATCGTCACCAACCCGAGGATGAACAACCTGAGTGCCTGGGGCCGTCTCTACCTCGGCCTCCTCGTCGGCGGAATCATGCTCATGATCACGATCTGCGGTTGGCTCGCGTTTACCAACGTGCTCCCGCCCGCAGTCGCCTGGGGCGGAGTCTCCCTGTCGATCTTCATCAACCAGCTCGTTCTTCCGGCCATTGTCGTGCCGGTTCTGCTGATCGCCCTGTTCCCCCTCGTCCGTCAGTGGGGTCTGTACCACCTGGACCTCTCCGGCAAGTCCGACCGCTCGCGGAAGTCGATGCGCGACAACCAGACGGTCACCGCCGACCGGTCAGAGGCCAGCTGAGCATGCGGGACGACAGTGGGCACGCGGTCAGGGTCAACGATCTCTGGTTCCGGTATCCGACCGCGCAGGGACCGACTCTCCGAGGCCTGACCTTCGACATAGCGGAGGGCGAGTTCGTCGGGATCATCGGTCCGTCTGGCGCCGGAAAGAGCACGCTCTGCCAGGCGATCAAGGGGCTGATCCCCCACACGACCCCGGGCGAGCACGAGGGCACGGTCGAGATCTTCGGAACCGATGTCACCCGGGAGACGCACTCGCATGGGGGAGCGCGGGTCGGCTTGGTGCTCCAGGACCCGGAGGCCCAGATCATCGGCATGACAGTCCGTGAGGATCTGGCCTTCGGGCCGGAGAACTACGAGATCGATCCCGCCGAAATCGCCGCGCGTAGCAAGGCGTGTCTCGCCGCGGTGGGTCTCGCCGACTTCATGGACCGGGACACCTACACGCTCAGCGGCGGTCAAAAGCAGCGACTCGCCATCGCGTCAGCCCTCATGCTCGAGCCGGACATCCTGGTGCTGGATGAACCGACCTCCGAGCTCGACCCGCTGGGCAAGGACCAGGTCTTCACGGTGATCGAGAACCTCCGCCGGCGACGCAGGATCACGGTTGTTGTGGTCGAGCACGAGGTCGACCGCCTCGCCCGCCTCGCCGACCGGATCATCGTGATGAGCGATGGAGCGGTCGTGGCGGACGGGAAGCCACTGGACGTGCTCGCCACCCCGGGCGCTCGCGAGCGTACCGCCGGCGAACGTCTCCCGGCCGCAGCCGACTTCATCCTCAACCTCGCCGAACAAGGGTTCCCAGCAGGGCTTCGCCCCACGCTCGACCTGGATCAGGCGGTCGACGAGGCCCAACGCGTCCTGGAAGGAGCGACCAGATGACCAGGTCGGAAACAATCGAAGCCAGGGATCCCAGCATCGTGATCGACGTCAAGGACCTCCGGTTCTCCTACGGACCCGGTCTTCCCGATGTGCTCAAGGGCGTCGATCTGCGGGTTCGGCAAGGCGAGTTCGTCGCTTTGCTCGGCCAGAACGGCGCCGGAAAGACGACCTTGGCGAAGCACCTGAACGGTCTCCACCAGCCGACGAGCGGTGAAGTCCGGGTCGCAGGCAAGCGTGTCGCCGATCAGCCGCTGTCGGTGCTCGCACGGTCTGTCGGGTACTGCTACCAGAATCCGGACCACCAGATCTTCTCCTCATCCGTGGCGAAGGAGGTCGGATTCGGGCCGACCAATCTGGGCTATAGCAGCGCGGAGGTCGACGAGCTCGTGAGCGACGCTCTCGACCTCGTCGGAATCGCTGCGTTGCGGGACGCGCACCCGTTCACGCTGGGCCGCGGTCAGCGCCAGCTCGTGGCGGTGGCCTCCATCCTCGCCATGGACCCGCGACTCCTTGTTATCGATGAGCCCACGACCGGCATGGACCGGGTCGGCGGGATGCGCGCGATGGGTCTGCTCTCCAAGTGGGCGTCCGAGGGTCGCACGATCCTGGTCATCACCCATGACATGGACTTGGTCAGCGAGTTCATCGATCGGTCCGTCGTCATGGCCGGCGGTCGCATCCTCGCGGACGGCCCGACTCAGGATGTCTTCCGCGACACGGCCGTTCTCGAGGAGGCTCATCTGATGGCTCCGGCGCCGGTCACGATATCGGACCGGCTCGAGCGGTTCGGCGTCGACCGGGCGAAGTCGATTTCTGAAGCGGTCGGCCAGCTGGTCGGTCCCACCGAGGGGAGGTAATCACATGCCTGTTGGCTACAGTATCTATCGCGATCGCGCGTCCGTCGTGCACCAGGGTCTGGATCCGAGGACGAAGTTCCTCTGGCTGTTCGTGCTGTTCGGCGTCGCGCTCTGCTTCAACAATCCGATCGTGCTCGGCGCGACGGTGGCCGCCATCCTCGCGGTCGCTTTCAGTGCGAAGCTCGGTTGGACCGATCTCGGCGGCTTCATCTGGCTGTCGATCTGGCTGACTTTCCTGAGCGTCCTGATCTGGCCCGCCTACATCGCCCAGGGCGTCCACCTGTTCACCCTGGGGACGCTCACCTTCACGGTCGATGGCGTCCTCTTCGGGGTCGCGATGGGATTCCGCATCACCATCATGATCCTCGCGGCAGCGATCTTGATGTTGACGACGTCTCCGCAGCTCATCACAGCCGGCCTCCTGGGTCTCGGACTCAACTATCGCGTCGGCACAGCGCTCTCCCTGACGATCCGGTTCATCCCGCTCATGAACTCGGAGCGCGTCACGATTCTGGAGGCACAGCGTGCACGTGGCGCCGATCTGACCCGCGGTAACCCCGTGCGTCGTGCCGTGAAGGCGGCGCCGGTGCTCGTCCCGCTCTTCGGCAGGGCGATGATGACGGCGCAGAACCTCACCGTGGCCATGGACGCGCGAGGTTTCGGCGCGCGCGACAAGCGTACGAACATCACACGCCTGGCCTTCGGGCGAGGCGACGTCATCATCTGCATCGTGGGTGTGCTGGTCATCGGGACCTCGATCGCCTTGCGACTCTTGGGCATCGGCGTTCTCGTCAAGGGGATGCTGTGATCGCGGCTCCAACGGTCTGGACCGTCGGGCATCTCACCGTTGACGATGTCATGTTCTGGAACGGCCCGACGCACTTCCGCTCCGCGGGCGGCGCTGCGCTGTACGCGGGAATCGGAGCCAGCCTCTTCGGCGCGGCCGCGAAGGTCGCCACTCGGCTCGGCGACGGGTTCCCGACCGAGGAACTGGAGCGGCTGAGACGTCTCGGCGTCGAGCTGGTCCCGACCGGTGCGGGTGAGCCATGCATCTCGGAGTGGGTGCTCTACGAGGAGGACGGGTCACGGAAATACGTCCTGCATCCGAACTCCGGCTCGCTCGAACGCATGAGTCCATCGCCGAAGGAGTACGGGATCCCGTCGACGGCAGCGGTGCACATCGCGCCGATGCCCATCGAGACCCAAGCGGAGTGGTGCCGTTCGGAACGGGGGAGGCACCGTTTGCTGACGGTGGATCCGCATCACGACAGTTGCGCGCTGCGCCCGGACGACGTTCTGGCGACGGTGGCGGGCGTTGACGCGTTCCTTCCAAGTGAGCTGGAGGCACGGCTCCTCTCGGGCGACGACCCGGTGCAGGCCATTCGCACGTTTCGGGAGGCTGGCGCGCCCATTGCGGTCGTGAAGCTCGGAAGCGAGGGAAGCGTTGTCGGGACCGCAGAAGGAATCTGGCACGTTCCCGTCGTCCCGGTCAGGCCCGTCGACGTGACCGGCGCGGGCGATTCGTATTGCGGAGCGTTCGCCGCCGCTCTCGCGGCGGGCCTCAACGGTCTGGACGCCGCCTGCGCGGCAAGCGCCGTGGCGTCGATCGTCGTCGAGGCCCGTGGAGCCGCGATCGACGGGTCCGTCGATCGCTTGCGTAGCGTGGTCGTCGATCGGATCGCGTCCATCGAACCCGCGCTCATCTCGGGAGATCCCGGGGGAGCGCTCATCACAGAAGAAGCAACACTATGGAGGAACTCATGAGGCAGGACGAGAACTCGACCCTGAAGTGGAAGAACATGCGCGATGGGATCGACGGGCAGGTGAGTCTGCTCTCCACCGCGATCCGCGAGCTGTACGCGCACGCGTCGCAGGCACTGACCGGACCGGTGCCGACGCGGGTCTATTTCGTCGGGTGCGGCGACTCGCACTTCTGCGGCGTGGCGACCCGTTATGCGAGTGAGCTGTTGACGGGGATCTCGACCGAGGCCCTCGAATCGCTCGAATTCTCGCGATACGCCATCCGAACTGCTCCCGAGGGTTCACTTGTCGTGGCCGTGTCCAATTCGGGAGACGTCGCGCGATCCGTGGAAGCGTTGAAATTCGCGCGCCAGGCCGGTCTGTCCACGCTCGCGATCACCTACAACGAGGGCAGCCGACTCGCCGAGCAGGGCGACGCCCTGATCACCTACGACTACCGGGACGTGGGATTCGGCCCGGGAACCATGAGCTACGAGGCGTCCCTGCTGTCGTTGCTCGCGGTCATCATCCGGCTCGCCGAGCTCGCGGGCCGACTCGACAGTGCGGGTGTGGAGGCGCAGCTCGGGCGGATCTCCGCGCTCAGCCGTGTGCTGGAACACACGCTCGCAGCGTCTGAGAAGCCGGCGCGCGACGTCGCGGCCGTTCTGACGGACGAGACCCCCGTTTTCGTCCTCGGGGGCGGCCCGAACTACGGCACCGCGATGTTCACGATGGCCAAGATGATCGAGAGCGCGCGCCACAACACCGTGGCGCAGCAGCTGGAGGAGTGGGCCCACGAGCAGTACTTCTGCTGCACGCCCGGCACCGTCACGATCGTGCTCGCTCCTCCGGGAGCCAGCCTCGACCGCGCTCGCGAGCAGCTTCAGGCCATCCGCGACATGCGCGGCACTGCTGTCGCTGTGTGCTCGGCCGAGGACCGAACCACCGCGGACCTCGCCGACTTCGTCCTCCCGGTGGTCGGGCACGTCGACGAGGAGCTCTCGCCCCTGGTCTACCTCGCGGCTGGAGAGCTCATCGCGCATGCGTTCGCCTCTCAGAACGACAAGGTGATGCTCGGATTCGACGACGAGTTCCGCAAGCAGGTCAACTTCCGTCAGATCTTCGGCAGCAACATTCCGGAGTCCGTTCTCGTGCAGGCGAGCCTGTGATCGCGCCGCGGCTGGTCGGGATGATCCACCTCCCGGCGCTTCCCGGCAGTCCCGCGTGGGGAGGGGAGCCGCTCTCGCAGCTCTCCGACGAGGCATCGGCGGACGCGGCGATTCTGCAGGAGGCCGGGTTCGACGCGGTTCTCGTCCAGAACTCGCTGGATCGGCCGACTCGCGAGCGGGTCGATGGCCTGGTGATCGCTCAGATGACAGCGATCACGACGAGGCTCCGGTCGGAGTCCGAACTGGCGATCGGCGTCAACATCGTCAAGAACGACGGCCCCGCCGCCGTCGCGATCGCCGCCGCCTCCGGCGCCGACTTCGTTCGGGTCAAGCTTCTTACGGGCACGACGTGGAGCGCCGAAGGGGTCCTCCACGGCTGCGCCCACGAGACGCTGAGCACTCGGAGGGCTTCGGGAGCCACCCCCGCTATCTGGGCGGACGTCCGTGAGCCGACCAGTCGTGCGGAGCCGGGCCTTGGTCTGTCCGCCGCGATAGTCGACGCGCTCGACTTCGGCTCCGCCGACGGCGTCATCGTCACAGGCAGGGACACCGACGAGACGCTCGCTCTGGCCGAGGAGGCCCGGCGCAGCCATCCGAAGGCGCACCTGGTGATCGGTGGGCGGGTGGACGCGTCCAGCGTCTTCGACGCACTAAGGGTCGCAGACACGGTGATCATCGGGAGTGCGCTGAAGGCGACGCCCGGCATCAGGGGGCGCGTCGACTTCGACGCGGCGCGCGCTATCGCCGACGCCGCGGCGGACGGCGTGCGGGTCAGCGGGGGAGCGTTCTATTCATGACGAGAACGGTCATCCTCGATGTGGACACCGGAACCGATGACGCGGTGGCGATCATGCTCGCCGCCCTTCATCCCGACATCGAGCTCATAGCGTGCACCACGGTTTGGGGCAATCGGCCCGTGGTCAACACGACCGACAACACGCTCCGCGTCCTCGACTACATCGGCCGGCCGGACATCCCCGTCTATCGGGGCCTCGACGCGCCCTTCGGGCCCATCGCTGTCCCCGGTCCCGTCACCGACGACCAGAGCGGCGGGAAGATGCATCCGGAACAACTCGACCTCCCCGCGGCGACGCAACCGGAGCGGCCGCAGGGCGCCGTCGAGTGGCTGGTGGAGACTCTGCGAAGCAGGCCGGAGCCAGTGACTCTCGTGCCCGTGGGCCCGCTCACGAACATCGCAGCGGCGATCACGCTGGATCCGTCGATCGTCGAGAAGGTGGACGAGCTCGTCATCATGGGAGGTGCCCACGCATTCGGAAACGCGACGCCATCGGCCGAGTCGAACATCTGGCACGACCCGGTGGCCGCAGACGTGGTCTTCGGCGCCGGATTCAAGCGAGTGGTCCTCGTGCCCCTCGACGCGACCCATGATGCCTTGATTACGGGCGCCCAGGCGGCCGTGCTGCATGAGATCGGGACGCCGGCTGCGCTGGCGACGGCTGCCCTCATCCGTCAGCGGATCGTGGCCCACGACGAGTCCCAGCCGCAAGCGATACCCGACAGCGCCCCGATCCACGACGCGCTGTGCATCGCGTATCTCATCGATCCTGCTGTCATACCGCTGGAGAGCTACCACGTCGCGATCGAGACGACGGGTGTCCACACCGTCGGGCGCACCATTATCGACGTCCGATTCCGAGGTGGGAGGGCGCCAAATGCGTGGGTCGCCCTGACGGCGGACGCCACCAAGTTCTATGAAATCCTCGAGTCGGGGGTCAAGCTGACCGCGTAGCGACCGAGAACGGCAGACGGCGATGGGGAAGTCACCCCGCCGCCGTCTTGCCGTCGTCAGTGGACTGCGCGCGCGGCGGCGAGAACCAGGTCCTCGCGGAACGGTGGTCCGACCAGCTGAACCGAAATCGGTACGCCGGTCGCCGAGGTCATCACAGGAACGGAGAGCGAGGGCAGCCCGAAGAGCGACACCAGGCGGCAGGGTGCCACGACTTCCGGCTCCGATAGCCGTCGACCACCACGGAAGGGCAACCCCGCCGCGCTCGCGAATGGCGCGACTGTCGACACTGGAAGCGCGAGAATCCGTTCACCGCGCAGCCACCCGAGGAGGTCGGCTCGGAGCAGGTCGCGTCGAGCCCAGAGCCTCGTGAGCTCATCCTCGGAGACACTCATTCCGGCCTCGAGCACCTCCGCGATGTGCCGCGTCACGGAGCCCTCTCTGCCGGCGATTGCGTTGCGCAGTTCCGTCAGCGGTTCGGCGTCGCGGAGGCGTGAGTAGATCGAATGGGCATGGTCCATCGCCGGAGGGAGACCTCGAGATGCTCGGACGCCCGCGGAACGGAGCAGCTCGGCGGCGTATTCGACGGCGACGGCGACCTCCGCATCCACGGCAAGCTCACCGATCGACGTCTCCCAGCGGCATTCGACGGTTCTGAGATCGATCGCTGCGCTGTCGCCGAGCAGAGCCGGCACGGCTGTCGAGTCGAACGCGTCGGGCCCTGCCACAACCCGCAGCGTGGCCTCGACATCATCGACCGAGCGCCCCATCGGCCCGATCACCTGGAGTCTCCCCTGGAGGGTGCGCGGATTCGGTGGCCACGGTCCACCGCCGACCCCGGGCAACTGCCCGGTCGCCGGAACCCGGCCCACCGTCGGTCGGAGGCCTAGGACTCCGGTGCATTGTGCAGGCCACCGGACGGAGCCGCCGAAGTCGGTCCCGAGTCCGACGACGGAGAAGCCGGCTGCGATCGCGACTGCTTCTCCTCCGCTCGACCCTCCTGCGACGAGCTGCTGTGGTCCGGTGGCGGGCGACTGGATCTCGATCGGATTGATCGTCGGCCCGAAGCGATCGTTGTCGGTGAGGACCGAGAAGGCGAACTCGGGACAGTTCGTCTTGCCGATCAGGATCGCACCGGCCGCCCGCATCCGCGCGACGGCGGTAGCGTCTTCGTCGTCCCGGGTGCCGGTCACTGCGCGGCTCCCGCAGGTTGTTGGGAGTCCCTCGGTGGCGATGACATCCTTCACCGTGAACGGGACGCCCGCGAACGGGCCGACATCCTCTCCGGCTCGTATCCTCGTGTCGATGGAGCGCGCCGCGGACAGAGCCCGGGCGTGGTCGCTTGCGATCACCGCATTCAGATACGGGTCGACGCGCTCGATCAGCTCGACGGCCTCTTCGATGACGGAGACCGCTGTTCGCCGGCCGGTTCGAACCGACCGGGCGATTGCGGCCGCCTGGCCCGGTGCGGCATCACGCCCGTTACCGAGGTTCATCTTCCGAGTACGCGAGGTTGTCGATATCCGTGACGAACGAAAGTGCCCCGTGGTGTTCGATGTCGTACAACGCAGCCTCCTTGTCGCCGATCTCGATGCTCTCCAGCAGCCGGGCGTGACGCGGATAGGCATCGCTTTGATCGCCGAACTGCTGGTCCCGAAATCGCAGGTTGTCAGCCATGCACAACTCCACCTGGAGTCGGATTGAGTCATAAACGGCTTCGAGTCGCTTGTGCGCAGGGAGGCCCACGAGTCCGGCATGGAAGAGGCTGTTCGCGGCCAGCATCGCCCTGGCGTCGTTGCTCTCGGTCGCGAGCTGCATGCCGGCCAACGCGTCGTGCATCGGCTTGAGCCGAGTGCGGTCCCGCACAGGCACGCCGAGCTCGATGGCCATGCGCTCGAGGGTGAAGCGAAGCGAATAGATCTCACGGACATCTTCGGCGGTCAGCGACACGACCCGATATCCGCGCCGCGGCAGTGACTCGACGAGCCCGTCGCGCTGGAGGATGCGGAGCGCCTCGCGGAGCGGCGGCCTGCTGACACCGAGCCATTCGGTGAGACGCTCCTCGACAAGCCGCTCTCCGGGGCGCGCGGCGCCGGTGACGATGAGACCGCGGAGCGCGCTCACAGCGGCCTCCACGACCGACGGAACCGTGACCTTTGCCGAATCGATGACGGACTTCATGGGCAGAGCGTCCTCCGATCGGTATGGATCCACCTCATTATCAGGCACGCGCGGCCATGACCCTGGGCGCCGCGAGAGGCGGCTCCTGGAGGACTCCGACTTCGACGAGCTCGTTGAGTCGTTCGGCGGAGACTCCGAGTTCCTGTGCGATCTCCGCTGTGTGCTCGCCGAGCAGCGGCGCAGGCCGGCGCAGCCAGCCGGCCTCGCTTCCCTCCACTTTGACCGCCTGCCCGAGGACCTTCATCTCGCCGAGCGCGGAGTGCCCGACGGTTTCGACCATGTTGAGGGATTGCGTGATGGGATGCGTCAGCGCCTCCTCGAGATCAAGAACACGCGCGCAGGGCACCCCTGCGTCGTTGATGTCACGAATCCACACCGAGGCGGGCTTCGTCGATAGAACACCTTCGATAAGGCGTCGCAACTCGACCCGATGCTGCATTCGGCCCGCATTATCGGCGAAGCGCTGATCTTCGGCGAGCTCCTCGAGGTGAAGGGCCGTGCACAGTTGCCGCCACATCCTCTCATTGCCCGACGCCAACGTGATCGACGCGTCCTTCGCGCGAAACGTCCCCTGCGGGAACATGATCGGATGGTCGTTGCCGTCCTGGCCGGGAACGACACCGAGGCTCAAGTACTTCTGCGCCTGATACGACATCAACGTGAGGGTGGACTCCATGAGCGATGCCTCGACGAGTGAGCCCCTGCCGGTTCGATTCCGCTCATGAAGGGCGGCCAGGACGCCGACAGCGGAGAATATCCCGGTGGTGGAATCGCTGACAGCGATGCCGACCCGGAGCGCTCCTGTCTCCGGAGTCCCGGTCACGCTCATCAGGCCGGACATCGCCTGGGCCGTCTGATCGAAGCCGGGAAGGGCGTCTCCCGGTGGGACGGAACCGAAACCGCTGATGTTGACATAGATGAGTCGCGGGTTCCGAGCGCGCAGGACTCCCTCGCCGAGCCCCATCTTCTCCACCGTCCCCGGCCGGAAGTTCTGCACGAACACGTCCGCTTCGTCGATGAGGCGCAGTACCAGTTCCAGTCCTTCCGGCCGGCGCAAGTCGACCGCGAATGACCGCTTGTTGCGGTTCGACGCCATGTAATAGACGCTCTCAGCGCCATGGAACGGACCTGACTGACGTGCGGGATCCCCGTGCGGAAGGGTCTCGACCTTGATGACATCGGCTCCGAGATCCGCGAGGAGCATCGTCAGCGTCGGACCGGAGAGATAGCGGCTGAGGTCTACGACCTTCAGTCCCTCAAGCGCGGACATGCATGGAGCTCCTCTCAGCGGCGAAACGCGGGGTGCGTCCGTGGAGGAACGCGTCGACGCCTTCGCGCAGATCGGCGCCCCCGTAGGCCTCGACAGTCAGGGATGCCACGAACTCCTCGCTCTCCTGAACGGCAGAGTCGCTGGCGAGCTCCGTCAGGATCTTGGTGGCGCGAACAGTCGTCTCAGCGCTCATCACGATGTTTCTGACCAGTGACGCGGTGAAGGTCGCTAGATCGTCACGATCCACGACTTCCTGGACCAGTCCGATACGGCTCGCGCGTTCGGCCGTCACGAGTTTCCCGCTGTAGACCAGATGTTTGAGGCTGGCTGCGCCGATTGCGGAGAGCACGGCGCGCGTCTCGGTGAGGCCGAGGGTCACCCCGAGCTTTCCGATGGGTATCCCGAACCGTGAGTCCGTCGATGCGATCCGGACATCGCATGCTGCAGCGAGTTCGCAACCACCTCCGACGGCGAAGCCTGAGATCATCGCGATCACGGGGACAGGCGCGCTCTGGATCGCCCGAAGTGCCGCCGAGATGGCTGCACCATAAGCTGCGCCGGTTTCGGGGCTCGATCGTTCAGTCGGGAATTCCGAGATGTCCGCCCCGGCCGAGAACGACTGGTCGCCGGCGCCGCGGATAACGATCGCACGCACGCGCGTGTTCTCGCTGAGGTGCCGGACCATCGCGTCGAGGCGTCGCCAGCCCGCGAGAGTCATGGCGTTACGGTACTCGGGCCGGGCGAGGGTGAGCACACCTACCAGAGCCGCGCCGACCGGAGCGGTCTGGACACCGATCATGTCGACGATCGACTCTTCTTGCGCCGGAGAGGCGAGTCGGTCGGCGAGGAAACCTTCGTCGTGCGGATTCATGGCTGAAACTCCATTGTTGTAGCCGGAAGAGCTCGATGGCTCGGTTGTAAGAGTGATACATATTGTCGTCAATCTTGACCATGAATGCAAGATAAAGCGGCCGATTTAGCTTAAAAGCGCCAAAAAAGCTGAGGGATTCGTTCCTTGATTGTAGACAATTAGTCAAAATGTGAGTTGACAGAAGGGAATCTACGTCTTAGCTTTCGTTTATTCAGTCATCGGCAAACATTGCCGTCGTGTCGGGACATCGGAGGTGCGATGCAGATCGGATTCATCGGCCTCGGGATCATGGGCCTTCCCATGGCGACCAACTTGGTGCGAGAAGGCTTCTCCGTCGTCGCCTACAGCCGCTCGGCGGCTCGAACCCACCTCCTGGTCGATCGGGGCGGAGTCGAGGCCGCGTCGGTTGCTGAAGTCGCAGCAGTCTCGGATGTGGTGATTACCATGCTTCCCGACGGACCTGACGTCGAAGCGGTGCTCCTCGGCCCCGAGGGAGTCATTGCGCACGCCCGGCAGTCCACCGTGCTGATCGATATGAGCACGATCCATCCGGAAGTGTCCCGCAGAGTGGCCGCCGTGGCGGCCGCCGCGGGGCTGCACGCCCTGGACGCGCCGGTCTCGGGGGGCGAGCCCCGAGCGATCGACGGCACTCTTTCGATCATGGTCGGCGGCGATCGTGGCGCGTTCGACCGGATGCGCGACCTGTTCGGTGCAATGGGGAGGACGGCCATCTTCGTCGGGGGCGCGGGCGCCGGCCAGAGCGTCAAGGCTGCGAATCAAATGATCGTGGCGGTGAACATGGGTGCGGTCGCGGAAGCTCTGACGATGCTGGAGGCCCTCGATGTGGACGCTGACGCGGCATTGCCTGTCCTCTCGGGCGGTCTCGCAGGAAGTGCGGTCCTCGAGCAGAAGGGCCGTTCCATGCTTCGGCGTGAGTTCGGACCCGGCTTCAGGTCGGTGCTCCATCACAAGGACATGGGGATCGCCCTGGAAATCGCACGCGACGCGGGTGTCGCGACTCCGCTAGCCGGCCTCGCAGCTCAGGAGATCGCGGCGCTGGTGTCCAGTGGGCGAGGAGGCCTCGACCACTCGGGCATGAAGGCCGTAGTCGACCAGCTCTCGGGTCGATCGTGACGGGCTGGACACCGGGCGCGAGCGTGTCCGCTTCACCTGGGCGCGGGTCCGTCAGGGCGGAGGACGCAGCTGAATGGGCGGCCAAAGGCCGCCTGCTCAGCCGACCCCTGCTGGACCTTCCGCGCGCGCCCGCAGTCCGAGCCGAGGTGCGAACGACTCCGCACGCTGACGTCGCGTCGGCCCCGTACGGGGGCTGGATGGTGACCTGGCCGGAGCCCTCGGGTCGAGGATGGGTGATCAATCACCTACTGGACGCCGAGGTCTTCCTCAGACTCCTCGAACGCGTCTACTCGCCGGTCCTGGTCCGGAGCGCCCGCCTTGCACCCATCTTGACCGATCGCTCTCGTCTGGAGATGGCAGTCACGAATGACGTCCTCCAGGTGCAGTTGATCCCGTCAGAGCCGTACAGCATGATCAGGCACCACGCGCTCATGCTCTTCGAAGCCACACTCTGGTTACCGCCACGTGAGCGCTTCCGGTGGGGCGAGCTTTACAGCGCGATCGCCGACATGGCGATGTCCGAACGGATCGAGGCGCCCACGGTCGGCGAGCTGGCCGATATCGAATCCAATGGACTCGAGGCGATGCGGCTGACAGCTGGAGCCACGAATGATCCTTCTGCCGTCGATGCTCTCCTCGAGGACAGGGCCGTCGAGCCGATCGCTCGATATCAGCTGTGGGCCACGGCGGCGATCGGCGCTCTCTGGCGCGACTTCGCCTCTCGCGAGGCTCCGACCGAGATGCAGTGGCAGGACGATCAACTCGCGCGCTACCCGGACGAGTCGTACCTGGCCGAGACGCTTCGAAGGTGGTTGTGAGGTGGTTGCGTTGAACGGTGAAAGGAACCCTGAGATGGAGCAGTTTGATCTTGCTGTGACGGGTGCGCGGGTTGGGTCGCATGATCGGCGTTTGAAGAATATTGGGATCCGGGGTGGGCGGGTTG
>NZ_JBHTXK010000043.1:0-12303 GCF_042791795.1 Leifsonia sp. NPDC056665
GTTTGGCGCCGCCAAACGCCACATTCGGCACGAATCTGCGGGGCTCAGAGGTGCGCGCGGACGGCCCTGACGCACCAGAACAGGCCGTAGGCCAGCAGGCCGAGCGCGATCAGGATCAGCAGCACCACCCCGAACGGGATGCTCACGAGCGTCTTGAGGCTGCCGTCCAGCCCGGCGGCCTTGGACGGGTCGAAGGTGATGGCGGCGACGACCACCAGCCCGCCGACCAGCAGCAGGGCGATGCCCTTCGCGATGTAGCCGACGCGGCCGAGCGCCGTGATCGCGCCAGCCCAGCGGTCGGGCGGCAGCTTCAGGTCGCGTTCGAACCGGTGGGTGGCGCTGTTGCGGATGAAGCCGACGCCCACGCCGACGATGACCAGTCCGATCAGCGCGAGGCCGAACACGCCGCCGGGGAGGGCGAGCAGGCGCGCGCTGGCGGACTTGTCGCTCGACGACGTGTTGTGGCCGCCTCCGGTGGCGATGGTGATCGTCAGGTACGCGAGCCCGCCGTAGACCACCGCCTTGACGACCTCCAGCGCCTTCGTGCCAGCGCCCCGCACGGTGAACGCCACCAGCACCTGCCAGAGCGCCAGCACGACCAGGCCGATCACGATCACCCAGAGGACGAACACGCCGCCGGGCACCGAAGCGACCGCCTGCAGGGCGCCGGACTGGTCGGCCTGGCCGCCGGCCCCGAACGCCACGGCCAGCGCGATGACGCCGATGAGGATGTGCAGGAGGCCGATCGAGGCCAGGCCGATGCGGGTGAGGACCCGCACGGTGGTGCTGTGCTCCAGCCGCGCGGCCGTTCGGGAGGGGGTGCTCATGCCCTGCACGGTACCCGGGGTCCCGGACGCTGAGAATCTCCGGTACCGTAGATAGCTGGGTCCGCCGCGCCATCGCGCGGCGGCGAAGATCTGAATAGCTGAATAGAGGAGGCCGGCATGGACATCGACCTCAGCGTCTTGCGTCTCATGGAGCGCGAGAAGGAGATTCCCTTCGATGAGCTGGTGCAGATCATCGAGCAGGCGATCCTGACCGCGTATCTGAAGCACACCAACCAGGCCGACCACCGCCACGGGCACAGCAGCGACCAGCCGCCCGCCGCGCGCGTCCACCTGGACCGCAAGACGGGGCATGTCACCGTCTACGTCCCGGAGCACGACGAAGAGGGCAACGTCATCGGCGAGGCCGAGGACAGCCCGAGCGACTTCGGCCGCATCGCGGCGTTCGCCGCCAAGCAGGTGATCAACCAGCGGCTGCGCGACATCGCGGACGACGCCGTGCTCGGCGAGTTCCGCGGCCGGGAGGGCGACATCGTCGCCGGCATCATCCAGCAGGGGCCGAACCCGCGCATGGTGCACATCGACCTGGGCAGCGTGGAGGCCATCCTCCCGCCGGAGGAGCAGGTGCCTGGCGAGGAGTACACGCACGGCTCGCGCATCCGCGTCTACGTCACGAGCGTGGCGAAGGGCCCCAAGGGCCCGTCGATCACCGTCTCGCGCACGCACCCGGCGCTCGTCCGCAAGCTGTTCGCGCTGGAGGTCCCGGAGATCGCCAGCGGCATCGTGGAGATCGTCTCGCTCGCGAGGGAGGCCGGCCACCGCACCAAGATCGCGGTGCGCGCGACCGTGCAAGGTGTGAACGCCAAGGGCGCCTGCATCGGCGAGCTCGGCCAGCGCGTGCGCGCGGTGACAGCGGAGCTGAACAACGAGAAGATCGACATCGTCGACTACTCGCCCGACCTCGCGACGTTCGTGTCGAGCGCGCTCTCGCCGGCCAAGGTGACCAGCGCGTTCGTGATCGACGAGTCGCTCAAGGCCGTGCGTGCGCTCGTGCCCGACTACCAGCTCTCGCTCGCGATCGGCAAGGAGGGCCAGAACGCCCGTCTCGCCGCGAAGCTCACCGGCGCGAAGATCGACATCCAGCCCGACTCGATCCTGGACGAGAAGTAACAGCCGAGAAGTAACAGCCGCCGAAGGGCACGTTGTTGTCACTTTCGAGCGCGAAAAGTGACAACGACGTGCCCTTCGGATGGGAATGCGTCGCGTGGGCGCGGCGTTGTCCTGGGAGACGGTGGCCGTGCTGATTCGGCGCAGAGATGCGTGAGGGGTAAGATGGAAGCCGTCAGAACGTGCGTCGGATGCCGTTCTCGCGCTCCCCGACCCTCCCTTCTGAGGGTCGTCCTCCGGAATTCGGAAGTCGTGGCGGACCCGTCCGCCACTCTCCCCGGACGGGGCGCGTGGCTGCATCCGGTCGACGAGTGTCTCGATCTCGCACTCCAGCGCAGGGCCTTCGGGCGGGCGCTGAAGGTGCAGGAGGCACTCGACCCGACGGCCATCCGGGCCGCACTGCGACCCCGGGTGGCATTGAGAGAACAGGCTGAAGAAGCAGTGACTTCACATGAGTGACAACAAATGAGCGGCTCGAAATGAGTGCCGTCCACTACTAACGCCTGCCCTGTCCGGGGTGGGCCCCAGACAGGAGAATTGTGGCTGCAAAACCACGCGTACACGAGGTCGCGAGCGAGCTCGGCGTCGACAGCAAAGTCGCGCTCGCGAAACTCAAGGAGATGGGCGAGTTCGTCAAGGGACCGTCCTCCAGCATCGAGCCCCCGGTAGCCCGCAAGCTGCGCGCCGCCCTGGAGGCTGAAGGCTTCACCGCCGACAAGGCGTCGGCGCCCAAGGCGGAGGCCGCACCGCGCCCCGCAGCGCCGCGTCCGCCGGCGTCCAGCGAGCCCGCCGGGCCCAAGCCGCAGGCGCCGCTGTCCGTCGCCGAGCGCCAGGCCGCCGCCGAGAAGGCAGCAGCCGAGAAGGTCGCAGCAGACAAGGCGGCCGCCGAGAAGGCGGCGCAGGAGGCTCCGACCGCGTCCGGCGCGACCGACGACGCCAAGCCGGCCTCGCCGCGCCCCAGCACGGGGTCCGCCCCCGGCTCCGGCAGCATCCCGCGCCCCGGCACCGCGCGTCCGGGCAACAACCCGTTCTCGTCCAACCAGGGCATGGGCTCGCGGCCCAGCACCCCGCGGCCGGGGAACAACCCGTTCTCCAGCTCGCAGGGCATGGGCTCGCGCCCGAACCCGAGCCCCGGCAACATCCCGCGTCCGGCCCCGCCGCGTCCCGGCTCGCCGCGCATCGGCGCGCCCGGCCAGGGTGGCGGCAGCGGCAACCGTCCCGGCCAGCGCCCGGGCGGCGGCGGCGGACGTCCCGGCTTCCAGCAGCGCCCGGGTGGCGCAGGTGGCGGCGCGGCAGGCGGCGGCTTCCAGCGCCCGGGCGGCGCTCCCGGCGGCGGTTTCGGCGCCCCGCGTCCAGCCGGAGGCGGCGGTGGCCGCGGCCGTGGACCCGGCGGCGGCACGGCCGGCGCGTTCGGTCGTGGCGGCGGCAAGTCCAAGGCCCGCAAGTCGAAGCGCGCGAAGCGCCAGGAATTCGAGATGAGGGAAGCTCCGTCGCTGGGCGGCGTGAGCGTTCCCCGCGGCGACGGCGGCACCGTTGTGCGCCTGCGCCGCGGCTCCTCCATCTCGGACTTCGCCGACAAGATCGACGCGAACCCCGCGTCGCTGGTCACCGTCCTCTTCCACCTGGGCGAGATGGCGACCGCGACCGAGTCGCTCGACGAGGCGACCTTCGCGATCCTCGGCGAGGAGCTGGGCTACAAGATCCAGGTCGTCTCCCCGGAGGACGAGGACCGCGAGCTGCTCGAGGGCTTCGACATCGACCTCGACGCCGAGCTGGAGGGCGAGTCCGACGAGGACCTCGAGATCCGGCCCCCGGTCGTCACCGTCATGGGTCACGTCGACCACGGTAAGACGCGACTGCTCGACGCCATCCGCAACGCGAACGTCGTCGCGGGCGAGGCCGGCGGCATCACCCAGCACATCGGCGCCTACCAGGTGTGGACCGAGCACGACAACATCGAGCGCGCCATCACCTTCATCGACACCCCCGGTCACGAAGCGTTCACCGCCATGCGTGCCCGTGGTGCGCAGGTGACGGACATCGCGATCCTCGTGGTCGCGGCGGACGACGGCATCATGCCGCAGACGATCGAGGCGCTGAACCACGCCCAGGCGGCCAACGTGCCGATCGTGGTCGCGGTCAACAAGATCGACAAGCCGGACGCCAACCCGGCCAAGGTGCGCCAGCAGCTCACCGAGTTCGGGCTGGTCGCCGAGGAGTACGGCGGCGACGTCATGTTCGTCGACGTGTCGGCCCGCAACAACATCGGCATCGACTCCCTGCTCGACGCGGTCCTGCTGACCGCCGACGCCGGGCTCGACCTGCGCGCCAACCCGAACAAGGACGCGCGCGGTGTCGCGATCGAGGCGAAGCTCGACAAGGGCCGCGGCGCCGTGGCGACCGTGCTCATCCAGTCCGGAACGCTGCGCGTCGGCGACGCGATCGTCGCGGGCACGGCTTACGGCCGCGTCCGTGCGATGGCCGACGAGAACGGCGACCCCGTCTTCGAGGCAGCGCCGTCGCGCCCGGTGCAGGTGCAGGGTCTCTCCAGCGTCCCGCGCGCCGGCGACACCTTCATCGTCACCGAGGAGGACCGCACCGCCCGGCAGATCGCCGAGAAGCGCGAGGCCGCCGAGCGCAACGCCCAGCTGGCGAAGGCCCGCAAGCGCATCTCGCTCGAGGACTTCACCCGTGCTCTGGAAGAGGGCAAGGTCGAGGCGCTCAACCTCATCATCAAGGGCGACGTGTCCGGTGCCGTGGAGGCGCTGGAGGAGTCGCTCATGAAGATCGAGGTCGACGACTCGGTGTCCTTGCGCATCCTGCACCGCGGCGTCGGCGCGATCACCGAGTCGGACATCGACCTGGCGACCATCGACAACGCGATCGTGATCGGCTTCAACGTCCGCCCGGACGTGAAGGCGCGCGAGCGTGCGGCCCGCGAGGGTGTGGACGTCCGCTTCTACTCGGTCATCTACAACGCCATCGAGGACATCGAGAACTCGCTCAAGGGCATGCTCAAGCCGGAGTTCGAAGAGGTCCAGTCGGGTGTGGCCGAGATCCGCGAGGTGTTCCGCTCTTCCAAGTTCGGCAACATCGCCGGTGTCATCGTCCGGTCCGGAACGATCACGCGCAACGCCAAGGCGCGCGTCATCCGCGACGGCGTCGTGGTGGGGGACAACCTCGCCATCGAGTCGCTGCGCCGGTTCAAGGACGACGTCACGGAGGTCCGTACGGACTTCGAGGCCGGTATCGGCCTCGGCAAGTACAACGACATCCAGATCGGCGACGAGATCGAGACCACCGAGATGCGGGAGAAGCCCCGCGCTTAATCGGTAGCCTGTGAGGCCCGGCGGGAGACCGCCGGGCCTTCGGCTTCCGCATCGAACATCCCAAGGAGAACCACATGGCCGACCCGGCACGCGCGCGGAAGCTCGCGGACAGAATCCAGGTCATCATCGCCAAGCGGCTGGATCGCGGCCTGCGCGACCCGCGGCTCGGCTTCGTGACGATCACCGACGTTCAGGTGACGGGCGACCTCCAGCACGCCACCGTGTTCTACACGGTGTACGGCACCGACCAGGAGCGCGCGGACACCGCGGCGGCCCTGCAGGCGGCGACCGGCATGCTGCGCAGCGAGGTGGGCAAGAACATCACCGCGCGGCTGACGCCGACGCTGGCGTTCCAGCTCGACGCCATCCCGGAGAACGCCGCGCACATCGAGGACCTGCTGCGCCAGGCCCACGACCACGACACGCAGGTGGCGGGGCTCGCCTCCGGCGCCAGCTACGCCGGCGACGAGGACCCGTACGTCAAGCCCCGCGAGGACGAGGACGAGGACGAGGACTAGGCTCGGCGGCATGTACGCCGTCTCGTTCTACGACACCGATCCGGACGCCGGGCCGGAGCACTTCCAGCGGCTAGTCGACACGTACCCGCGTCACAAGGCCTACCTGGACGCGTTCGCGGCGGAGACCGGAGAGGTGCTGATGATCGGCACGTTCGGCGACCCGGCGACCCAGGGGTCGATGGCGGTCTTCCGGTCGCGGGAGGCCGCGGAGCGCTTCCGCGACAGCGACCCGTTCTACACGGAGGGGCTGGTGTACCGGTCGCGGATCCTCGACTGGAACCCGACGGTGTTCGCGGAGGCCTGAGCCGTCCGGGCTCTCAGGGCAGCGTGTAGCCGCCCTCCTGCGCCACGGCGAGGCCGTCGGCGACCAGCCCGCGGACGGCGCGGTCGCGTTGCTCGGCGTCGGGCCAGACGTCCTCCAGCTCGGCGGCGGTGACCGGGATGTGCGAGCCGCGCAGCTCGGCAAGGATGCGGCCGCGCACCTGCCGGTCGCTGCCCTCGTACGCCTTCTGGACCGCCTTGCGCGGGCCGGCGTAGGCGGGGTAGCCCGCCGCGCGCCACGCGCAGGTCGCCGCCAGCGGGCACGCGTCGCAGCGCGGCGAGCGGGCGACGCACACGATCGCGCCGAGCTCCATCATCCCGGCGTTGAAGGCGGCGGCCGCCGGGCGGTCGTCGGGGAGGAGTGCCGTCATGGCCGCGAGGTCGCGCCGGGCGCTCGGCGGGGCGGGCTCGCCCTGGCCGTCGACGGCGCGCGCGATCACACGGCGCACATTGGTGTCGACGACGGGGTGGCGCGCCCCGTACGCGAACACCGAGACGGCGCGCGCGGTGTAGTCGCCGATCCCCGGGAGGGCGAGCAGCGCCTCCACGTCGTCCGGCACGACACCGCCGTGGCGCTCGGTGATCGCGACGGCCGCGGCGTGCAGCCAGAGCGCGCGGCGCGGGTAGCCGAGCGACTGCCAGGTGCGCACGGCCTCCCCAGGCGGGACGGCGGCCAGGTCGGCCGGCGTCGGCCACCGGGTCAGCCACTCCTCGAGCCGCGGGATGACGCGCGCCACCGGCGTCTGCTGCAGCATGAACTCGCTGACGAGGGTGCCCCACGGTGTGAAGCCGTCGCGGCGCCAGGGGAGGTCGCGGCGGTTGGCGTGGTACCAGTCCACGACCGCCGTGGCGAACGCGTCGGGTCTGTACGCGTCTGGCATGCATCGAGGCTACCCGGTGCTGCGGCATATGCTCGTCCCATGATGCTGCCTCCGACGCCGCGGGTCCTCGTCCTCCGCGAGATCGTGGCGGAGGTGCGCGCGCTCACGCCGGGCGGCCGGGTGGTGGTCGCGGTGGACGGCGGTGGTGGCACCTCGGGCTTCGCGGACGACCTCGCCGTGGTGTTCCGGGAGTCCGGCGTCGACACGCACCGGGCCTCGGTCGGCGACTTCCACCGGCCGCGTTTCGAACGCACCCTGTTCGGACCGGAGACGCCCGAGCGCTTCTATCGCGACGCGTTCGACTACTCGACGCTCCAGCGGGTG
Organism: Leifsonia sp. NPDC056665; assembly: GCF_042791795.1. Classification (NCBI taxonomy): domain Bacteria; kingdom Bacillati; phylum Actinomycetota; class Actinomycetes; order Micrococcales; family Microbacteriaceae; genus Leifsonia; species Leifsonia sp. NPDC056665. The sequence continues at coordinate 7,326 of NZ_JBHTXK010000043.1, forward strand.
CTGCTCGACCCGTTCCGGATGGCGGGCAGCGCCGGATTCCAGACCAGGGCGTTCGACGAGGTGCGGGACGCGCCGGTCGTCGCCCGGTGGGAGACGGCAGGGCCGGACGCCGTGCTCGTGGTCGACGGCGAGTTCCTGCTGCGGCCGGAGCTGCGGCGGGAGTGGAACGCGTCGATCCTGCTGGTGAACACGCCGCAGCGGGCCGTCTACGAGGAGGATGCGCGGCCGCGTGACTTCGCGACGTTCTTGGTCGACGACTCGGACCCGCTCGCGCCGGCGCGCGTCCCGCGGGGCTAGCGGCCCAGCAGCGGAGCGAGCCTGCGGGCGACGTCGGCCGGCGCGATGAACGCCTTCGCTGCCTCCACCTCGTGCACCAGGCCGGTCAGTGCCGCGTTGACCGGCGCCTCCTGCCCGCCCGCGCGCGCCTCGGCGACGACCGCTCCGTTCAGGTAGTCGATCTCGCTGAGCTGGCCGCGCCGGATGCTCTGCAGCGTCGAGCCGGGGTTGGGCGTCGCCCCCATCCTGCGCCGCATCAGCAGCGGGACGACTTGCGCCAGCCAGCGCGGGGACGACGCGACGAAGCGCAGGATCCGGTCGTCCAGGCCCTGGATGCTGCCGAAGCGCACGCCGCGCGCGATGCCGACGCGGACGGCCTCCTGGAGGCTCGCGGTGATGATCGGGCGCAGTTCGCGGCTGCCGAGGGTCTCCTGGGCGCTGAGCCCGGTGATCGCGGGCATGGCGTTGACCTGGTTGACCATGAGCTTGGTCCACTGGCAGCCGGTGAAGTTCTCGACCGCGAAGCTGGGCATGGCGGCGTCGAGGATGCGGGCGGCGTCCACCGCGCTCGCCGGCGGCTCGCCGTCGCCCGCGCCGAGGTAGGTGTTGGCGGTGGTGGTGACGGTGATGCGGCCGGGGGAGAGGAAGCTGGCGGCGTAGAGCGCGAGCGCGCCGACGCAGTCCGAGCCGGGGAGCAGCTCGGTCGCGACGCGGAGGCCGGCGAGGCCGTTCTGGACGACCACGACGGTGATGCCGTCGAGGAGGGCGGCGTTGTCGCGGATGGCGGCCTCGGCGTCCTGCGCCTTGGTGCAGACGAACACCAGCTCCGGCCGGGTCTGGAGCCGTTCGGCGGCCGCGACCCGTGCGGTGTGGGCGCCCCAGCCGCCGTCGAGCCGGAGGCCGTCGGCGCGGATGGCGGCGAGCTGCTCGCCGCGGGCGGTCACCTCCACGAGGTGGCCGACCCGATCGAGCAGCGCCGCGATCGTGCCGCCGATGGCCCCTGCTCCGATCACCCCGATACGCACGCCCTCCAGCCTAGGCCCGACGCCGAAGGGCACGTAAACGCCCCTAAAAGTGCGTTTTAGGGGCGTTTACGTGCCCTTCGATCGTCAGTCGGCGAGGACGGGGGCGGGCTCGGCAGTCGCGGCGGCGGCCGCGGCGGCGGGGAGGGCGGTCTCGTCGGCGGTGTCGGCGGCGTGTGCGGACGCGGCGAGCTGGGCCGCGCGGCGGCGGCTCGGCAGTGCGAGCGAGATCACGGCGGCCAGCGCCAGCGCTCCGGCGCCGACCCAGACGGCCGGGATGGCCGCGCTCACGTAGCCGGTCGGGGTGAGCGTTCCGCCCGCGCCGGTGAACACCGCGGTCAGCACCGCGACGCCGAGGGCGACGCCGATCTCCCGCAGCGTGGAGTTCGTTCCCGACGCCTTCGCGTGGTCGGCCGTCCGCATGTTCGCCAGCACCGCGGTCGAGCTGGGCGCGAACACCAGGCCCATCCCGACGCCGGCCAGCAGGAACGGCGGCCACATCCCCGAGTACGGCAGGGTCGCGGACAGCGTGCCGGCGATCCAGGCCATGGCCACGGCGAGGAACACCAGCCCGACGACGATCGGGAGGCGCGTGCCCGTGCGGCCGGACACCAGCCCGGTCAGCGGCGCGACGACCATCGGGGCCAGCGTCCACGGCATCGTCATGACGCCGGCCTCCAGCGGGGTGTGCCCCTGCACGACCTGGAGGAACTGGATGAGGATGAAGATCGCCCCGAAGATGCCGAAGCTGAAGGTCATGCCGACGAGGTTCGCGACGGTGAAGCTGCGGTCGCGGAACAGCCGCAGCGGCAGCAGGGGAGCGGACGTGCGCGACTCCCAGAGCACGAACGCGACCAGCAGCGCGCCGCCGGCGATGAGCGAGGACAGCACCTCGGCGCTGTCCCAGCCCGCGTCGTTGCCGCGAACGATGCCGTAGACGAGCCCGAGCACGCCGGGCGCGGCGAGCAGCAGGCCGACGATGTCCGCGCGCACGCGGTCGCCGAAGCTGTTCGGGAGGGCGAGGAGCACGAGCGGGACGGCGATGACGCCGAGCGGGACGTTCAGCCAGAAGATGGCCTGCCAGTTCCAGCCCTGCACGACCGCGCCGCCGATCAGCGGGCCGAGGGCGACGCCGAGGCCGGAGATGCCTCCCCAGATGCCGATGGCCGCTGGGCGCAACTTCTGGCTGACGCTGCCGGCAAGCAGGGTGAGCGAGAGCGGCAGCAGGGCCGCAGCGCCGGCGCCCTGCACCGCGCGGGCGGCGATCAGCATCCACGGCTCGGTCGCGAGGGCGCTGGCGGCGCTGGCGAGGGTGAAGACGATGATGCCGCCGAGGAACACCGAGCGGCGGCCGAGCCGGTCGCCCAGCCCGACGGCCATCAGCATGAGCGTCGCGAAGCTGAGCGTGTAGGCGTTGACCACCCACTGCAGCTGCTCGATGGAGGCGCTGAGGTCGCGGGCGATGACCGGGAGGGCGCTGGTGACGACAAGGTTGTCGAGGGTCGCCATGAACATCGGGAGGGAGGCCGCGACGATCGCGAGCCAGACGGGGATCCGGCGGGCTGCGCCGGGACGGGATGAGGTCATGGTCGCTTCCTGGATTGTTAGTAATCGAATGATTACAACGAACTTTAGTAATCGACTGATAACCTGTCAAGCATGACTTCGGCGATCAGTGAACGGATCCCCTCGGCCGCGCGGCGCGAGCAGATCCTCGGCGCGGCGAGCCTCGTTTTCGGGGAGCGCGGCTACTTCGGTGCGACCACGGACCAGATCGCCAAGGCGGCCGGGATCAGCCAGCCCTACGTCGTCCGGATGTTCGGCAGCAAGGAGAACCTCTTCGTCGAGGTCCTGCAGCGCGCCCTCGACAAGCTGATGGCGAGCTTCCAGGCCACGATCGACGAGTGGCGGGCCGACGGCTCGCCCGTGGGGGAGGACGGCGCCGGCGGCGAGCACCACGAGATCGGCCGCAGGCTCGGGCTGGCGTACGTGAACCTCATCGAGGACCGCGGCATCCTGCTCTCGCTCATGCAGGCGTTCGGGATGGGCAACGACGCCGTCATCGGCGGGCGCGCCAGGGAGGGCTTCCTCGCCATCTACAAGCTGGTCCGCGACCAGGTCGGCTTCTCGCCGGACGAGGCGCGCACCTTCCTCGCCGAGGGCATGCTGCTGAACACGCTGCTCGGGCTCAAGCTGCCCGCCGAGTACGGCAAGGACGTCTGCGCCACCGAGATCATCGAGTCCACCTTCCGCACCAAGCTGCAGCTGGTCCTCGACGTCGCCGGCGAGAGCGCATGACCGGCAGCGGTCTGGTCCTGGTCGACAAGCCGGGAGGCTGGACGAGCCACGACGTCGTCGCGCGCGTCCGCCGGCTGGCCGGCACCCGCAAGGTAGGCCACGCCGGGACGCTCGACCCGATGGCGACGGGGCTGCTCATCCTGGGCCTCAACTCCTCCACGCGTCTGCTGACCTACATCGTCGGCGCCGACAAGGAGTACCTGGCGACCATCCGGCTCGGCGCGACCACGACGACCGACGACGCCGAGGGTGACGTGGTCGCGGAGGCCGACCCGGCTGCGGTCGCGGCGGTCGAGGACGACGCGATCACCCGCGGCATCCAGGCGCTGACCGGCGAGATCGACCAGGTCCCGAGCTCGGTGAGCGCGATCAAGGTGGACGGCAAGCGCGCATACGCGCGGGTGCGGGCCGGCGAGGAGGTCGTCCTCCAGCCGCGCGCGGTGACCATCGCGGAGTTCGAGCTGCTGGCGGCCCGGCGGCTGCCCGACCCCGCGGCGCCGGTCGCGATCGAGCTCGACGTGCGCGTGGTGTGCTCCTCCGGCACCTACATCCGGTCGCTCGCCCGCGACCTGGGCGCGGGCCTCGGTGTCGGCGGCCACCTCACGGCGCTGCGCCGCACGCGGGTCGGCCCGTTCGACGTGCGGGAGGCCGGCGAACTCGATACGCTCGATCCCGCGGCGGCCCTCATCCCCGCCGCACGAGCCGCCTCCGACCTCTTCGAGACGCTCGAGCTGACCGAGCAGCAGGCCATCGATCTGACGCACGGCCGGCGCATCCACATCGCCGATCGGGAGGGACCGGGAGGCGGACCCGTCGCGGCCATCGCCCCCGGCGGCCACCTCGTGGGGCTCATCGAGTTCCGCGGAAAGGAAGCCAGGACCCTCGTGAACTTCCCGACCGACGAGATCGCCTCCGCATGATCGAATGGTTCGTGGCGCTGCAGGTCGGCGTCGCCGTGATCGGCGGCGTGCTCTGCCTGGTGCTCGGGTTCGCCGGTCGTGTTCCCGGTGACCTGACGATGGGCGCCGTCGCGCTGGTCGAGCTGCTGCTGATCGTCCAGCTCGTGATGGCGATCGTGGCGCCCTTGGTGGGCAACCCGCCCACCGGCAGCCTCGCCGAGTTCTACATCTACCTGGTCTCGGCGCTGCTGCTGCCGCTCGCCGGCGGGTTCTGGGCGCTGATCGAGCGCAACCGGTGGAGCACCGTCATCCTGGGCGGGGTCTGCCTCGCCATCGCGGTGATGGTGTACCGGATGGGGCAGATCTGGTTCGTGCAGGGCGCCTGAGCCGCTAGCTGTACTGACCTCGACCGTTGTTGATTCGGTCGATGGGTGTTTGGCCTCCGATGCCGAGGTGGGGTCTGTCTAGGTTGTAGTAGTCGAG
>NZ_JBHTXK010000044.1:0-8328 GCF_042791795.1 Leifsonia sp. NPDC056665
CGCCCCTAAAACCGCGTTTTAGGGGCGTTTACGTGCCCCTCGGCGGTTCGGTGGCGAAGAACTCGGCGACGTCGACGTCGTCCTCGGGCGGCCGCGGCGCGCGGAAGCCCGAGCGGACGGCGCCGACGATCGCGACGACCACGGCGCCCGTGAGGGTGCCCGCGACGAGCACGAGCACCGGCAGGTAGATCGGCCAGCCGTAAGCCAGCACGAACCAGACGATCGAGAGGACGACCGGGTCCATCACTCCGCCTGCGGCTCGGACTCGCCCCGCCGCAGCGCCGCCTCCAGCCGTTGGACCTTGCCGTCGAGCTCGCCGTGGTGGCCGGGGCGGATGTCGGCCTTCAGCACGAGCGAAACGCGCGTGCCGTAGGCGCCGACGGCCTCCGTCGCGCGGCGGATCACGTCGAAGACTTCGTCCCACTCGCCCTCGAGCTCGGTGAACATCGAGTTCGTGCGGTTCGGGAGGCCCGACTCGCGGACGATCCGGACCGCAGCAGCGACTGCGTCGTGCACCGAGGCGTCCGGCGCCTCTCCTCCGCTCGGAGCAACTGAGAATGCGACCAGCATGATCCCCTCCTTCTGTCGTGCACCGGGATGGTACGTCCGGCGCCCGAACCAGTCTAGGAGGGAGCGCAGACGCGAGCCCGGGTTAGGGCGCCTCGCTCACGGGTACCGGCTGCGCGTCGGGCGCCGAGCGGAACGGCCACGCGTGCGCCGGGAGCAGATCGCCCGCCGCCTCATCCCTGTGCCGCTTGCGCCAGAGCGCCCCGATGGTCCAGCCGAGGACGACGAAGTACATCAGGTTGCGCGCCGTGAGCACCGCGACCATCGCCGGCAGCGGCACGAGGAGGCCGTCGTACAGGTACGGATAGATGAGCTGGGTGAGCGCCGCCGTGGTCAGCACCAGGATGGCCGGCGTCTTGAACCCGCGGCCCTGGTACACCAGCCCGATCACGACCGGGGCGGCCAGCCAGACGATGTACTGCGGCGAGCCGACCTTGTTGAACGCGATGAACGCCGTCACGAGCGCCAGCGACAGCTCCGGGAGGATGCGCGTGTACGGCGTCCCGCGCCGGAGCGAGCGGATGCCGACGAGCGCGACGACCAGCACGGTGAGCGCGAGCAGCGGGTTCATCAGGGCGCCGGCCTCCACCGTCCCCTGGCCCGTCACCTGGAAGGTGAGCAGGTCCCTGTCGTAGTAGACGACGGCGTCGGGCACGTGGAAGGCGGCCTGCCACATCCAGAACGTCGCGACGGGCGCCTCGATCTGGATGCCGCGGCCGGTCTGCGCCGTGATGAAGCTGAGGACGTGCATGCCGCCGCCGAAGATGAGCGGCACGGCGACGATGATCAGACTGGTCACCGCTCCGGTCACCACGATCCGCCAGCGCGTCTTCATCGCGATCACGGCGGCGACGATGATGGCGGCCGGCCAGACCTTGATCCAGGTGGCGATGGTCAGCACCACGACGGCGGCGCGCTCGTGGAAGGTCAGCCAGAGCAGCCCGACGATCGCGAGCGAGCCGGAGACGGCGTCGAGGCGGCCGACCGCGATCGGGCCGAGGAGCAGCAGGAAGCCCAGCCACCACCAGGCGGCGACCAGACGGCGCGGCTCGCGTCCGACGATGAGGACGGCGAACGCGGCGGCGTTCAGCAGCATGACCATCGTCAGCCAGCCGCCGAGGTAGTTGTCGTCGCCGAACAGCAGCGGGAGCATGATCGGCACGATCGCGCCGAACGGGTACACCCAGTCGGCGTTGAGGCCGACGATCTCGGTGCCCTGCGCGGCGAGCTGTGCCCACGGCTTGTAGACCCAGAAGACGTCGCCGAGGCCCGTGTGCTGCAGGAGTCCGAGGCCGCCGATGACGAGGTGGACGACGAGGAAGCCGATCCACAGGCTCAGCGGGCTGGCCGCGATCCGGCGCAGAGTCGACGCGTCCTGCGGCGCTGGAACCGGTACCGGAGCGGCGTCCATCCCCGCGGCGTCTATCCCCATAGCGCCTCATCCTATGGGACCGGTATCGATGGTGCCGCCCCGGGAGGGCCGCGAGCGTGCGAGGTCGCTCAGCTTCCCGCGAGCAGCCTCCGCAGCACCACCGGCACGGCCTCCGCCACGTCGAGGGCTGCCACCGGGCCGCCCTGCGAGGCTGCCTCGCCCGCCCGGCCGTGCACCCAGGCGGCGGTCGCCGCGAGCGCCGCGAGCGCTTCGTGCCCGCGGTCCCGGACGGCGTCGGCGTGCGTCGCGACGAGCGCGCCGAGGACGCCGCCGAGCACATCGCCGCTGCCGGCCGTCGCGAGCCACGGCGGCCCGGCCGTGACGGCGACGCGCGAGCCGTCCGGGGTGGCGACGTGGGTGGTGTGGCCCTTCAGCAGCACCGTCGCGCCGAGGGCGGAGGCCGCGCGCTCGGCCCAGCCTCCCGGGTCCTGGCGGATCTCGTCGGGCTCCGGCGTCACAGCGCCGTCGTCGGCCGCCGCGGCGAGCGCCTTCGAGAGCTCGCGGTAGTGCGGGGTGATCACGACCGGCCCGCTCGCACGCATCACCAGGTCGAGCGCGCCGGCGTCGATCACCAGCGGGGTCCCGTCGTCGAGCGCCTCGCGGAGCCGGCGGAGGTCGTCGTCGTCGCGGTCGTCGGCGTCCATCCCGGAGCCGAGGAGCCAGGCCTGCACGCGTCCGGGCGCCGACACGACCTCGGGCCTGCGGTGCAGCACCTCGCGGGCGGCGCGCTCGGCGCCGAGGTACCGGATCATCCCCACGCCGGTGCGGGCGGCCGCCTCGGCCCCGAGCACGGCGGCGCCGGGATAGCGCGCGGAGCCGGTGACCATCCCCAGCACTCCGCGCGAGTACTTGTCGTCGGACTCGGTGGGCACCGCGATCCAGCCACGGGCGAGCTCACCGCTCCAGGCTGTCCCCACCGCCAGGTCGGACGGGACCGTCATCTCCTCCATCGAACCTCGCCCATCTCCTCCATCGAACATCCCTGGCCCACGATAGGTTGAAGTCGTGAGCATCTCCATCCCCGGTTCGGTGGTCGTCTTCGACTACGGCGAGGTCATCTCGGTCACCCCGAGCGACGCGGACCGCACCGCGCTCGTCGGGATCGCCGGTGGCGACGCCGAGCAGTTCTGGCCGGCGTACTGGCGGCACCGCAATGCGCTCGACCAGGGCACGGTGTCGATCCAGCAGTACTGGCGCGGCATCGAGCGGGAGCTCGGCGAGAGCTGGGAGGACGCGACGATCCACCGGCTGTGGCTCGCGGACTTCCGCAGCTGGCTGAGCATCGACCACGACACCCTCCAGGTGCTGCTCGACCTCAAGGAGGGCGGCACCCGGCTGGCGCTGCTGTCGAACGCGGGCCGCGACTTCGGCTCCTACTTCCGGCACGGCACGCTCGGGGACCTCTTCGAGCAGGTGTTCGTCAGCGGCGAGCTGGGTACGGTGAAGCCGAGCGCGGAGATCTTCGAGCACGTCATGGCCGAGCTCGGCGTGACGCCCGCCCAGACCGTGTTCATCGACAACAAGGCCGAGAACGTGGAGGGCGCCCGCGCGCTCGGGATCGCCGGGCACGTCTACACCTCGGCGGACGACCTCCGGGCATATCTCCAGACTCTGGCGGCTTAGTAACGAGTATGACTTCGCTCTTCGACCCGCTGACCCTGCGCGGTGTGACGGTCCGCAACCGGATCTGGACCTCCCCGATGTGCCAGTACTCCGTGCTCGACCACACGGGAGTGCCGCAGACCTGGCAGCTCGTCCACCTGGGCACGCTCGCGACGGGAGGCAGCGGGATCGTCTTCACGGAGGCGACGGCCGTCAGCCCGGAGGGCCGCATCTCGGCGCGGGACACCGGCATCTGGTCCGGCGAGCAGGCGGAGGCCTGGCGGCCGATCGTGGAGTTCGTCGCGTCGCAGGGCGCGGTGCCCGCCATCCAGCTCGCGCACGCCGGCCGCAAGGCGTCGAGCTGGCCGGCCTGGGGCTTCGAGGACCGCCACGGCTCGGTCCCGGCCGAGGAGGGCGGCTGGACGGCCGTCGCGCCCTCACCGATCGCGTTCGGCGACCTGGCCGTACCGCAGGAGCTCGACCTCGCCGAAATCGACACGATCGTCGCCGACTTCCGCGCAGCGGCCAGGCGCGCGGTCGACGTGGGCTTCCGCATCGTGGAGCTGCACGCCGCGCACGGCTACCTGCTGCACGAGTTCCTCTCCCCCATCGCCAACCACCGCACCGACGAGTACGGCGGCTCGCTCGAGAACCGCGCGCGGCTGCTGCTGCGCGTCGTCGCCGCGGTGCGCGAGGAGATCGGCGACGACCTCCCGCTGTTCGTGCGGTTCTCCGGCAGCGACTGGACGCCGGGCGGCTGGGACGAGCAGCAGACCGCGACCGTCGCCGGCTGGGCGCAGGAGGCCGGCGCGGACTTCTTCGACATCTCCTCCGGCGGCATCCAGACCGGCGTGCGCATCCCGCTGCAGCCCGGCTACCAGGTGCCGTTCGCGGAGCACGTGCGCAGCTCGGCCGAGGTGGACGTCAGTGCGGTCGGCCTCATCACGACGCCGCAGCAGGCGGCCGACATCGTGGAGGGCGGCAGCGCCGACGCGGTCATGCTGGCGCGCGAACTCCTGCGCGACCCGCACTTCCCGCTGCGGGCCGCTCACGAGCTCGGCGTCAGGATCGACTACTGGCCGCCGCAGTACCTGCGCGCGGTCTGGCGCGACTGACGCGGCTTCACATCGGGCCCGGCTACATAGGCGTGCTGGGCTGGGTCAGGCAGAGGTAGTTGCCCTCGCTGTCCTGGAACCAGGCCGACATGCCGGTGTCGTCCGTCGCCACGCCGTTCTCGGTCTTCAGGCCAGGGAAGTCGTAGTCCGCGAACTGCACTCCCCTGCCGCGCAGGTGGTCCATCTCGGCGACGATGTCGTCCACCAGCCAGCACATGGCGGTGTTCTGCGCGGTGCCGGCGTTGGATGTCTCGTAGATGTAGATCCAGGAGTCCCCGCCCGTGCGGTAACGGACCCCCTGCTCGCTGGTGTCCTCCGGTTCGAGCTCGAGCTTGTCGCGGAACCACGCAGTGGCGCGCGCCAGGTCCGAAGCAGGAAGGACGGAGTACGTCTTGCTCGACGACAACATGAGAATTCCTCCTCTTCTTTCCGCGCGGCATGCTACTCGCCGGTGGAGGCTTTGGCCCCCTGAACAGAACGGTCTAGGGGCGCCGCGTCGCGTCCTGCACTTCGCCGACGAGCTCCTCGATGATGTCCTCCAGGAACACCACGCCGGCGGTCGTGCCCTCACCGTCGACCGCGCGTGCCAGGTGGCTGCCGGTGCGGCGCATGCTCTCCAGCGCGTCCTCCAGGTCGGAGTCGATGAACACCGTGACCAGGCGGCGGATCCGCTTGACGGGCACCGGGAGGTCGAAGCCGGTCTCCTCCAGGTCGAGCACGTCCTTCAGGTGCAGGTAGCCGGTCGGCTCGCCGCCGGCGTCCGGAACGACGTAGCGCGAGAAGCCGTACTTGGCGACGGCCTTCTCCACATCCGCGGGTGTCGGCGCGGGCGGCAGCGAGACCAGCGTCTCCGGCTTGACCATCGCGTCGCGCACCTTCTTCTCGGTGAACTCGAACGCCGCCGTCAGCGCGCCGATCCGGTCGGTCAGCAGGCCCTCCCGCGTCGACTGGCTCACGATCGTGGCGACCTCGTCGAGGGTGAAGGTGCTGGCCGCCTCGTCCTTCGGCTCCACCCGGAACAGGCGGAGCACGGCGTTCGCGCTCGCGTTCAGGGCGACGATGATCGGGCGGACGACCCGGCCGATCCCGACCAGCGGAGGCGCGAGCAGCAGCGCTGCCCGGTCCGGCATCGAGAACGAGATGTTCTTCGGAATCATCTCGCCGAAGACGACGTGCAGGAACGACACCAGCACGAGCGCGATGATGAAGGCCACCGTGCCGATCACGTCCTCCGACCAGCCCGTCGCGTGCAGCGGGACCTCCAGCAGGTGGTGGATGGCCGGCTCGGAGACGTTCAGGATCAGCAGCGAGCACACGGTGATGCCGAGCTGCGTGGTCGCGAGCATGAGGGTCGCGTGCTCCATCGCGTACAGCGCGGTCTTGGCGCTGCGCTTGCCGCGCTCGGCGAGCGGCTCGATCTGCGAGCGGCGCGCGGAGATGACCGCGAACTCCGCGGCGACGAAGAACGCGTTCACGAGGAGGAGCACCACCAGCCAGGCGATGCCGGCCCAGTCGCTCATGCGGCACCTCCCGTCGGCGGCTCGTCCGGATCGGGCGTGTAGCGGATCCGGTCGACCCTCCGCCCGTCCAGCCGCTCGACGCGCAGCGTGCCGCCGTCGATCAGGACCTCGTCGCCCACCTTCGGGAGGCGGCCGAGCTCGTTCATGACGAAGCCGGCGACCGTCTCGTACGGGCCCTCCTCCGGAACGGTCACACCGGCCTGCTCCAGCAGCTCGTCCGGGCGCAGGATGCCGGGGAAGGTGATGGAGTCGCGGCCGCGGACCACGCCGGCCCGGGTTCGGTCGTGCTCGTCGGCGACGTCGCCCACGATCTCCTCGACCAGGTCCTCCAGCGTCGCGATGCCGGAGGTGCCGCCGTACTCGTCCACGACGACCGCCATCTGGTAGCCGCGGCCGCGGAGCTCGCCGAGCAGGGTGTCGAGCGTCATCGTCTCCGGGACGCGGAGCGCCTCGGTCTGGAGGGCGGAGACCGGCACCCGCGCGCGGCGCTGGCGCGGGACGGCGACGGCCTGCTTGACGTGCACGAAGCCGACGACGTCGTCCACGTCCTCGTCCATGACGGGGAAGCGCGAGTAGCCGGTGCTGCGGGCGAGCCCGATCACGGTCTGCGCGGGGTCGGTGCGTTTGACGGCCTCCACCCGGGGCCGCGGGGTCATCACGTCGGACGCGGTGCGCGACGCGAACGCGAGCGTGCGGCTCAGCAGCGTGGCGGTGTCGGCCTCCAGCACGCCGGCGCTCGCCGACCTCCGCACGAGGGAGGACAGCTCGTCGGCGGTGCGGGCCGCCGACAGCTCCTCCTTCGGCTCGATGCCGAGCATCCGCAGGAAGCCGTTGGCCGTGCCGTTCAGCACGAAGATCGCCGGCCGGAACACCGTCGTGAAGACGGTCTGGAACGGGATGACCAGCTTGGCCGTCGCGATCGGCAGCGCGAGCGCGAAGTTCTTGGGCACCAGCTCGCCGAGGATCATCGACAGCAGCGTCGCCACGGTGATCGCGACCACGGACGCGATCACCACGACCGCGCCGTCCGGGAGGCCGAGGGCGGTGAGCGGGCCGCGCAGCAGCGAACTGATCGCGGGCTCCATCGTGTAACCGGTGAGGAGCGTTGTCAGCGTGATCCCGAGCTGGGCGCTCGACAGGTGGGTCGAGGTGATCTTGAGGGCGGCGATCGTCATGCTCAGCCGGGACTCGCCGCGCTCGCGCCGCGCTTCGAGGTCGCCGCGGTCGAGGTTCACCAGGGCGAACTCGCTGGCGACGAAGAGGCCGGTGCCGACGGTCAGGAGGAGGCCGACCCCCAGCATGATCCACTCAGAGAGCACGGCGACCACCCCGCTCGGGCGGGCTCAACGGTTGGAATGGGCTGGCAGAAGGAGGGTCGTCCATTTCCCGAGAAGTATAGCGGCGCGTCCCGCGGAAATGCCGGGTGTCGGAGCGTCCGCGCGATTCCCAGCGGACGCATCGAATCGCCATAGGGCCTCCGGAGCGGGCGGCGGCATCCTCACGGCAGAAAGTCCACCGAGAGCAGAGTCCCTAGAGAGGAATGGGCACCGATGAGCACCACAACCCCGAACCCCGGCCAGCCCTGGCAGCCCGACCCGCAGTACGGCCAGCCGGCGCCGCAGTACGCGCCGCCCGCGCCGCACTACGCGCCGCAGGGCCCCGTGCCCCCGGCCAGGGAGTCGCACGGCAGCGTCCTCCACCGCTGGCCCACCTGGGCGCAGAACACCGCGCTCGCGGTCGGCGCGGTCGCCGTGCTCGTCGTCGTCTTCTTCGGCGGCTACTTCACCGCCCACGCCATCGAAGGCGGAGCGCGCGCCGGCTTCGGCACGAACCAGAACTTCACCCCGCGCCAGTTCGGCGGCAACGGCGGCTTCGGCGGCCAGTCCGGCAACGGCTTCGGCGGCCAATCGGGTTCCGGAACCGGTTCGGGCACCGGTTCCGGTTCCGGCAACGGCTCCTGACCACCCGCCGAGTACGCGCAAGATCAGGCGAAAACCGCGGCGGTTTCAGTCGGTGGATGCAACGAGGAGTTCGTTGAGTCTTTCGGTTGGATTCTGCCAGTTGAGGGTCTGTCGGGGTCGAGTGTTGAGTT
>NZ_JBHTXK010000045.1:0-2341 GCF_042791795.1 Leifsonia sp. NPDC056665
ACGGGGGAGAAACCGGTCCGTGCGGATGAGTTGTTCTCGGCCGTGGATTTCTCCCCGTATGAGGATTACGTGCTGCGGATGTGGCCGGCGGCGACAATCGTGGGCGGCCGGTTGGTGTATCAGGACGGCGAGTTCGTCGGCGACGACCACCGCGGCCAGGTCCTCAACCAAAACCGCGGCCAAGAAACCACACAACAACACCTGCTCGCCGCCGCGGTGACACGGTGAATCAAAGGAGAGAGCCCGAAATGGCTGCTACGTCGCGTGCAATGGTGCTTGAGCGACCGGGTTCGTTCGTCGAGAATTCGTTCGAGGTGCCCCTGCCGAATCCGGACGAGTTCGTCCTGCGAGTAGATCTGGTCACAATCTGCGGCGGTGACCTGATCGAGTATGCCGGCGGAAATCGGAAGGCCAAGTATCCGCTTCTGATGGGCCACGAGGTCGTCGGCACAGTCGTGGCAATCGGGGATGATGCGGTCCAGGCCCACAAGATATCGGTCGGGGACCGTGTGTCCGTGGAACCCTACCTGCGGTGCGGTCGATGCGATGCGTGCCGCCGCGGCGAATATCACTTCTGTTCCGAAGGCCTCACGTACGGTGTGACGATCCCTTCTACAGAGCCACCCCACCTGTGGGGCGGATACTCGCAGTACTTCTTCGGGGCGCCTGGCGCGCGTGTGCACAAGGTCGCGGCCTCCGTGCCCGACGAAGCCGCCGTTCTCACCAGCGTGCTCGCCAACGGCGTCCGATGGGTGCGAACCCGGGGCCAGGTCCGCGTAGGAGAGGGTGTTCTCGTCACAGGGCTTGGCGTGCAGGCGCTGGCCTCAATCATCGTCGCCTCGTTGGCGGGCGCGTCCCCGATCGTCGTCGCATGCCGCGAAACCGACGAGAGCCGGCTCGCGCTCGCACGGGAGTACGGCGCAGACCTCATCTTCAACACCGACGAGCTGCAAACATCCGAATCGTCACGGGCCGAACTCCGAAGCCTCGGCCTCGCCGTCGCCATCGAGTGCACGGGAGCAGAAGAGGTGTACCGTATCGCCACCGATGCGCTTGCCTTCGGAGGGCGCATGGTGTCCGCCGGGACACGGGGAGGAAAGCCGCTCAGTCTCGACCTCGACGCTGTCGTGTTCAAGGAGCTAACGATCCTCGGCGGACTCGGGCAGGCAGGCGACACCGAACTCGCGGCTGAGATCGTCAACTCGGGTCGGTTCGCGGTCGAGAAGATGGTGACGCACCGCTTCCCGCTCTCACGCGTGGACGATGCCATCCAGCTCTCCCTTCGTGGAGAACAGGATGTTATCCACATCGGGCTGGACCCGTGGGCGGAGGAATCGATCCATCTCGGCGCCGTTAGCGACGACGCTCCATCGAACTCGACCGCATAGAGAACGCCGCTGTGGCCCTTGCGGGTCGCGTGCGGGCTGCCCGGAGGGAGCCTCCTCCACTTCCGGGCGGCAGATCCCGTCGGTGTCCCAGTGGGTGGGGACGTCGTGCCGATGGGACGGCGGCGCCCCGCAGCTGGATTTCCCCCTGGTCCGGCTGCGGGGCTGCGCGCTGCCAGCGGCCGCTCCCGGTTTCGCGAGGCGGCTCGGCTTCGTGACAGGATCCGGAAACATTGTCGCGCCCTGATCCGCTGTGCCTTGTGGTGCGATCGGCCGGAGCATAGGGTTCCGTCGGTCACCGATCCGCTGCCGACCGCCCCAATCGCTAGAGTGCTGTCGACGGCCCGGGGCGTGAGGGGAGGCGCGTGAGCGGGCTCGAGGGAGGGCGCAACTGGCCTCGGAGGCCGTAGCCAGTCGAGCGCGCGAATGGCCACCCTTTTTCAAGTTCGAGCACCGCCCGAGAGGGAAGCGACATAGGCCTCTCTATGTTCGCGCCTGCGCGGAGGCCAGGCTAAATTGGTGCCTAATGCGCTAATTTCACATTCCAAAGGCGATTGCATTTGACTACATTTTGACTACAACCGTGTGAGATCCAATGAGGTTCTACGAGATCACACGAGGCCTACTTCGTTGACATTCCGCGGAAGTTGGCCCGATTACCGGGGATCCTAACGCCCCGAACTAGAGTTCAAATCCCACCGGTACCGCCACGTGCAAGCCCCCGCGATCCCCGTGTTTACAAGGGATGCGGGGGTTTTCGCTTTCCTATAAAACTGACGGAGGTTATTGACAGTCGGGTCTTCCACTTGGGAGGAAGACTGCATGACCAGATCACTCTCCGCCTCGGCCCAGCGGGCGATCGAACGGCGAGCGAATCACAAGCTCGCGGTGCTGCGACATGTCGAGGAAGTCAGCGGAAACATCGCCGCGAGCTGCCGCTACTACGGCGTGAGCCG
>NZ_JBHTXK010000046.1:0-1343 GCF_042791795.1 Leifsonia sp. NPDC056665
GGCAAGATCTGTGAAGACTTGTCATGGTGCTGCGACGGTTTCGGTCTGACTCAGGCCAAGAACTGACCATGGTGTCCTTCGTTCGATTTGTCGACCGGGGCCGGCGCAGTATCCAGGAGCGCGCCGGCCGACCGGATCTGACCTGATAGGAGCTTGGACTAGAAGCCCCATCACAGTTCTGTCGACCCGCCCGACCGGCTCGCCCCGTTCGTTCAACGAGCGCGCACGAAAGGAGCACCTCCAGCATGACAATTGAATTGACCGATGTCACGGTCATCGGTGGAGTCGATACTCACAAGCACACCCACTACGCAGCAGCTATCGACGACCACGGTCGGCTGCTCGGCCATCACGAGTTTCCCGCTACCGGACCCGGCTACGACGCGCTTCGGTCCTGGATGCGCAGCTACGGCAGCCTCGCCTCTATCGGGGTGGAAAGCACGGGCTCGTTCGGCGCCGCGCTCGCCCGCGAGCTGACGCGAAGCGGTGAACACGTCATCGAGGTGAACCGGCCCAACCGGATCGCAAGGCGAATGGACGGCAAGTCCGATCGCCTGGACGCGGAGC
This sequence comes from Leifsonia sp. NPDC056665, assembly GCF_042791795.1. Taxonomy (NCBI): domain Bacteria; kingdom Bacillati; phylum Actinomycetota; class Actinomycetes; order Micrococcales; family Microbacteriaceae; genus Leifsonia; species Leifsonia sp. NPDC056665. The sequence goes on from NZ_JBHTXK010000046.1 coordinate 568, forward strand.
AGATCGCCCGAGCGGTGCTCGGCGAGACCTCCACCGCCGTTCCCAAGAGCAAGTCCGGCGCGATCGAGGTGATCCGCACCCTGCGGGTCGCGCGCTCGGGCGCGGTCAAGGCACGCACCCAGGCTTTCAACGCCCTGTTCGGCGTGATGATCGGCGCACCCTCGCCGTTGCGCGACGAGCTCGTCGATCTGACCAAGCGCACGCTGGTGAACCGATGCCTCCACCTACGACCGGAGGCAGAGAATCTGCTTTCGCTGGCGTCGGATCCCGCTCGTCTGCACCTGGCCGGCACGAAGCTCGCCCTCCGCGATCTCGCACGACGCTGGAAGGTCTTGGACGACGAAGCCAAACGGCTCACCACACAGATCGCGGACCTCGTCAACGCAACCGCTCCCGCCCTGGTCGCCTTACACGGAGTCGGTGTCGAAGTCGCCGCCCAGTTCTTAGTCACGGTCGGCGACAACGCAAACCGCATCAAGAACGAGGCAGCCTTCGCCAAGCTCTGCGGCGTTGCTCCGCAGCCAGCCTCCAGCGGCCGAACCACAGGACGACACCGGCTCTCCCGCAGCGGAGACCGCGCCGCGAACAGCGCCCTCTACATCGTCGCGATCGTCCGAATGCGTCGACACGAACCCACGCTCGCCTACGTCGAACGCCGGAGCGCCGAGGGTCGCACCAAACGCGAAATCATCCGCTGCCTCAAGAGATACATCGCTCGAGAGATCTACGCCAACCTGCCCCAAATCAGCACTTGACGAACATAGGAGCATCGAACG
>NZ_JBHTXK010000047.1:0-1300 GCF_042791795.1 Leifsonia sp. NPDC056665
TGATCTTCCCCCGGTTCCTCGGACAGTTTGATGTGTCGTTTCAGGCAGCCAGGGTGACTGTCGTCGGGACGATCTTCTCGTAGTCGGCCGGTGAGTGGTAGCCCAGCGAGGAGTGCCTTCGGCGGGGGTTGTACCAGGCTTCGATCCAGGAGAACATCGCTGTCCCCAGTTGCCGCCTGGTGGCCCAGGGTTGGCTGTCGAGGAGTTCGATCTGCATGCCGGACCAGAAGGATTCCATCATCGCGTTGTCGTAGCAGTCGCCGACCGAGCCCATGGAGGCGATCAGGCCGGCTTCGTGGACGCGGGAGGTGAAGGCCCAGGAGGTGTATTGGGAACCGTGGTCGGAGTGCATGATCGCCCCGCGAACCCCGAACCTCCTCCAGCGGGCCATCTGCAGAGCGTCGACGACGAGATCCGCGGTCATCCGGGAGCCGATCGACCACCCGATCGCCAGCCGTGAATAGGCGTCCAGGACGACCGCGCAGTAGACCTTCCCTTCGGCGGTGTGGTGTTCGGTGATGTCGCCCAGCCAGAGCCGGTTCGGGCCGGGAACGTGGAAGTTGCGGTTGACCTTGTCTTCGCTGGTGGCGGGGTTGGTGCGGAACCGGAACTTGCGTTTGACGGCGCCGGCCCAGCCGCGCTCGCGCATAATCCGCTCCACCCGTTTCCGGCCGATCGCAAAGCCGTGGCCCATCCGGAGCTCGGCGTGCATCCTGGGTGACCCGTAGGTGTGGAAGAACGCCCCCTTCTCCGATCGGAGCCGGGCGATCACCGCCGCGATCTCCTCATCCCTCGCCTTGCGGGCGGAGATTCGGTGTTTGGCCCAGGTGTAGTAGCCGGAGCGGGAGACCCCTAACAGCCGGCTGACCGTCGCGACCTTGAACCGGTGAGGGTCCTGGGTCGTCAGCTGCTCGATCAGTCGGAAAGATGTTTTGGGAGCACGTTCTCCTTCGCGAAATACGCCGCCGCGCGTTTCAGGATCTCGTTCTCCGTCTCCAGCCGGCGCACCTCCCTACGCAGCCGCACCAGCTCCGCCTGCTCATCAGCGTCGAGGACCGGGACCACACCGGCGGCTTTCTCCGCCTCAGCTTTGGCGAAGTCGTCCTCGGCCACCCACCGATACAACGCGGAGTTCGAGATGCCGAGCTCGCGGGCGACCTGCGACAACGGTCGGTCGCTGATCCGGACTAACTCGATCGCACGAACACGGAACTCCCGAGGGAAACGTCTAGCCATAAAGACCAACCTCCCGAACCAAACAAGGCCGATGATAAGTGACCGAAGAAACGGGGGAACACCA
>NZ_JBHTXK010000048.1:0-1155 GCF_042791795.1 Leifsonia sp. NPDC056665
GCGGCGGTTTCAGTCGGTGGATGCAACGAGGAGTTCGTTGAGTCTTTCGGTTGGATTCTGCCAGTTGAGGGTCTGTCGGGGTCGAGTGTTGAGTTGGCGGGCGATGGCGTCGAGGTCGTCTTGGGTGTATTCGCGGAAGTTTGTGCTGGTGCGGGGGAAGTATTGGCGCAGGAGCCCGTTGGTGTTCTCGTTGCTGCCGCGTTGCCAGGGTGAGTGCGGGTCGCAGAAGAACACCGGGCAGCCGGTGGTGAGTGTGAAGTCGGCGTGGCGGGCGAGCTCAACACCTTGGTCCCAGGTCAGCGAGCGGCGGATCTGGTCCGGGACGCGTCCCATCAGGGTGGCCAGCACGGTGATCACTTCCGGGCTGGTGCGCCCGTCGGGCAGGGCGCCGAGCATCACGAACCGGGTGGTGCGTTCGACCAGGGTGACGATCGCGGAGGATCCGCGGGCGCCGATGACCAGGTCGCCTTCCCAGTGCCCGGGAACGGCCCGGTCGGCGGCCTCGGCCGGCCGGGTGGAGATGTTGAACCCGACCACCCAGGGTTTGCGGGATCGTGCGGCTGCGGCTTCACGGGATTGCGGGCGCCGGCCGGTGCGCCCCGACCGCAGCGCATCCTGGCGGGCGATTTCGGCGCGCAACGATCCGCGACCTTGGATGAAGATCGCTTGATAGATCGTTTCGTGAGACACCTGCAGCTCCGGCCGGTCGGGGTATTCCAACCGTAGCCAGGAGCTGATCTGCTTAGGCGACCATCGCTGCCGCAACTTCTGGCGCACCAACTCACCCAGCATCGGCCGCGACCCACCGAACGCGGGAATCAGCTTGCGAGTCTTCGGCCGCCGACGCCGCAGGATCGTCTTCGACTGCGCAAGCGACGCCGAATACGACCACCGATAAACCCCACCCAAACCCGGATGATCAGAACGCGACCCGCCCGGATGCCGAGGCCCCGCCCGACGACCACTGTTATTGCGGGTCAACTCCCGCCAGACGACCGTCCGATCCCGACCAATCGCCGCCGCGATCTGAGGGATCCGTAACCCCTGCTGCCACAGCGCCTCGATCTTGCCACGCTCCACCACAGACAACCGCGTCCCGACCATGAGCAGAATCCTTCCGGATCAGCCCGTTGCATCCACCGGTAGACCACGCCA
>NZ_JBHTXK010000049.1:0-1057 GCF_042791795.1 Leifsonia sp. NPDC056665
TGTACTGACCCGGATCGTTGTTGACAGAGGAGAGACCTCCGGAGTCGAGTTGGAGCTGTCTAGGTTCCCTCGAGTTCACGGAGGTCTCTCTTGTCTCACGCTAATGCCCGGCTGACGCCGGCGGGTCGTTTGATCATGGTTCAGCGCATCGGTTCCGGCCGCCCGGTTGCGCATGTGGCAGCCGAGATGGGCGTCTCGCGGACCGCTGCGTGGCGGTGGTGGCGACGTTTCCAGGTCGAGGGTGTTCCTGGCCTGCAAGATCGTTCCAGTGTTGCCCGCTCGCACCCGCATCGGACCGCGGCATGTGTTGAGACGCGGGCACGGATCATGCGGGAACTCACTCACCGCGGGCCGGTGTTCATCGGCGCCCGTTTGGGAATGCACGCCTCCACCGTCGGCCGGATCCTGTCGCGGTATCACACCCCGCTGCTGCGCGAGCTGGACCCCGTCACCGGGGCGCTGATCCGCTCCACTCGCCGCAGCGCGAACCGTTACGAGCACGACCACCCCGGCTCTTTGCTCCATATCGACGTGAAGAAGCTCGGCCGCATACCCGTCGGCGGCGGCTGGCGCGCACACGGCCGCAGCGAAGAAGTCCGCGGTCGTGGGCTGGGTTACGACTACGTCCACACCGCCATCGACGACCACTCCCGGCTCGCCTACGCCGAGATACACGACAACGAACGCGGGAGCACCGCGGCCGGCTTCCTGCAACGCGCCATCGACTTCTATGCCACCACCGGCGTCCGCATCGAGCGCATCATCAGCGACAACGCGCTCGCCTACCGACGCTCAACCGCGTTCAAGAACACTCTCGCCGCACACGGCATCAGTCAGCGATTCATCAAACCGCATTGCCCCTGGACCAACGGCAAAGTCGAGCGCCTGAACCGCACCCTCGCCACCGAATGGGCCTACGCCCGACCCTACGACTCCAACACCCAACGAGCAGCAGCCTTGCCAGCCTGGCTCGACTACTACAACCTAGACAGACCCCACCTCGGCATCGGAGGCCAAACACCCATCGACCGAATCAACAACGGTCGAGGTCAGTACA
>NZ_JBHTXK010000050.1:0-1007 GCF_042791795.1 Leifsonia sp. NPDC056665
GGGGTGACGACGGCTTTGAACTATGTGAAGTTCGGGCAGGGGTCGTTGCTGGAGGCGTTCGAGGAGGCGGTGGGCGCGGCGTGGCGGGAGTCGCGGATCGACATGTTGTTCCACGGCTATGTGATGAATGAGGGTCAGCTGGCGGAGGTGCCGGCTGCTGCGGCTGCGGGTATTCGTTCGTTCAAGATGTTCATGCCGTATCGGGGTGCGGAGGCGGTGGCGTTGGGCGGGATCGGCAGTTTGGATCATGCGCAGATGCAGCGTGCGTTCGAGGCGATCGCGGCGGTGGGTGGTCAGGCGTTGGTGCATGCCGAGGATGGGGACATCGTTGATCACTGCATGCATCGTGAGGTGCTGGCGGGGATGTCGACGTTGGAGGCGTATGAGCGTGCCCGGCCGGTGGAGGCGGAGGGGGATGCGGCGTGGACGGCGTTGTATTTGGCGGAGCGGGCGGGGTGTCCGACGTCGATCGTGCATGTGTCCAGTCCGGAGGCGATTCGGGTGCGGCGGGCGTCGGGGTATCCGGCGGCGATGTTGGAGTCGTGTCCGCATTATGCGATTTTGAGCACGGCGTCGGGGATCGGCGCGTTGGGGAAGGTGGCGCCGCCGTTGCGCAGTCCGGAGCTTGCGGAGGCGGTGACGGCGGCGGTGTTGGCGGGGGAGATCGACTTCTTCGGTTCTGATCACAATGTGTGGCCGGCGGCGGCGAAGGCGGATCTGGTGGATGGGAATGCGGGTCTTCCGGGGATCGGGTTGCTTCTGCCGTTGGTGCTGAGTCATTTCGTGGTGGGGCGTGGGATGAGTATGGAGCGGGCTATCGAGTTGACCTCGACGGCGGCGGCGCGGCGGTTCGGGTTGCCGGGTAAGGGGTGGATCGGTGTGGGTGCCGACGCGGACCTTGTTGTCCTGGACACGGGGGAGAAACCGGTCCGTGCGGATGAGTTGTTCTCGGCCGTGGATTTCTCCCCGTATGAGGATTACGTGCTGCGGATGTGGCCGGCGGCGAC